>JAFHKH010000859.1 GCA_016937595.1 Pseudomonas cedrina subsp. fulgida | reverse complement strand
CCGCTCCCACATTGGTTATGTGGTGTTACTTGAAGCCGAGCTGGCGCCAGCCCTCGTACACAGCCACGGCCACGGTATTGGACAGGTTCAAACTGCGGCAGCCCTCGCGCATCGGCAAACGCAGGCGATGACCGTCGGGCAACGCATCAAGCACCTCCGCCGGCAGGCCACGACTCTCCGGGCCAAAGAGGAAGGCGTCGCCCTCGGCAAAGCTGGCATCATGGAACGGGCGCGAACCCTTGGTGGTGAACGCGAACAGCCGTGGGTGCCCCAGGCTTTCCAGGCAACTGGCCAGGTCGGCATGGCGCTGGAGCGTGGCGTACTCGTGGTAGTCCAGCCCGGCGCGGCGCAGGCGCTTGTCGTCCATGTCAAAGCCCAGCGGCTCGATCAAATGCAGGTGGCAGCCACTGTTGGCGCACAGCCTGATAACGTTGCCGGTATTCGGCGGAATTTCCGGTTGAAAAAGGATGACGTGAAACATGCACGGCTCCGAAGGTAAAGATGCGCTGCATTCTACCCCTGAAGAAGACCCGAGACCGAAGCTATTGCCGCGGGTCATGGGCTCTTTGGCGATTGTTGGCCTGATGGTCGGCCTGATGATCGGCCGCCTGACCACTCCGGAGCCGGTCGAGCTGCAACGGGTCGAAACCGCAGCGGACGGCGTGGTGGTGTGGTTCAACAGCGAGCCCAAGCTGCACGGCGAGCACATCGACGGTGCCGTGGCGCTGTTGTTCGACGCGCAGGGCAAGGCGGCCAGTGGACAACTCAAGGTCAATGAAAAGGACGTGAACTGGCGTGTGCGCAAGACCGATGCCGGTCTGTTGCTGAACCTGGTGGCGGCTCGGCCGTTGCGCGGAATATGGAGCGGGGAGGCGGTCGATGACCGCTGGCGGCTGGAGATCCATCTCCACGAGCAATAAAAGAGGGAGTTCCCGGCCTGCCTGTACCAGGGCTCCCAAAACGGGGTGAAGCCAGAGGCTTCGGTGTTAAAGAGGGGATTCTCGGCCTGCCTGTACCAAGGTCCCCGAAACTGGGTTGTACTGGGGTTATTGCAGGGCGCGTGCCAGAGTTTTCACATTGCCCCAAAAAAAATCTTCATAAAGCGCAAAGCCCCGGATTACGGGGCTTTGGTGTTTTTGGCTTTTAGATTTTTATTGGCGAAGCTCAGGTTTCAGGCTCTGGCCCCGTGCCCAATGCCGGTTCATGGTGCATTGAAGCGGTGCACGATTGCGAAACCTTATCGAGATCCAGATGTGGGAGCGGGCTTGCTCGCGAAGGCGGTGTGTCAGTCAACACATGTATCGACTGATCCGACGCCTTCGCGAGCAAGCCCGCTCCCACATTGGATCTTCAGTGGGTCAGGGATTGGGGAGATCAGCCCTCATCGCCCTCATCATCATCCCCACCATCG
>JAFHKH010000858.1 GCA_016937595.1 Pseudomonas cedrina subsp. fulgida | reverse complement strand
GGCTGGCGGCGGCTGCCGCAAACAGCACCAGCAACAGCGCCCAGGCCATGCGCCGCCAGGGAAACGGGCCGGCCGCCTGGTCATCGCCGTGGTGATGATGGTGATGGCCGTGATGATGATCGTGGGAATGAGCGCTCAACAGACAGACTCCTTATTGAACGGCTTTACGCGGCACCGAAGGGTCGGCCGGCAAGGTAAAAGAACGCAGATCGATCGTCGGCGCGCCATCGGCGCCGAGGCGGTGATCCAGAATAAGCAGCTTGGCATGGGCCAGGCCCTGGCTGAGCTGGCCGAGGTAATGCTCCAGCACGAATGCCTGGCCGGCGTGGCGTAGGCCTGTTGTTCGGCGGCAAAACGCAGGTCGGCGGCTTGGGCGCTCGCGTTCACTTCACGGGCGGTGGCCTGGGCCTGGTCGCGGGCCGTGCTGGCCAGCAGCAAGGCCTGGTTGGTTTGTTCGCTGGCGGCGCGCGCTCGCGGGAAATCAAGGCCTGGGCGCCAATCTGCGCGGCCTGTACGCCGTGATACGCATTGGCGGCACCGGCCGGTGGGTGAATCGCCTCGACGACGGTGGCGAGGATTTCCACGCCGCTGTCGAGGGTTTGCAAGTCCGCCTGCACGGCCCGGCCGATTTCGTCGGCAAGGCGGGTGCGCTGCTCGCCGAGCAATTCATCGAGGGTACGCGAGGCAAAGTCATGCACCAGGATGCGGCTGGCGGTGCTGCGGATCAGCTTCGGTACATCCGCGCTGTTATAGGTGGCGGCGAGCGCGGCCTGGTCGGTGAGACCAATGCGGTAGACGAAACGCACGTCCATATTGACGATCTGGAAGCTCTGCTTGTCGCCGCTGCTGCTGGCGATCACTTGGGATTTGTCGTTCACATGGCTGGCGTCCCATAACCGATTGGCAACCGGCGGGGCCGGCCCTTCGGCGGGCGCCAGCTCTGGCGTGGCGGCGTCGCTGACACTGGTGGCCAGCTCGTGCACCACGCCGTTTTCGACGCTGATCACGCGGCCCAGCGGCCAAGGCAATCCGGCATGCAAGCCAGGGCCGAAGACCTGCACCGGTTTACCGAAGCGCTCATAAATCCCACGGCCTTGCAGGGGCACTTCGTGTACGCCAGTGAGTGCCCAGCCTACCGCCAGCACGACAAGCAACACCGGGAAAAACGCCCTGCGCATGTAGGTAAACGCCCAAATCTGGCGCAGGTCGATGCCGAAGCGGTTGTGCAATTCATGTTGCAACGCAAGCAACGGTTGGGGCGGCCAGCGCAGCAAACCCGCGATAAAACTGTGCGCCATCAGGCGCGGTTCGAGGCGTGGCTGGCGGGGGCTGAACAGCGACAGCACCGCCCTTAACAGGAATTCCAGCGAGACCAGCGCCGCAGCAGGCCGATCAACACCGCCAAGCGCAGCGGCCAGACGGACTCAGCCCCGGCGAACAACAGGCAAATCGCACTGACCAGCAAGCAGAGAATCGCCACCCGGCTCAACTGCGCCAGGTGCGCGGCTTCGGGCCATTGCGCGACGGTTTCCTGGGCCAGCCGCCGTTCAAACACCAACAGGCCAAACGCCAAGGCCAACGCCAGCGCGGCACCGATGCTTGCCGATTGCCCGACCGGGGCCGCGGGCAGCGCCAGGTTCCAGAATTCAATCAGGCTGACCAGCGCCAGCAGCGACCAGCCGGCGAGCCAGAACACCGGCGCACCGATCTGCCCTGCCAAGACCTTGCACGACGTGCGCGTACCGGCCTGCTTCCTCAAGGGGCACTTCAACCGTCGCGGCTCCAGCGCCTGGGCACGC
>JAFHKH010000857.1 GCA_016937595.1 Pseudomonas cedrina subsp. fulgida | reverse complement strand
TGCTGGAGCGCTGGTACCAGGCCATGCTCGACAACCTCGACGACCTGGCACTGATCATGACCTGCGAGCAGGGCAAGCCGCTCAATGAGGCCAAGGGCGAGATTCGCTATGGCGCCGGCTTCGTCAAATGGTTCGCCGAAGAAGCGCGCCGCATCTACGGCGACACCCTGCCGGCGCCCAGCGGCGACCGACGCCTGCTGACCCTCAAGCAGCCGGTGGGCGTGTGCGCGGCGATCACGCCGTGGAATTTCCCCAACGCAATGATCACCCGCAAGTGCGCGCCGGCGTTGGCGGCCGGTTGCCCGATCATCGTCAAACCGTCGGACCTCACGCCGCTGTCGGCCCTGGCCCTGGCGGTGCTGGCCGAGCGTGTCGGCATTCCCGCCGGGGTATTCAATGTCATCACCGGGCTGCCCGCCGGCATCGGCGGCGAACTGACCGGCAACCCGACGGTACGCAAGATTTCCTTCACCGGTTCCACCGCCGTCGGCCGACTGTTGATGCGCCAGAGCGCCGAGCACATCAAGCGGCTGAGCCTGGAGCTGGGTGGCAATGCGCCGTTCGTGGTGTTTGATGATGCCGACCTTGAGCAGGCCGTCGCCGGGGTGATGCTGAGCAAGTTTCGCAATGCCGGGCAAACCTGCGTGTGCGCCAATCGCATTCTGGTGCAGGACGGCATTTATGCGCGCTTCGCCGCACGCCTGGTGCAGGAGGTGGCCAAGCTCACGGTCGGCAATGGCCTGGAGGAGGGCGTGACGATCGGCCCGTTGATCAACCCGGCGGCGGTCGCCAAGGTGAAACGGCATATCGAGGATGCCCTGGGGCAGGGCGCGAGCCTGTTGTGCGGCGCGATCCCCGCTGGCGACAGCCCGTTCGTGCAACCCACGGTGCTCGGCGACTGCCACGCCGGCATGGTGCTGGCCAATGAGGAAACCTTCGGCCCGGTGGCGCCGCTGGATGCGCTTACCGACGAAGCCGAGGCGCTCGCCCTGGCGAACGCCACGCCCTACGGCCTCGGCGCCTACTATTTCACCCAGAACCTGGCGCGTTCGTGGCGCTTTGGCGAGGCCCTGGAATTCGGCATGGTGGGGCTCAACACCGGGATCATCTCGATGGAAGTCGCGCCGTTCGGTGGCGTCAAACAGTCGGGTCTCGGGCGCGAGGGCAGCAAGTACGGGCTGGACGAGTACCTTGAGATCAAGGCTTTTCACATTGGCGGGTTGAGCTAGGGAGTCAGGAACCATGAGCAAAGCATTCAGAATCGCCGCGATTGCCGGTGATGGTATCGGCAAGGAAGTGTTGCCCGAGGGCCTGCGCGTGCTGGCACAGGCCGCCAGCACCTGGGACCTGAACCTGAGCATCGAAGTGCTCGACTGGGCCCACTGCGATTATTACCTGCAGCACGGGCAGATGATGCCCGACGACTGGTTCGAGCAACTCAAGGGCTTCGACGCCATCTACTTTGGCGCGGTGGGCTGGCCGGACAAGGTCCCGGACCACATCTCGCTGTGGGGCTCGCTGCTCAAGTTTCGCCGTGACTTCGACCAGTACGTCAACATCCGCCCGGTGCGCCTGTTCCCCGGCGTGCCGTGCCCGTTGGCCGGACGCGAGCCGGGGGATATCGATTTCGTGGTGATCCGCGAAAACACCGAGGGTGAGTATTCATCGGTGGGCGGCAAGATGTTCGAAGGCACCGAACATGAATTCGTGTTGCAGGAGTCGGTGTCACCCGGCGCGGCGTCGACCGCATCCTCAAGTTCGCCTTCGACCTGGCCCAGCGCCGCCCGCGCAAGAAACTGACGGCGGCGACCAAGTCCAATGGCATTTCCATCAGCATGCCTTACTGGGATGAACGCACCGCCTTGATGGCCGCGAACTACCCCGAGGTCAGTTGGGACAAACAGCACATCGACATCCTCTGCGCACGCTTTGTGTTGCAGCCGGACCGCTTTGACGTGGTGGTGGCGTCCAACCTGTTTGGCGACATCCTGTCCGACCTCGGGCCGGCGTGCGCGGGCACCATCGGCATTGCGCCCTCGGCCAACCTTGATCCCGAGCGGCGCTTTCCCTCGTTGTTCGAACCGGTGCATGGCTCGGCGCCGGATATTTACGGACAGAACATCGCGAACCCGATTGCGATGATCTGGTCGGGCGCGTTGATGCTGGACTTCCTGGGGCAGGGCGATGCGCGCTATCGCGCGGCGCATGACGGGATTTTGCGCGCAATCGAGGCCGTGATTGCCGAAGGGCCGATCACCCCGGATCTGGGCGGGCAAGGGTCGACGCAGGACGTGGGCGCGGCGATCAGTGACAGGCTTGCGCGCTGAATGATCGTTCCCACG
>JAFHKH010000856.1 GCA_016937595.1 Pseudomonas cedrina subsp. fulgida | reverse complement strand
TTTTTCGCCTTGCCCAGGCCGCCGCGTTCGAAGGCATAGCTCTTGGGTTGCAAGGTGTCCTTGTCGAACAGGATCACGCTGGTTTCGGTCAGGCTGGCGATCATCATGGAAGCCTTGAAGCTCAAGGTCCAGGTGCCGTCACCGTTCTTGGTCAGGCTGCGTTCTGCCGAACCACTCATGGGCAACTGTTTCCAGTCGGCGGTATAGCTGGCGGAGAAAGGATGTAAATCTGCTGCTTGCACGGCAGGCAAGGCGAACAGCGCAAAAGCGAAGAGCAAGGCGCGACGCATAAAATCTCCTAGGTTCGAATCAAGTGGCCGCTGGCCGCAAGTAACTGACCGTCCAATAATGCACCCTGGTCGCCAAGAATCAACCGCCCCTCGGCAAACCAGCGAACAGCCAGTGGGTAAATCCTGTGTTCCTGGGTGTGAACCCGTTGCGCAAGGCTCTGCGCCGAGTCGTTGGACTCTACCGGAACCACTGCCTGTACGACCAGAGGTCCGCCATCGAGTTCCTCGGTGACAAAGTGCACACTGCAGCCGTGCTCGCTGTCGCCGGCCTCGAGCGCACGCTGATGCGTGTGCATGCCTTTGTATTTGGGCAGCAGGGAAGGGTGGATATTGAGCAGGCGCCCTTCGTAATGCCGCACGAAATCAGCGCTGAGGATGCGCATGAAACCGGCCAGTACCACGAGTTGGGGGGTGAAGGCGTCGATCAGTTCGATCAAGGCGCTGTCGAAGGCCGCACGGCCCTCGAAGGCCTTGTGATCCAGCGAGCGGGTGGCGATACCCGCGTCC
>JAFHKH010000855.1 GCA_016937595.1 Pseudomonas cedrina subsp. fulgida | reverse complement strand
ACCTGGACCTGACCCGCGAACAGCGTCTGCAGATCGACCGCCTGATGCGCGAGCAGATGGAAGGGCGCAGAGAGCTGGTCAAGAAGTACCTGGACAAACTGCCGGCCGCCGATCAGAAAGCCATGCAGGATGAAAAGGACGCCAGCCGCAAGAAAACCCAGGCCGACATTCGCGCCGTGCTCAAGCCTGAGCAACAGAAGCAATTCGACGAGATGGTCAAGAAACAGGACCAGCGCCGCGCCGAATGGCGGGAATTCCAGGCCTGGAAAGCGCAACAGCCGCAAAAAGCGCAATAATGCCCTCGCGTTAACACTCCCAGCCCAGTGGCCTCGCGCCGCTGGGCTTTTCCTGTTTGAGGGTTTCCTGTGCGTTCATTGTTCTGGCGCATCCTGGCCAGTTTCTGGCTGGCCATCGCCCTGGTTGCCGGGTTGTCGATCCTGCTTGGGCACATGCTCAATCAAGATGCCTGGATTCTCAGCCGCCACCCCGGCCTCAATAACCTGGCGCAAGAGTGGACCCAGCTCTACGAAGCCCAGGGTGAGGATGCCGCCCAGGACTTGCTGCAGCAGCGCAAACGCCAGTACCACATCGACGTGCAAGTACTCAACGAAAGCGGCGAGCCGGTGGTGCGCGGCACCTTCCCGCGCCGCGCCGCCGCCCTCGAAGCGCGCCAGAGCGACCGCGAGGACGCCCACCTGCCCTGGCGCCGCCTGACCGCCGAATACACCAGCGAAAAAACCGGCGACACCTACCTGCTGATCTACCGCATCCCCAACCCGGAACTCGACGCCTGGCACCGCAGCAGCCTGCTCTGGCCCTTCAGCGCATTGGCGATCGCGCTGGTGGTGCTGACCCTGTTCAGCCTGCTCGTCACCCTGTCGATCACACGTCCATTGAGCCGCTTGCGTGGCGCGGTGCATGACCTCGCCAGGCTACTTATCAGCAAAACAGCCTGGCGCCCTGGCCAACCGCCGCGATGAATTCGGCGTGCTCGCCACCGACTTCAACCGCATGGGCGCGCGCCTGCAAAGCCTGATCGCCAGCCAGCGTCAGTTGCTGCGCGATGTATCCCATGAGCTGCGCTCGCCCCTGGCCCGCCTGCGTATCGCCCTGGCCCTGGCCGAGCGCGCCAGCGCCGAAGAGCGGGAAAAACTCTGGCCGCGCCTGACTCGCGAATGTGATCGCCTGGAGGCGTTGATCAGCGAAATCCTGGTGCTGGCCCGCGTCGATGCCGACAACGCCAGCGCCGAAGAAATCGACCTCACGCCCTTGCTCAAAACCTTGCAAAAGGACGCCCAGCTCGGCGCGCCGGACCAGGTGGTGCGCTTGACTGCGACCCAGGCCTGCACCTCAAGGGCTGGCCGACCATGATCGAACGCGCGGTGGACAACTTGCTGCGCAATGCCCAACGCTTCAACCCACTGGGCCAGGCGATTGAACTCAAGGCCCAGCGCCTGGGCGAGCGCATCCTGATCAGCGTGCGCGACCACGGCCCCGGCGTGGAAGCCGAGCATCTGGCCCAATTGGGCGAACCGTTCTACCGCGCCCCCGGCCAGAGCGCACAAGGCCACGGCCTGGGCCTGGCGATTGCACGCCGCGCCGCCGAGCGCCATGGCGGCAACCTGATCCTGGCCAACCATGCCGAGGGCGGGTTTATCGCCAGCATCGAATTGCCGTTGGAGCCGGGGGTTGTCACAGCGGCCTGATCATCTTTTATAGTGGCCCTTCTCTTACGGAGGGCCTTCGATGACCGATCTGTTGACTCCCATCCAAGCCGCGTTGGGTCTACCGCCAACGCCGCTGATCCTTAATGAAGCTGGCGCCCTGCCCTCGACGTTCGCCGTCACCGACCTGGCCAGCGCCAGCATCGGTGCGGCCGGCCAGGCGGTGGCGCAGTTGATCCAGCAACAGACCGGGCGCCTGCCCAGCGTCAGCGTGGACCGGCGTCTCGCGTCCTTCTGGTGCTCTTCGTCGATTCGCCCGATGGGCTGGCAAGTGCCGCCCCTTTGGGACCCGGTGGCTGGCGACTACGCCAGCGCCGATGGCTGGATTCGTCTGCATACCAACGCGCCCCATCACCGTGCCGCCGCTGAACGGGTGCTGGGCAAGGCCGCCGACCGTGCCGCAATGGCAGCCAAGGTCGCCCCGTGGAATGCCGCTGAACTGGAGCAGGCGATTATCGATGAGGGCGGTTGCGCGGCGCAGATGCGTTCATCGCAAGCCTGGCAAACACATCCGCAGGGGTTGGCGGTGAACGCTGAAGCGCTGGTGCAACGCGCGACCTTTGCAACCACCGCTGACAAACCCTGGCGCGGTTCAAGCGCCCGACCGCTGGCGGCCATCAAGGTGCTGGACTTGACCCGCGTCCTGGCGGGGCCCGTGGCCAGTCGCTTTCTCGCAGGCTTGGGCGCAGACGTGCTGCGCATCGACTCGCCCACCTGGAACGAACCGGGCGTGGTGCCGGAAATGACCCTGGGCAAACGCTGCGCCCGCCTTGACCTGAAAAGCCCCGAAGGCCGTCAGGTTTTCGAACGCCTGCTCAAGGACGCCGACATCCTGTTCCACGGCTATCGCGCCGATGCCCTGGAACAATTGGGCTATACCGCCGGCGAGCTGCAAACGCTCGCCCCCGGCCTGATCGACGTGAGCCTCAATGCCTATGGCTGGAGCGGCCCGTGGCGCAATCGCCGGGGTTTCGACAGCCTGGTGCAGATGAGCAGCGGGATTGCGGACGCGGGCATGGCCTGGAAACACGCGGATCAGCCGGTGCCGCTGCCGTTGCAGGCGCTGGATCACGCCACCGGGTATTTGATGGCGGCCAGTGCGATACACGCGTTGGGCGAACGGTTGAGGTCAGGCCGCGGTGGTTCGGCGCGCTTATCGCTGGCGCGTACGGCGAAGTTATTGGTGGAGGCGGGAAAAATGCCGCAGCAACCGGCATTGCGCGCCGAGGAGCCGGGCGATCAAGGCCGGGTGGTGGAACAGACGGCCTGGGGCCCGGCGCATCGGCTGCTGGCACCGCTGACCATTAGTGGCACGCCTTTGCAGTGGGATTTGCCGGCCGGGGAATTGGGCTCACATCGGCCGCAGTGGTGACCGTCAGTGCGCATTCGCGAGCAAGC
>JAFHKH010000854.1 GCA_016937595.1 Pseudomonas cedrina subsp. fulgida | reverse complement strand
GCGCCATCACCACCCTGGCGTTGGCGCCGTTCGATCTGTGGCCGCTTGCCCTGGTGGCGGTCGGATTGTTTTACGTCGGACTGCGGGAACTGAGCCCACGCCAGGCCTTGGGCCGTGGCTGGTGCTTCGGTTTCGGCCTGTTCGGCGCCGGTACCAGTTGGATCTACTACAGCATCCACCACTTCGGCGGCGCGTCGGTGCTGTTGGCGGGCTTCCTGATGCTGCTGTTTACCGCCGCCATCGCCTGGTTCTTCGCCCTGCCCGCCTGGCTGTGGGCACGCTGGCTGCGGCGCAATGAGGCACCGCTGGCGGATGCGCTGACATTCGCGGCCTTGTGGGTCGGCCAGGAAGCGTTTCGCGGCTGGTTCCTCACCGGCTTCCCGTGGTTGTACTCCGGTTACAGCCAGCTTGACGGCCCCCTCACTGGCTTGGCGCCGGTGGGTGGCATGTGGCTGATTTCCTTTGCCCTGGCCTTGACGGCCGCGCTGTTGTGCAACCTGCCGCGCCTGCTGGCGGGCAAGCGCAACGCGTTTATCGGCGCGGGCCTG
>JAFHKH010000853.1 GCA_016937595.1 Pseudomonas cedrina subsp. fulgida | reverse complement strand
CACTCCGCTTTCGCGAGCAGGCCCGCTCCCACATTAGATCTTCGTTGCTTTGAGCATTTCGTTCGCTTAACTGACTGGCATTGGGGCTTGCCACAACAAGCCCGGTTGCCACACCCGGGGTTCAGGCCAGGGCTTTTTCGATGGCCTGGACGATCGAGGGATCTTCCGGTGGGGTGCGCGGCGAAAAGCGCGCCAGGACCCGGCCGTCTTTGCCGAGCAGGAACTTTTCGAAGTTCCAGGTGATATCCCCTGGAAACTCGGCGCCCTCGCCTGCCAGCAAGCGGTACAGCTGGTGACGGTCAGGACCGTTGACCTCAAGCTTGCTGCCCAGCGGGAACGTCACCCCGTAATTGAGGCTGCAGAACGCCTTGATCTCTTGTTCGGTACCCGGCTCCTGGCCTGCAAATTGATTGCAAGGCAGGCCAAGCACGGTGAAACCTTGGCCTTTGTATTGCTGGTAGAGGTTCTCCAACGCCGCATACTGCGGGGTCAAGCCACATTTGGAGGCCACGTTGACCACCAGCACCACTTGCCCTTTAAAGGGCGCCAACGGCAGCTCCTGTCCGTCCAACGCTTTGAGTTTCAGGTCGTGGAAAGCACTCATGACGAACTCCAGATATCCCATGTTCTTCGCATTGCCGTGTTTCGAGATTACAACCCGCAAGCCTGCAATCATAGACGCCGATTGCAAAAATCGCCTGCAGGTTACTGAGCGGTCGGCCAGGGCAAAATCGGAATCGCCGTCACGGCGTTCTGCGGGCTGCCTTCGATCAGGCGGTCGCTGTAGACCAGGTACACCAGGGTGTTGCGCTTCTTGTCGAGGAAGCGCACCACCTGCATGGTCTTGAACACCAGGGAGGTGCGCTCCTTGAACACTTCGTCGCCATCCTTGAGCTCGCCCTTGAAGCGGATCGGCCCGACCTGACGGCAGGCAATCGAGGCTTCGGCACGGTCTTCGGCCAGACCCAGGCCGCCTTTGACGCCGCCGGTCTTAGCGCGCGACAGGTAGCACGTCACGCCGTCGACCTTGGGATCATCAAAAGCCTCGACCACAATGCGGTCGTTGGGCCCGACAAATTTGAATACCGTCGACACCTGGCCGACTTCTTCGGCCGAGGCCAGCAGCGGCATGGCCAGCAACAGGCCGAGCAATCCCTTCATCACGCGCATCGTGTGCTTCCTATGGTTAGACCAGGATCAGGTTGTCGCGGTGAACCAGTTCCGGTTCTGCCATATAACCCAAGAGTCCGACAATCGCGTCGGACGATTGTCCGATAATTTTCTGCGCTTCCAAGGCGCTGTAGTTGGCCAGGCCACGGGCGATCTCACGACCGTCGGGCGCGACACACACCACCATCTCGCCACGGCGGAAGCTGCCTTGCACCAATTTGACCCCCACCGGCAGCAAGCTCTTGTTGCCTTGGGACAGCGCCGATACCGCGCCGGCGTCCAGCACCAGCGTGCCACGGGTTTGCAGATGACCGGCCAACCATTGTTTGCGCGCCGCCAGCATGCCGCGTTCCGGCGACAAGAGAGTGCCGATGCGTTCGCCGGCCTTCAGGCGATCCAGCACGCGCTCAATGCGCCCGCCAACAATGATGGTGTGCGCACCGGAACGCGCGGCCAGGCGCGCGGCGCGCAGTTTGGTCTGCATGCCGCCACGGCCCAGGGCACCGCCGACGCTGCCGGCCACGGCATCCAGTGCCGGGTCATCGGCGCGGGCTTCGTAGATCAACTGGGCGTCCGGGTTGTTGCGCGGGTCGGCGTCGAACATACCGTCGCGGTCGGTGAGGATCACCAGCAGGTCGGCTTCCACCAGGTTGGCCACCAGGGCGGCCAGGGTGTCGTTGTCGCCAAAGCGGATCTCATCGGTGACCACGGTGTCGTTTTCATTGATCACCGGGATGACCTTGAGCTCCACCAGCGCGCGCAGGGTGCTGCGGGCGTTGAGGTAGCGCTTGCGGTCGGACAGGTCGTCGTGGGTCAGCAGGATCTGCGCCGTATGGCGGCCATGCTCGGCAAAGCTGGATTCCCAGGCTTGCACCAGGCCCATCTGGCCGATGGCGGCGGCGGCTTGCAGCTCGTGCATCGCGCTGGGTCGCGCGGTCCAGCCGAGGCGGCTCATGCCGGCGGCAACAGCCCCGGAGGAGACCAGCACCAATTCCACGCCAGCCTCATGCAAGGCCACCATCTGCTCGACCCAGACGCTCATGGCTGCGCGATCCAGTCCCTTGCCATCCGCCGTCAGCAGCGCACTGCCGATTTTTACAACCCAGCGCTGCGCACCTGTCACTTTGCTCCGCATCATCTTCAACCTTAGA
>JAFHKH010000852.1 GCA_016937595.1 Pseudomonas cedrina subsp. fulgida | reverse complement strand
GAGCCAGAGCCAGAGCAGCAAACTTACCAAACTTCAGCATTTCCATCGTGAAACTCCTAATGAACCCCAGTGTGTTAAGTACTTCTTTTTGTAGCGCCGCGTCAGTTCAGGTAAGGGGACCAGGATGGTTCTCTGACTTCGCCTTGTGCGGTAGGAAGCGGGAGCCTTACGCGTCCATTAATGGACACGAGCATCAAGACTCCCCGGCCCTGCTGGCGGGTGGCGTAGATTACCATGGTGCCGTTGGGCGCAACAGTAGCTGACTCATCAAGGTTGGTATCTGTAAGGATTTTTACGGTTCCACGCTGCAAATCCTGGGCCGCAACCCGGAAATTAGTGAAACCATCCTGACGGTGAATCATCACCAACGTCTTTTCATCAGCCGAAAGTTTAGGGTTGGCGTTGTAGTTACCGATAAAAGTAACACGTTCCGCGCCACCGCCATTCACGTTTGCCTTGTACACCTGAGGCTTGCCGCCACGGTCGGACGTGAAGTAGATGGTCGAACCGTCTTTACCCCAGAACGGTTCGGTATTGATGCCCGGGCCGCTGGTAACGCGGCTGATCTGGCGCGAAGCAATGTTCATCACGTAGATGTCCGGGTTGCCGTCCTTGGACAGCACGAACGCCAGGCGCGAACCATCCGGCGACCAGGCAGGCGCGCCGTTGAGGCCTTCGAAGTTGGTGATCTGCTCACGACGACCGGTATCGATGTGCTGGACAAAGATGCGTGGGCGACGCTGCTCGAAAGAGACATAGGCGATACGCTTGCCGTCCGGCGCAAAGCGCGGCGACAGGATGGGCTCACGCGATTGCAGCAAGGTCACCGCGCGCGCGCCGTCGTAGTCCGAACGCTGCAGGGTGTAGCGCGTGTTGTCCACGGAGAAACGTTCAGCCGTCACGTACAGCAGACGCGTCGAGAAAGCCCCCTTGATACCGGTGAGCTTTTCAAACGACTGGTCCGAAATGTAGTGGGCCATGTCGCGGATCTGCTCAGCCGTGCCCGACACGCTGCCGGTCAGGACCTGCTGCTCGGTGGCCACGTTGAACAAGGTGTAGGTGATTTGCAGGCGACCGCCGGCCGGCGTGATGTTGCCGACCATCAGGTATTGAGCGCCCACCGCTTTCCAGTCACGGAACACGACTTCGCTGGCCTGGTTCGGCTGGCTGATCATGTTGCCTTTCGGAATCGGTGCGTAGTAGCCGGAGTTGCGCAGGTCATCGCTGACGATCTGGGCCATGTCGTCCGGCAGCACGCTGCCGCCCTGCCAGCCGAACGGCACTACCGCGATCGGGGTGGCCCGATCGCTGCCGCTGGTGACCAGGATGTTCTTTTCATCTGCCGCCGCTATCCCTGCCATACAGCAAATAACGACAAGCATTCCTCGAAGAAGGTTTCTCACAAGGCTAGATCCTCAGGTGTGAATGTCATCTTGAATGAACGATAGGGAGCGAAGTCGCTTGGTTTCATTCCCTGCATCTCGGTCAACCGGCCAATGTTCTTGACCGCTGCAACCGCCGAACTGTCGAACGAACCGTCACCACTGGACTTGGCCACGCTGACCGAAGTCACCGTACCGTCCGGCAACATGCCGATCTGCAGCACTACTGTCATGCCTTTGCGTGCCGAAGGTGGACGTGTCCAACCTTCCGCTGCCCGCGCCCGAATCAGATCGTCGAAACTGCCCGCTACTTCGTCACCCTGCTCGTCGGCCAAGGCTTGCTGACGCTGAGGCGTGTCGGAAAGCAAATCTGCCAAGGCCTGGGCCTTCTTCTCTTCGGCGGATTTACGTGCTGCTTCCTGGGCCTTTTTCTTGGTGGCGTCGGCGGCAGCTTTCTTCTTCGCGTCGTCGGCGATTTTCTTCTTCGCCTCGTCTGCTTCAGCTTTTTTCTTGGCGTCTTCGGCGGCTTTCTTCTTCGCGTCTTCGACTATTTTCTTCTTGGCGTCTTCAGCGGCCTTTTTCTTGGCCTCTTCTTCGGCAGCTTTCTTGGCTTCTTCTTCAGATTTCTTCTTGGCTATATCAGCCAATTGTTTCTCTTCGGCTTTTTTAGCTTCGGCAGCTTTCTCGGCTTTCTTGGCTTCATCAGCCTTTTTCGCCTCGTCGGCCTTCTTCGCTTCGTCAGCCTTTTTCGATTCCTCGGCCTTTTGAGCCGCCTCTTCTTTCTTTTGTTCCGCAGCAGCCTTCACCGCTTCCTGCTCGACCTTCTTCTGTTCCATCTGTTCGACTTCAGTCTGGCGCGCAGCCGACTTCTGGGCCTCACCCGCAATCTTCTGATTGGTCTGGGTGGTGGCCTGACTTTTCGATTTCAGCTGATACAGGGTCGCCTGCACGATCGGCTTGGCTGGCGGCAGGTCCGGGGTCATGGCAAAGCTGACGAACAGCATGCCAAACACCAGGACGTGCAGGGCAATTGCCCAGACGCTAGGCCAGAAGAAGCTTTCCGAGGCGGACGGCTCTCGCTGTTGCTGCATCAGGGCGCCTCGGTAATCAGGCCAACGTTACCCACGCCGGCTTTCTGCAGCCCGCCCATGGCGCCCATGACGGAACCGTAGTCGACCGACTTGTCGCCGCGAATGAACACTTGGGTGCGCTTGCCGCCTTCGTTGCCGGCGCGGATGATTTTGGTCACCGCATCGGTCATCTGCGGCAAGGTCATGGCCTTGTCCTGTTGTTTCTGGGTATCGACTTCACTGCCAAGGTTCCAGTAATAGGTCTTGTCAGCCTTGATCGAAATGGTCAGGACCTGAGTGTTGTTGTCTTGCGGCAAGGCTTCGCTGGAAACCTTGGGCAGATCAACCTTCACGCCCTGATTGAGCATCGGCGCGGTCACCATGAAGATGACGAGCAGCACCAGCATCACGTCGATGTAAGGCACTACGTTCATCTCGGCGACCGGCTTGCGCTTTTTGCGAGCTCGAGCGATTAAAGCCATTGGGAATTACCTGCTTATTCTTCGCTGGTGTGCACTTTACGGTGCAGGATCGCCTGGAATTCTTCGGCGAAGGTGTAGTAACGGCCGATCAACGTTTCGCTGGTTGCGGCAAAACGGTTGTAGGCAATTACTGCGGGGATAGCAGCGAACAGGCCGATCGCGGTGGCGATCAGGGCTTCGGCGATACCCGGGGCCACGGTGGCCAGGGTGGCTTGCTGGGCCTGGGCCAGGCCACGGAAGGAGTTCATGATCCCCCACACGGTACCGAACAGACCAATGTACGGGCTCACGGAACCGACGGTGGCGAGGAACGGCAGGCTTTGCTCAAGCTTCTCTTCTTCACGGGAAATGGCGACGCGCATGGCACGGGCCACACCTTCCATCACCGCTTCCGGGTCGACACCCGCCTGCTGGCGCAGACGCGAGAACTCCTTGAAGCCGGCCCGGAAGATTTGCTCGACGCCCGAATCCGGGTCCGGGTTGCTGCCGGCCTGGCGGTACAGCTTGGACAGGTCGATACCCGACCAGAAGCGCTCTTCGAAGCTCTCCAGGGCACGTCGACCGGCACGCAGCAGGTTGCTGCGCTGAAAAATCATGACCCAAGAGGTAACCGATGCGGCTACCAGGGTCAGCATGACCAGTTGAACCACGACACTGGCATTGCTGACCAGGCTCCACATGGAGGAATGGTCGACGACGGTAGGTTCCACGCTAAATCTCCTGCTTTGATTGTTTACCCGCGCCGCTTACGTCAGCAAAGGCCGTACGTAAAGCTTCGGGAATAGCCCGGGGTTTCAAACTATTGGTGCGCACACAGGCCACCAGGAACTGCCCCTCACAGAGCAGCGTTGCATCCGTTGCCCGCCTGACCTGCTGTTTGAAACGCAGGCTGACACGGTTCAATTCGATTACTTCAGCGCTGACCAACAGCTCGTCGTCCAGCCGCGCCGGCGCGTGATACCGCGCCTCGCTGGAGTGCACGACGAACAACAGGTCCTCCCCTGCCAGCGTGGATTGGGCAAAGCCCAACTCCCGTAGCCGCTCGGTTCGAGCCCGCTCCATGAACTTGAGGTAATTGACGTAATACACGATGCCGCCGGCATCGGTGTCCTCGTAATAAACGCGACAGCGATGTGCGAACGACTGATCCCCGTTTTGCGCGCGCATACTCTAGTGCTTACTCCTCAGGTTGCCAATCCGGCTGGGCAACTGTTTTTTCAATCGCGAACAACATTCCCAGTGACTGAATGACGACCCCAGCCACTAGGACAGCACAAACATCGAATAAATCGTCTTGCGTTAAGCTATTAATCGTCCCCTGCATCGAGGAATTCGTCTACCACGGCATCTCGCCCAATCGTGACGGAATATTTAACCCGAAGTGCAGGTAGGCATGGCGCGTGACCACTCGCCCCCTTGGCGTGCGCATGATGTAGCCCTGTTGGATCAGGTACGGCTCCAGCACATCCTCGATGGTATGGCGCTCCTCGCTGATGGCCGCCGCCAGGCTGTCGACGCCCACCGGGCCACCGTCGAACTTCTCGATCATGGTCAGGAGCAGGCGTCGGTCCTGGTGATCGAAGCCATGTTCATCCACATCCAGCAGGTTCAGGGCCAGGTCGGCCACGGCCTTGGTGATATGCCCCTTGGCCCGCACTTCGGCAAAGTCACGCACACGCCGCAGCAGGCGGTTGGCGATCCGAGGCGTACCGCGGGCGCGACGGGCGATTTCAAACGCGCCTCCGGGTCCAGCGGCAAGCCGAGAATGCCCGCCGAACGACTGACGATGGTCGCCAGGTCCGCGGTGCTATAGAACTCAAGACGTTGAACAATGCCGAAACGGTCTCGCAGCGGGTTGGTCAACATGCCCGCGCGGGTGGTGGCACCGACAACGTGAACGGCGGCAGGTCGAGTTTGATCGAGCGGGCCGCCGGGCCTTCGCCGATCATGATGTCGAGCTGGAAGTCCTCCATCGCCGGGTACAACACTTCCTCGACGATCGGCGAGAGCCGGTGAATCTCGTCGATAAACAGCACGTCGTGAGGCTCAAGGTTGGTCAGCAACGCGGCCAAGTCACCGGGACGCTCCAGCACCGGCCCGGAGGTGGACTTGATTGACACGCCCATTTCCT
>JAFHKH010000851.1 GCA_016937595.1 Pseudomonas cedrina subsp. fulgida | reverse complement strand
ACAGGGGATCTCCTGTGTTTTCAAATTCGAGGTTGTTTATGTTTGATTACTCCGCACCTCCAGACCTGCTCAAAGGCCGGGTGATCCTGGTGACGGCGCCGGTCGCGGGATTGGCGCGGCGGCGGCCAAAACCTACGCCGCCCATGGCGCCACCGTGCTGTTGCTGGGCAAGACCGAAGCCAACCTGGCCCAGGTGTATGACGAGATCGAAGCCGCGGGCCAGCCGCAACCGGTGGTGATTCCGTTCAACCTGGAGACCGCCCTGCCCCATCAATACGACGAGCTGGCGGCGATGATCGAGAAAGCATTCGGCCATCTCGACGGCCTGCTGCACAATGCCTCGATCATCGGCCCGCGCACACCGATCGAGCAGTTGTCCGGCGAAAACTTCATGCGCGTGATGCACGTGAACGTCAACGCGATGTTCATGCTGACCAGCACCTTGCTGCCGCTGCTCAAGCTGTCACAGGATGCGTCGGTGGTGTTCACCTCCAGCAGCGTCGGGCGCAAGGGC
>JAFHKH010000850.1 GCA_016937595.1 Pseudomonas cedrina subsp. fulgida | reverse complement strand
CTCCCACAGGTTTAACCGCGATCAACCGTGACGCTTGTCCAGCCACTCCAAGGCCGTGCGCCAAACGCAAATCCCCAGGAAATATGCCGACATCACCGACCACAACCCAAACGTCCACGGGTTGGTATTCGGGTAATCCACCACCATCAAAAAGCTGCACAGCAACCAGATCGTGGTCACCGCGATATTGATCGGCATGAACCGCTTCACCCGGAACGGGTGCAGGAACTTCATCGGCGTCACGGTCAGCAAGGCCAGGCCGATCACGGTGAGCAACGTGACCCAGGCTTCCGGCTGGATGATATAGACGCACAAGGCCACCACGTTCCAGGCGGCAGGGAAGCCGACGAAGTAGTTGTCCTTGCTCTTCATGTTCACGTTGCAGAAGCAGAACAGCGACGACACCAGGATCACCGACACCGTAAACAGGTGGGTGAACTCCGGCAGGTCGATATAGCGGTAGATAAACAGCGCCGGAATAAACACGTAGGTCAGGTAATCGATCACCAGGTCCAGCACCGAGCCGTCGAAGCCGGGTAATACCGTGCTCACATTGACCCGTCGCGCCAATGAACCGTCGACGCCGTCCACCACCAGCGC
>JAFHKH010000085.1 GCA_016937595.1 Pseudomonas cedrina subsp. fulgida | reverse complement strand
CTCCCACACAAGCCCGCTCCACATTGGGTTCTGGGTTACAGATAGGGAGAATCGTGGATGACCATTGCCGTACCTGCTCTGCGCCCCGAAGGCACCATTGCCTTGATCGCGCCCGCCGGCCCCGCCGCACTGGACGTCGAAAAAGCCGGCCAATGGATGCGCGCCCGCGGCTATGACCTGCGAATCTTCCCCGGCGTTCATGAACGCGACGGCTACCTGGCCGGCAGCGATAACGTCCGCCTCAACGACCTGCACAGCGCCTTCGCCGACCCGGATATCGACGCCATCTTTTGCCTGCGCGGCGGCTACGGCACGCCGCGTCTGCTCGATAGCCTGGATTTTGACCTGCTGCGCGCCCACCCCAAGCCCTTCGTCGGCTACAGCGACATCACCGCCCTGCACCTGGCGATCAACCGTCACGCCGGTTTCGTGACGTTCCACGGTCCGATGCTCAATGCCGACTTGCTCGGCGGCAAGCAGGCGCCTACCGAGTCGTCGCTGCTTGGCATGTTGCGCGGTGACCTTGGTACCGGCAGTGTGCTGGCACACCCGGCCGCCTTCCCGTTGACTACCCTTGAGCCGGGCATCGCCTGTGGGCGCTTGCTGGGTGGCAACCTGTCGATGATCGCGGCAGTGACGGGCACGCCTTACGCACTCGACGCCGACGGCATCATCCTGTTCATCGAAGACGTCAACGAGCCGATCTACCGCATCGACCGCCTGCTCACACATTTGCGCCTGGCGGGCAAGCTGGCCCAGGTGGCCGGCGTGTTGGTGGGGGATGTGGCGGGTGTGGAACCGGTTGCCCTGGAGCGTCTGTTGAAGCAGACCTTCGAGCCGCTGTGCATCCCGGTGCTGTCCGGCTGGCGCAGCGGGCATTGCGACCCGAACCTGACGCTGCCGCTGGGCGCGTTGGTCAGGTTGGATGCGGGGGAGCAGCGGGTGGTGTTGGAGCAGGATGTGGTCCTGCGCTGATCGTTCCCACGCTCCGCGTGGGGATGCATCCTGTGACGCTCCGCGTCACGACTTCAAAAGCGGACGCAGAGCGTCCGAGGCGGCATTCCCACGCAGAGCGTGGGAACGATCCGTGTCAGCGGTTCTGCAACGACTCCAGCAGTTTCACCGTCGGATACCCATCCGCCGGCCAGCCCAGCGCTTGCTGCGCCGCACGAATCGCCTTGCGTGTATTGGCGCCGATGATCCCGTCCGGGTTGCCCGCGTCATAGCCATTGGCACTCAACGCCGTCTGCAAATCGATTCGCTGTGAGCGGCTCAGCGGCAGCTCATCTTTTGGCCAATCGCCACGAATCACACCACCACCGCCGAAGCGTTCCGACAACAAGCCAACGGCCAGCGCGTAGGACGATGAGTTGTTGTACTTGAGGATCGCGCGGAAGTTATCCAGCACCAGGAACGCCGGGCCCCGGTAACCCGCCGGCAGTAGCAGGGCGGCGGACAGTTGGTCGACGTTGGGCGGCAGGCTGGCACCGGGCGGCAGTTGGATACCGAGTTTCAGCCATTCAGCAACGGTCTTGCGGATGCCGCCATCGGCCAGGGCGTAATCGAAGTTCGCCGGCAGTTGGTTGACTTCGAAGCCCCACGCTGGCCTTTTTGCCAGCCGGAGCTTTGCAGGTAATGCGCGGTGGAGGCGAGGGCGTCGGCCGGGCTGTTCCAGATATCGCGGCGACCGTCGCCATCGAAGTCCACGGCGTGGGTGTTGTAGGTGGTCGGGATAAATTGGGTCTGGCCCATCGCGCCGGCCCACGAGCCTTTCATCTGGTCGGCCTGGATATCGCCGTGCTGGATGATCTGCAACGCCGCCAGCAGTTGCGCCTGCGCAAACGCCGGGCGACGGCCTTCGTAGGCCAGGGTGGCGAGGGAGCGGATCACCGAGTTATTGCCCTGGAACTGGCCGAAGTTGCTTTCCATGCCCCATACCGAAACCAGCGCCTGACGGTCGACGCCATAGCGTTGTTCGATGCTTTGCAGGATGTCGGCGTACTTGACCAGCAGCGTCTGGCCATTGCGCACACGCAGCGCCGACAGGGCGCCATCGAGGTATTCCCACACCGGGCGGGAGAACTCCGGCTGGCTGCGGTCGGCGCGGATCACTGCCATGTCGGGCGTGACGTTGGCGAAGGCATTGTCGAACACGGCGGCAGTGATGCCGGCCTGCAGGGCTTGCGCGCGAAAGCCGGCCTGCCATTCGGCAAAGGTCTGGGTGGGTTGGATATCAAGGTTGTCCACGGCCAGCGGTGCCACTACGGCAGGCGCGACCACGGGGGCGGTCTGGAGTTTGGGCAGTGGTTGAGCGTCGGCGGCGGTTGGTTTTTCCGCGCAGGCGACAAGCAGAATGAGGCTGGAGGCAGCGATCAATTGGCGAAGGTGCCAACGACGGGAAAGACTAGAGGGCATGCACAGGTCCAGGGATTACAAATCAGATGCAGACCTTATCATGCCGGAGGGGCGCTTGCCTTCAGGCAGCCAGAAAGTAAGAAGCCTCCCAGCTATTAGACTGGAAGGCTTCGCGGCGGTAGCTGCCTTTGCCCTTGCCGGCGCGTTCCTGACGGCTGCGGAACAGTGGCTGGGCGATGATGGATTTGGCCTTGTTGGGGCCATGCTTGGATGGCTTTTTGCTCATGCTCTGTACTCTCGATGGGTGGGATGAAACGGGGCAAATTTTCTGCCGAAGTTTGGCCGCTGTAAAGCCTGAGAATTGTAAACGCGTTCAAAATGTGGGAGCGGGCTTGCTCGCGAATGCGGAGTATCAGTCAATTAATCAGCTGACTGGCACACCGTATTCGCGAGCAAGCCCGCTCCCACATTGGCGCTGCGGTGGTTTTGAACGAGGGTTATTCGGCGGGGAGGGTAAGGCGCTGGCCGGCCATCAACAGCGACAGACGGCTCAGGCTCATCCACGGTGAGCCGGCTGCCTGGCCCTTGATCTGCGCATCGATGCGCTGGGCCTCCAGCAGCAGCTGTGCCCAGCGTTGCGCCGAGTGCCGTTGCAGGGCTTTGCTCATCAGCGGTTTGCGCTTGTCCCAGACCGGCGGCCGCGCCTGGCTGAAGCATTTGTCCAGCGGCGTGCCCTGGCTGTATTGCAAGGCAATATTGGCCAGCACCCGCAGTTCCCGGGCCAGGGCCCACAGGATTACCGGGGGCTCCACGCCTTCGCCGCGCAGGCCTTCGAGCATGCGCAGGGCGTGGGCGGGTTCGCCGTTGAGGATCGCGTCCACCAGCCCGAACACGTCAAAGCGTGCGCTATCCGCCACGGCGCCCTGGACGGTTTCGACGGTGATCTGCCCGTCTTCGGCCATCAGCTTGAGCTTTTCGATCTCCTGGGCGGCGGCCAGCAAGTTGCCTTCGACCCGCGCGGCGATCAACTCCACCGCGTCCTGGGTGGCCGACAGCCCCGATTGGGACAGGCGTTGGCGAATCCACTGCGGCAACTGGCTGCTGTCCACCGGCCAGATCTGGATGAACTGGGTGTGCGCTCCTTCCACCAGGGCCTTGCCCCATTTGGTTTTCTGCGCACTGCCATCGAGCTTGGGCAGGCTGATCAACAGCACCGTGTCTTCGGCTGGCCGTGAGCAATATTCCATCAAGGCTGCCGCACCCTTGTCGCCGGGCTTGCCTGAAGGCAGGCGCAGTTCCAGCAGGCGTTTTTCGGCAAACAGCGACATGCTCGCGCCAGCCTGCAGCAACGTGCCCCAGTCGAAACTGGCGTCGGCGCTGAAGACCTGGCGTTCATCGAAGCCTTGTTGGCGCACGGCGGCGCGAATGGCGTCGGCGGCTTCCTGGCACAGCAGCGGATCATCTCCGCTGACGATGTATACAGGCGCAAGGCCACCTTGCAGGTGCTTGGCGAGTTGGGCGGGGGCGAGTTTCATAGGCAGGGCGAACGGGGCGCTTGGGGCGCCCGCATGGCTTACTCGACAGGGACTTCAACAGGCGATTGTTTCGGCGTGTTGTCTTCGTACTCTTTGGCAGCCTTGAGTGCGTCGGCGTCAGCCTTGGCCTTGTCGTCAGCTTTCTGCTGCAGGACCTCGAGTTGTTCCGGCGTAATCATCGCCAGGCGCAGCACCATGCGCTGTACCAGTTCGCGACGCATTTCCTTGCGCACCTGGATGACTTCGGAGTCCGACCCCACCAAGTTGTTGCCGTCGTGGCTGACGATTTTCTGGATCTGGATGTCGTCATTCATCAGCGGCAGTTTGTCGCGGCCCTGGATTTCAAAGCTGAGCACGGTGCTCAGTTCGACATCGGACGCACGCCCGGCGCTGGCATAGCTCAGGTTGCGCTGGGTTTCCCGTTCGTTGGCCAGGAACAGCTTGTAGGTCGCGCCGGTGTAGACGTGTACGCCACTGTTTTCCAGGACCTGACGCAACTGGGTCACTGTTTCGCTATAGGCGTCGCGGGCGCTGACGTCCAATTCCTTGATCGCCAGTTCGTGGGTACCGGTACCGCGCAGTTGGAAGCCGCAAGCGCTCAGCAGCACGGCAAGGCCCATCACCAGCAAATTGCGTTTGATCATTTTGTTGCTCCCCTTGAAACCATGTGGGCCTTATCGAGGCCCTGAAGGCTTTGTTCGACGCAGGGCTCAAGCCCTGCGCCCGATCCGATTAGCTAGCGACGATATTGACCAGTTTGCCAGGCACCACGATCACTTTGCGGATCGTCAGGCCTTCGGTGAAACGCAGCACGTTTTCGTTGATGCGGGCGGCCGCTTCGACGTCTTCGCGGCTGGCGCTGGCCGGCATGTCGATCTGGCCGCGCAGTTTACCGTTGACCTGGATCACCAGTTGCAGCGTGTCCTGTACCAGCGCGCTGTCATCCTGCACCGGCCAGCGCGCATCGATGACCGCTTCGCTGTGTCCCAGGCGGTTCCACAGGTCATGGCTGATGTGCGGTGTGATCGGGGCCAGCAGCAGGGTGACCGTTTCCAGGCCTTCCTGCACCAGTGCGCGATCCTGTTCAGTGGCGTGTGGGGCTTTTTCCAGCACGTTCATCAGCGTCATCACCTGGGCGATGGCGGTGTTGAACTTGTGGTGCTGGCCCACGTCCTGGCTGGCTTGCTTGATGGCCAGGTGGGTGCTGCGGCGAATGGCTTTCTGCTCGTCGTTCAACGCCGCCACGTCCAGCTTGCCCGGCAGGCCCTGGCTGATGTGCGCATGCGCCAGGCGCCAGACGCGCTTGAGGAAACGGTGCGAACCTTCGACGCCGGAGTCGGACCATTCGGCGCTCATGTCGGGCGGCGAGGCGAACATCATGAACAGGCGGCAGGTGTCGGCGCCGAACTGGTCGATCATCGACTGCGGGTCGACGCCGTTGTTCTTCGACTTGGCCATCTTCTCGGTGCCGCCGATTTCCACCGGCAGGCCGTCGGCGATCAGCTTGGCGCTGATGACCTTGGCTTTGCTGTCGCGCTCGAGTTCGACGTCGGCCGGGTTGAACCAGGTGTAGGCGCCATTGGCTTCACGGCGATAGTAAGTCTCGGCGACCACCATGCCCTGGGTCAGCAGGTTCTTGAACGGCTCATCGGAACTCACCAGGCCTTCGTCGCGCATCAGCTTGTGGAAGAAGCGCGCGTACAGCAGGTGAAGGATGGCGTGTTCGATACCGCCGATGTACTGGTCCACCGGCAGCCAGTGGTCGGCCGCGGATTTTTCCACCAGGCCGCCCGTATAGTGTGGCGAGGCATAGCGGGCGTAATACCACGAGGACTCGACGAAGGTGTCCATGGTGTCGGTTTCACGCTTGGCAGGCGCGCCGCATTTGGGGCAGCTGCATTCGTAGAACTCGGGCATGCGCGCCAATGGCGAGCCGCACCGTCCGGTACCACGTCTTCCGGCAGGACGACCGGCAGTTGGTCTTCCGGTACCGGCACGTCGCCACAGCTTTCGCAGTGAATGATCGGGATCGGGCAGCCCCAGTAGCGCTGGCGGCTGATGCCCCAGTCGCGCAGGCGGAACTGGGTGCGCGAGGCGCCGAGGTTTTTCTTGATCAGCGCGACTTCAATCGCGTCAAAGGCGCCCTGGAAATCCAGGCCGTCGAACTCGCCGGAATTGATCAACTCACCGTGCTCGCCGTAGGCGTCCTGCCACGGCGCCGGGTTGGTGTCGCCCGCGCTGGTACGCACCACGGACTTGATCGGCAGGCTGTACTTGGTGGCGAATTCGAAGTCACGCTCGTCGTGGGCCGGCACGGCCATTACGGCGCCATCGCCGTAGTGCATCAGCACATAGTTGGCGACCCATACCGGCAATTTCTCGCCGGTCAGCGGGTGCTCGACGAACAGGCCGGTCGGCAGGCCTTTTTTCTCCTGGGTGGCGACGTCGGCTTCAGCCACGCTGCCACCTTTGCATTCGGCGATGAACGCCTGCAGCTCAGGGTTATTGCGTGCGGCCTGGGTGGCCAGCGGGTGTTCAGCCGCCACGGCGACGTAGGTCGCGCCCATCAGGGTGTCCGGACGGGTGGTGAAGACTTTGAGCGCGCCCGCTGCGCCGATCAAGTCGACGTTGTACGGGAACTGCACTTCCATGCCCTTGGACTTGCCGATCCAGTTGCGCTGCATGGTCTTGACCTGTTCAGGCCAGCCCGGCAGGTCGTCAAGGCTCGACAGGAGCTCATCCGCGTAGGCGGTGATTTTGAAGTAGTACATCGGGATTTCGCGCTTTTCGATCAGCGCGCCGGAGCGCCAGCCGCGCCCGTCGATCACCTGCTCGTTGGCCAGTACGGTCTGGTCGACCGGGTCCCAGTTCACGGTGCCGCTCTTTTTGTAGATCACGCCTTTTTCGAACAGGCGAGTGAACAGCCATTGTTCCCAGCGGTAGTAGTCCGGCTTGCAGGTGGTCACTTCGCGGGACCAGTCCACCGCCAGGCCCAGGCTGCGCAGCTGGTTCTTCATGTAGGCGATGTTTTCGTAGGTCCACTTGGCGGGCGCCACGTTGTTTTTCATCGCGGCGTTTTCCGCCGGCATGCCAAAGGCGTCCCAACCCATGGGTTGCAGGACGTTCTTGCCTTGCATGCGCTGATAGCGGGAAATCACGTCGCCGATGGTGTAGTTGCGCACATGCCCCATGTGTAGCTTGCCGCTGGGGTAAGGGAACATCGACAGGCAGTAGAAGGTCTCCTTGCCCGGCTGTTCACTGACTTCAAAGGACTTTTGCTCGTCCCAGAAGGTTTGGGCGGCATTTTCTATTTCACGGGGCTGATAGTGTTCGTGCATGGCTACTTTTGAACTGGATAGGGGTGGCCTAATCCTCTTCGGTGCAACGTTCAGGTTGATCGACACCAGAAAGCGGCGCGTCCGTGCCCAAACCCTGCGGGAAGTGGAGTGACAGGAAGCGCCGTAGCATACATGAGCCCACTCTATCGAGGGAAACCCTGATTGCGCAGGCCAGGCCGTCTGTCGCGGCGCCGGGCAGGCGCAGCAACGGGGACTACGCTGTTTATTGGGGAGCAAGTCTTTCTTCAATGAGGTGAGGGGATGGTTGAATCGCCGCGAATCGTATCGAAACCGGATATCTACGAAGGATTGATCGACCGTTTGGGTCGTGCACTGGATGCAGCGAGGACGGCGGGCCGATTGTGTGATGAACGGCCCGTTGAGTTGGAGTTGCGCGGTTTGAGCCGCGCGGAGCTGGAGCTGATCAAGGCTTACCTGGAACGCAATGGGCGTACCGAGCCTCCCAGGGCGGCGACTGCGCCGGCCAAGGGACCTGCGCACTCCGCCAAGGTGGTGTGGCTCAAGGACTTGTCTGCCGGTCATGGCCCGCAAAAGCGCCGGTCCGCCCGCTACAAGTAGTTAGCTGCTCTCCTGTACGGGGGGCACCGCGCTGTTTCACCGTAAAGATTGTCGCTAAACCCCGTTACACCTTAGGCTTCGGGCATCTATGGAGATGCCGATGCCTATTCGTTATTTCATTAAACAACTGCTCCTGCCGCCCGGCATTCTCTTGCTGCTGCTGGCTTTTGCCTGGTGGTTCCGTCGCAGCCGCCCACGCCTGGCGGCTTGCTGTTTTGCCCTGGGGTTCGGGGGGATGTGGCTGATCAGCCTGCCGGCAGTGGTGGAGTGGGGCGCACGGGTGCTGGAGACCGAGCCGCCGCTGGCCCGGGAAGATTGGTCGACCCTGGCCGGGCGCGCAGATGCCATTGTGGTGCTGGGTTCGGGACGCGAGCGAGGCGACCCGGCCTGGGGCACCGACCAGCCCACCGGTATCGGCCTGGAGCGCCAGCGTTATGCCGCGCGTTTGGCCAAGGCGTCCGGTTTGCCGGTGCTGACCAGCGGTGGCCTGCATTACGGCACGCCACCCAGCGAGGCCGAGTTGATGGCGGTGTCGATGCGGGATGACTTCGGCGTGACCGTGCGTTGGAAGGAAGAGCGCAGCCGCACCACGTGGGAAAACGCACAAATGAGTGCCGAGATACTGCTGCCGCAGGGCGTCAGGCGCGTGGTGGTCGTGACTCAGGCCTCGCACATGCCGCGGGCGGTATGGAGTTTTGAGAAGGCCGGTTTCAGCGTAGTGCCGGCGCCGGTGGGGTTTCTGGGCGTGGATAACGCCAGGCCGCTGGGCGGCTGGATGCCGGAGTTCAAGTCGGTATGGCAGAGCGGGCAGTTGATCAATGAAGCGGTGGGGCAGGTGGGGTATCGGTTGTTCTACCGATAACACCGCAGGGCAAAAATGTGGGAGCTGGCTTGCCTGCGATGGCATCACCTCGGTTCGACAGATACACCGAGGTGTCTGCATCGC
>JAFHKH010000849.1 GCA_016937595.1 Pseudomonas cedrina subsp. fulgida | reverse complement strand
CTGGCTGATACGCCGCATTCGCGAGCAAGCCCGCTCCCACAGTAGATTTTCATAGCGCTTACGTTAACTGTTCGGCTACGGATTCCGGGATATCGGCATTCGAATATACGTTTTGCACATCATCCAGGTCTTCGAGCATGTCCAGCATCTTCAACACCTTCTGCGCACCGTCCAGGTCCAACTCGGCGCTGGTGGTCGGCAACATCACGATTTCCGCGTCGGTGCCCTTGAAACCCGCCGTTTCCAAGGCATTACGCACGGCATAGAAGCTGGCGAACGAAGTAAACACATCAATGGAGCCGTCTTCGTTGGTCACCACGTCATCGGCATCGGCCTCCATCGCCGCTTCCATCAGCGCGTCTTCATCGGTGCCCGGTGCGAAGGAGATCTGCCCCTTGCGCTCGAACAGGTAAGCCACCGAACCGTCGGTGCCGAGGTTGCCGCCGCACTTGCTGAACGCATGGCGAACGGCCGCTGCGGTACGGTTGCGGTTGTCGGTCATGCACTCGACCATCACCGCCACGCCGCCCGGGCCGTAGCCTTCGTAGGTCAGCTCGACCATGTCATCGGTATCGGCGCGCCTGCGCCACGGGCCACGGCACGGTCGATGATGTCGCGACTCATGTTGGCGCCCAAGGCCTTGTCCAGCGCCAGGCGCAGACGCGGGTTGGAGCCTGGGTCACCGCCGCCCTGGCGGGCTGCGACGGTCAGCTCGCGGATCCACTTGGTGAAGATCTTGCCTTTCTTGGCATCCTGACGCTCTTTGCGG
>JAFHKH010000848.1 GCA_016937595.1 Pseudomonas cedrina subsp. fulgida | reverse complement strand
GCCCGCTCCCACATGGGATATCCCACCTTGGATCCGGGACGTTTTCGCCTATAGTGCTTACCCGCGTGCCATCCCTTCTCTAGGAACGAAATGAGCAGCCTGAGTAAATTGCTGAATGTCCTCGACCTGTTCGGTCCAGCGACGTTGAAGATCGACCCGGACACCATCGCCGAACGCATGGGCCTGTCGCGCGCCACCGCGTATCGCTACGTCAAGGAATTGTGCGACGCCGGCCTGCTGACCCGCGTGGATGCCGGCCACTACGGCCTGGGGCCCCGCGTGATCGAGCTGGACTGGATGATGCGCCAGTACGACCCCATCCTTCTGGCGGGGCGCGAGCTGATGCATGAGCTGTCGGCGCAGACCGGCCTGGCGGTGTTCGCCAGCGTTTTCTACGATGGGCGCATCATCAACACCTACATCGCCGAGCCCACCGACACCTATCACTTTTCCTTCGGGCGCGGGCACCCATTGCCCTTTTTCCGCGGCGCGCAGTCCAAGGTCTTGATCGCGTTCCAGAAAGGTCGGCGCCTGCAGCGTCTGTTCGAAGAGCATATGGCCGGCGACCCGGACAGCCCCTACGACTGGGCCAGCTTCGCCAAGGCCACCAAAAAGATTCGCAAGGATGGGTATTGCATGACCCACGATGAACTCAACCTCGGCCTGACCGGTATCGCCGCGCCCATCATCCAGCCGGACATCGACGAGGTGATCGGCAGCCTGTCCGCCGTCGGCAGCACCCAGAGCTTCAAGCTGCTGCGTCAGGAAACCGTGATTGAAATGGTCATGGACACCACCCGCCGGATTGCCGAGAACCTGCGCAATCCGCCGCGCGACCGCGTCCTGAGGCTCAG
>JAFHKH010000847.1 GCA_016937595.1 Pseudomonas cedrina subsp. fulgida | reverse complement strand
GCCTGGCCTGCTGGCGCTGTGGGTTGCCGAAGACAGCGACACCCAGGCCTCGATCCAATGGCTGCGCCGCACCTTCGCCGCACGCTTGTGGCTGGCGGTGCACCTGCACTGTGGCCAGGACGATGCGCGCCGGCTGGAGCAACGCCTGGACTTGGCCGCCAGCCTGCGCATCCCGGCGGTGGCCTGTGGCGATGTGCATATGCATGCGCGCGGCGCCGGGCCCTGCAAGACACCATGACCGCCATCCGCCATCACGTGCCGGTGGCCGACGCCGGCACGCGCCTGCACCCCAATGGCGAGCGGCATCTGCGCAGCCTGGAGGCATTACAGGCGCTGTATCCGGCGTCGCTGCTTGAGCAAACCGAGGCCATCGCGCGGCGTTGCACGTTCGACCTCAGCCAATTGCGTTACCACTACCCGCGCGAACTGGTCCCCGCCGGCTACGACGCCAAGTCCTGGTTGCGCGCCGTGACCGAAGAAGGCATGGCCCGGCGCTGGCCGCACGGTGTCGACGCCAAGACCTTGCAGCAGATCAACAAAGAACTGGAACTGATCAGCGAGCTGGGCTACGAAAGCTATTTCCTCACGGTGCATGACATCGTGCAGTTCGCCCGCAGCCGTTCGATCCTGTGCCAGGGCCGTGGTTCGGCGGCCAACTCGGCGGTGTGTTTTGCCTTGGGCATCACCGAAATCGACCCGAGCCTGACGGACACGCTGTTCGAGCGTTTCCTGTCCAAAGAGCGCAACGAACCGCCGGACATCGACGTGGATTTCGAGCATGAGCGCCGCGAAGAAGTGCTGCAGTACGTGTTCCAGCGCTATGGCCGCACCCGCGCGGCATTGACGGCGGTGGTCAGCAGTTACCATGCGACCGGCGCGGTGCGCGATGTGGCCAAGGCCCTGGGCTTGCCGCCGGACCAGATCAACGCGCTGGCCGAATGTTGCGGGCGCTGGAGCGACGCCGCGCCGCCTCTGGAACGCCTGCGTGAAGCCGGCTTCGACCCGCAGAGCCCGATCCTGCGCCGCGTGCTCACCCTCACTGAACAACTGATCGGCTTCCCCCGGCACCTGTCCCAGCACCCCGGCGGTTTCGTGATTTCCGAATACCCGCTGGACACCCTGGTGCCAGTGGAAAACGCCGCGATGGCCGAGCGCACCATTATCCAGTGGGACAAGGACGACCTCGACGCCGTCGGCCTGCTCAAGGTGGATATCCTGGCCCTGGGCATGCTCAGCGCGATCCGCCGCTGCTTCGACCTGCTGCGCCGTCATCGCAATCGGGACCTGTCATTGGCAAGCATCCCCAAGGAAGACCCGGCCACCTACGCGATGATCAGCAAGGCCGACACCATCGGCGTGTTCCAGATCGAGTCGCGGGCACAGATGGCGATGTTGCCCCGGCTCAAGCCCGAGACCTTTTATGACCTGGTGATTGAGGTGGCCATCGTGCGGCCGGGGCCGATCCAGGGCGGCATGGTGCACCCGTACCTGCGCCGGCGTAACAAGGAAGAGCCGACCACTTACCCTTCGCCGGAACTCGAGGCCGTGCTGCAACGGACCCTGGGCATCCCGCTGTTCCAGGAACAGGTGATGCAGATCGCCATGGTCGCCGCCGACTACAGCCCCGGCGAGGCCGACCAGTTACGCCGTTGCATGGCCGCCTGGAAACGCCACGGCGGCCTGGAGCCGCACCGGCAACGGCTGCGCACCGGCATGCTGAACAAAGGCTACAGCGAAGCCTTCGCCGCGCAGATTTTCGAGCAGATCAAAGGGTTCGGCAGCTATGGCTTCCCCGAGTCCCACGCCGCCAGTTTCGCCTTGCTGACCTACGCCAGTTGCTGGCTCAAGTGCCATGAGCCGGCGGCGTTTGCCTGCGCGCTGATCAATAGCTGGCCCATGGGTTTCTACAGCCCGGACCAGATCCTGCAGGACGCGCGGCGCCATCGCTTGCAGGTCCGTGCGGTGGACGTGCAGGCCAGCGACTGGGATTGCAGCCTGGAGCCCATCGATGGCGCGCAGCCGGCGATTCGCATGGGCCTGCGCATGATCTCGGGGTTTCGCGAAGAAGATGGGCGGCGCATCGAAGCCGCGCGCCAGCGTCGCGCATTCAGCGACATTGCCGACCTGGACCGCGCGCCGGGCTGGATGCACGCGCCCAGGCGTTGCTGGCGGACGCCGGCGCCTGCGCGCCCTGGCCGGCAACCGGCACACGGCCCGCTGGGA
>JAFHKH010000846.1 GCA_016937595.1 Pseudomonas cedrina subsp. fulgida | reverse complement strand
GCTGGAAATGGCCGCCGCCGCGCCGGACCAGGACTTCATCGGTGTGGAAGTGCACCGCCCCGGTGTCGGCGCGCTGCTCAATGGCGTACTGACCCAAGGGCTGACCAACCTGCGGGTCTACGACTGCGACGCGATTGAAGTGCTCAACCGCTGCATCGCCGATAACAGCCTCGACCGCCTGATGCTGTTCTTTCCCGACCCCTGGCACAAGGCCCGCCATCACAAGCGCCGCATCGTCCAGGCCTCTTTTGCCGAGCTGGTACGCAGCAAGTTGAAAGTGGGGGGCATCCTGCACATGGCCACCGACTGGGAACCGTACGCCGAATACATGCTGGAAGTGATGAACGTCGCCCCTGGCTACCGCAACCTGGCCGAAGACGGCAAATGCGTGCCGCGCCCGGCCGAGCGCCCGATCACCAAGTTCGAACGCCGTGGCGAGCGCTTGGGGCATGGGGTTTGGGATTTGAAGTTTGAAAAGCTGGCGTAACTCGTTCCTGACTTGGAAATGCAATCCAATGTGG
>JAFHKH010000845.1 GCA_016937595.1 Pseudomonas cedrina subsp. fulgida | reverse complement strand
CATCGGCCACCACCGCGAAGCCACGCCCCCGCTTCGCCGGCCCGCGCGGCTTCAATGGCGGCGTTGAGGGCCAGCAGGTTGGTTTGCTGGGCCACGGACTTGATCACGTCGAGCACGCTGCCGATCTTGTCGCTTTCGCGCTGCAGGTCGCCCATGGCAACCGTGGAGTTGCCCACTTCGGTGGCCAGGCGTTCGATCTGGGCGATGGCTTCGCCGACCACTTTGTCGCCTTCGCGAGCCTGCTGGTCGGCAGCCACGGCGGCTTCGGAGGCTTCCTCGGCGTTGCGGGCCACTTCCTGCACGGTGGCGGCCATTTCGTTCATGGCAGTAGCGACCTGGTCGGTCTCGATCTTCTGGTTGTTGACCCCGGCGTTGGTCTGCTCAGTGACGGCGGACAATTGCTCGGCGGCGCTGGCGATCTGAGTCACGCCTTCGCTGATACCGCCGATCAGTTCACGCAGGCCTACCGTCATGTTTTGCATGGCGCGTTGCAACTGGCCCAGTTCGTCCTGGCGCTCGGAAATCAGGTTGTGGCTCAAGTCGCCCGAGGCGACCCGCTCGGCCACGTTGAGGGTCTGCGCCAGCGGGACGATGATTTGGCGAGTGATGATCCAGGCGGCCATCAGGCCAAAGATCAGCGCCAGTACCGCAGCCAGCAGCAACAGTTGCTTGGCCTTCGCAGCATCCGCGTCACGCACCAGGGTTTGTGAGAGGGTCAATTTGTTACTGCGGTCCAGCAGCAGGTCGCCTTGGGCGCTCATGATTTTCAGCGCGGCGGCGTTGGCCACCTGAGAGTCGCGGTATTGGCTGACCGCCGCGCGATAGGCTTGCAGCGACACGCTGGCCTGTTGCAGGTTGGCCGAATACTGTTCAGGGAGTTGGCTGTTGAGGGCGGTGATTTTTTTCAGGGCGTTATCGATGGCATCCAGCGCGGGTTGCTCGGCCTCGACCTTGCCGCTGTAGGTATAGCCGCGCACCTGAAACCGGGCTTGCTGGATCAGTTTGCTCAAGTCGACGACGCTGTTGAACAGGCTGACGCTGTCGCCCTGCAGCAGGGCTTTTTCAACTTCGCCGACCTTTTGCACCGCGTTGTCGGCGGTATCGCCCAGTTTGCTGCGAGCGTTTTCGCGATTGGCCCCTGCCTCGACCATGGCGTCAAACGCGCGCTTGTACTGGTCGACTGCGGCCAACTGGTCGTCGATCAAGGCAATATCGGTGGGCTGCTCAATCAGCGTGCGCGCTGTCTTCAGGCCGCTGTCCAGCTTGCCAATGTACTCATTGACCGCTGCCGGGCCCTGCTCGCCACGGCGCATTTCGAAGTCCAGGCGCACAATGCGCAAGTCCTTGCTCAGGTCGTTGAGGCTGGCGATATAGCCCAGCTTGTCTCCGCGACTGATCACGCCCGAGAGTCCGGTCCAGCCGGTGAAGGTGATCATCAGCGTGAGCAGCAACACCAGGCCAAAGCCCACGCCCAGCTTGGTTTTGACGCTGACATTCCCCAGCTTTTCGGCTAACCAACGATACATGCTGCAAACTCCCTTGGAACAAGGTTTGGACTTATTCAAAGTTTGTCGGCATGAACGCTTAATTCTGTAGCGACACAGTCGAATGTGGGAGCGGGCTTGCTCGCGAATGCGGTGTATCAGTCACACCTGTATCGACTGACGCGCTGCATTCGCGAGCAAGCCCGCTCCCACATTTTGTTCTGTGTCAGGCAGCTAAAACAGCCGGGCGAGCAGGGCGGTGACGGCGGTTTCGACCCGCAGGATGCGCGCGCCGAGTTGTACCGGTTGCAGGCCGGCCTTGACCAGCAGGTCGACTTCGTAGGGAATCCAGCCGCCTTCCGGGCCAATCGCCAGGGTGACCGGCGCGTCCAGCCCGCGCGGGCAGGCCGGGTAATCGCCGGGGTGGCCGATGAGGCCCAGGGTTCCTTCGGTCATCGCCGGCAGGCGGTCTTCGACGAACGGCTTGAAGCGCTTTTCGATGATGATCTCGGGCAGCACCGTATCCCGCGCCTGTTCCAGGCCCAGGATCAATTGCTCGCGAATCGCCGCAGGCTCCAAAAAAGGGGTTTGCCAGAAGCTCTTTTCGACGCGGTAGCTGTTCACCAGCACCACCTTGGGCACGCCCATGGCAGCCACGGTCTGCAACACCCGGCGCAGCATTTTCGGACGCGGCAGGGCCAGCAGCAGGGTCAGTGGCAGTTTGGCCGGCGGCGGCTGCTCGAAGGCCACTTGCAGCTCGGCTTCACCGGCCTCCAGACGCAGCAGTCGGGCAGTGCCCATCAGCCCGCCAACCCGGCCGACGCGCAGGCTGTCGCCTACAGCCGCGCGATGCACCTCTTGCATATGCACCAGGCGCCGATCACGCAGCACCACGCGGTCGGCCGCGATAAAATCGGCCTCCTCAAGCAGCAGCAGGTTCACGGCTGGGTCGCTGGCGGCTGGTCGTCGTCGGCGGGTTGGTCATCCGGGTGCTCGCCACGCTTGGTGATCAGGCTGCTGAACAGGATGCCGATCTCGAACAGCATCCACATCGGCACGGCCAGCAGGGTCTGGGAGAAGATGTCCGGCGGCGTGAGGATCATGCCGACCACGAAGCAGCCGATGATCACGTACGGGCGGATCTTCTTCAGGTACGCCACGTTGACCACGCCGATCCACACCAGCAGCACCACGGCCACCGGGATTTCGAAGGCCACGCCAAAGGCGAAGAACAGCGTCATCACGAAGTCGAGGTAGCTGGTGATGTCGGTCATCATCTCCACCCCGGCCGGGGTGGCGGCGGCGAAGAACTTGAAGATCAGCGGGAACACCAGGAAATACGCGAAGGCCATGCCGGTGTAGAACAGCAGGATGCTCGACACCAGCAACGGCACCGCGATGCGCTTCTCGTGCTTGTACAGGCCCGGCGCGATAAAGCCCCAGATCTGGTGCAGGATCACCGGGATCGCGAGGAACAGCGAGACCATCATGGTCAGCTTCAACGGCGTGAGGAACGGTGACGACACGTCGGTGGCGATCATCGTCGCGCGGCCGGCAGGTACTGGCGCAGCGGCGTCGAAACGAAGGTGTAGATCTGCTGGGTAAAGGCGAACAACCCGGCAAAGATGATGAAGATCGCCGCTACGCAACGCAGCAGGCGGGTGCGCAACTCGGTGAGGTGCGAGACCAGCGGCATGTGCTGGTCGTTTTCCGGTTTATCAGCGCTCATGGGGCTCGCGGCGGCAATGTAGGGTCATGGGGCGCGGGCGACGCAACGGGCGTCGGCGCAGGCTCGTTCGGGGCGGGTGCGGCGGGCTTCGCGTCGGCGATGGGCGCAGGGGCGATACTCTGCTCGGCCACGGGCTCAACCGGTTTGGCGGGCTCCTGCACCGGTGAAAGCATCTTCC
>JAFHKH010000844.1 GCA_016937595.1 Pseudomonas cedrina subsp. fulgida | reverse complement strand
AGCAAGCTCGCTCCTACATACAAGGGATCAGCGTACGACGCCTTCTTCTATGAGCAATTTGAGGATGGCTTGCGCGCCGTCTTGCGCACTCACGCCCTTGAGCACCTGCCCCCCACCGCCACTGGCCTTGGCCGTGGCGGCTTTCATCCGGTCGGCACCGCTCTTGGCCTTGATCACCTTGAGGCGCTTGGGCCGCGGCTTGGCCGGTTGCAGCACGGCGCCTGTGAATAACTCGTCTTGTTCAATCTCGACTTCGTGGGCCGCCAATTCACCGCGCTGCGCCGGGCCGTAGGCACTTTGCCGTGGCTTGGGCGCGGCGTTATCCACCGTCGCCAGGAATGGCAAACGCACCTTCAAGCGTCGCCGCTGGCCGCGTGGCAAGGCCTGCAGCACATGGGCCACGCCACCTTCGATGGATTCGACCTGCGCCAGCCCGACAATCAGCGGCCAGCCCAATTGCTCGGCCAGCAGAAACGGCAACATGCCCGAGCCTTCACCGGTTTCGGCCTGGCTGCCGGCGAGCACCACCTGGGCACCGGCGTCGCGCAGGTACTCGCTGAGCACCGGCAATGCGTCGCTGCCCGCCGGTTGTTCCAGCACATGCAACTGTGGCAAGCCCATGCCCAGGTAACTGCGCAGGGTCGGTTCGGCGATGTTGCCGGCATGCAGCACCTGCAACTTATCCCCAGCCATTTGCAAACCCAGTTCGACGGCGCGCGCATCCTGCTCCGCACGGCGCGGGCGCCCTGAGGTGGGGTGGGCGCCGATGGAGACCAGGCTGATTACATTCGTCGTCATGGCCAACTCCTTAAGCCGCATCGCGCTTGGCGCCGTTGCGGTGGGCCTCGACCGCATCGATCAAGGCTTGCAGTATCGCGGCGCTTTCGCCGATGACCGAGAGGTCGGCACGCTTGATCATGTCGCAGCCAGGGTCCAGGTTGATCGCCACCACCTTGTCGCAGGCGCCGATGCCCTGCAGGTGCTGGATCGCCCCGGAAATACCCACCGCCACGTACACCCGCGCGGTCACCCAGGTGCCGCTGGCGCCGACCTGGCGATCACGCGCCATAAAGCCGTCGTCCACCGCCACCCGCGAGGCACCCTCGGTGGCGCCCAGGGCGGCGGCGGTCTGATGGAACAGGGCCCAGTCCTTCACGCCGTTGCCACCGGAGAAAATGAACTCCGCCTCGGCCATCGGAATGGCCGCAGGGTCCACGGCCACCGCGCCGAGGTCTTCGATGCGCGGCAGGCTGCGCGCCAGGGTTGTGGATAACTCCACCGGCAAGGCTTCATGCCGTGTTTCGCTGACCGGATCGGCGCATTCGACGGCGGCGAGGATCAGGCGTGGCAGCGGCCGCGCCAGGTCTTCCTGGCCGGCGCCGGCACGGCCGATGCATTCGTCACCCTTGATTTGCCAGACCCGCGTGGCCGGGCGTTCCTTGAGGCTGGCGGCAAAGCGCCGGCCCAGTTCGCCGCCGCCACTGCGGCTGTCCGGCAGCAACCAGTGACGCGGGCTGAACTGGTTATCCACAGCGCGCAAGCCTTGCACGCGTTGCTCCGGTGAATAACCGTCAAATTCGTGGCCTTCCAGCACCAGCAAGCGATCGACACCGGCCGTGGCAAACGCGCTTTCCTTGTGTTCGCCGAACACCACGGCCAGTACCGCGCCGTCGCTGCCGGCGAGTTGCCGGGCCAGGCCGAGCAGATCGCGGTCGTGGCTGCTCAGGCGCCCGCCGACCATGTCCGGCACCACGTTGATGTAGAACGCAGGCGCCGGCACCTGATGCAGCGGCAATTGCACGGCCACCGCCGCCGTGCGCTTGGCCGCGCCGCCCTGCTGGGCACCGCTGCGGTCGATGCGCTTGATGCCGTTGGGGCCGATAAAACCCAGGCCATGCACGTTCTTGCGGATGACGCCGTTAGGCCCCATCCAACTGTGTTGCACCGGCTGCATCGCCGCATGCAGCGGGTGCAGGCGGTTGCGGGCGATCCATTCGGCCCGTGGGTCGCGTCGGATAATGTCGCTCATCAATGCACCTCCGCAGGTTCACGCTTATTAGGAGCTTTGGCGGGTGCGGCGTCTTCAAGCAACGCGTCGGCCACCAATTCCGCAATGTCTTTGATCAGCGGGCGTGGCTCAACCACGCCTTCGAGCATCGCGGTGCACTGCGGGCAGCCCACGGCCACCAGCTCGGCGCCGGTTTCGCGGATGTCTTCCATGCGCATGTCCGGGATCCGTTGCTTGCCGGGAATATCAGTGATGGGTGCACCACCGCCGCCGCCGCAGCAGCGTGAACGGAAGCCCGAGCGCTGCATCTCCTTGACTTCGATGCCCAGCGCCCGCAGCACTTGGCGCGGCGCCTCGTATTCACCGTTGTAGCGGCCCAGGTAGCACGGGTCGTGATAGGTCACGCTGTTGCCTTTGTGCTGGCCCAGATTCAAGGCGCCCTCACCGATCAGCTCGGCCATGAAGGTGCTGTGGTGCTGCACGAAGTAGTTGCCGTTGAAGGCGCCGTACTCGTTTTTCAGCACGTGGAAACTGTGCGGATCGCAGGTCACGATGCGCTTGAAGCTGTACTTGGCCAAGGTCTGGATATTGCGCCCCGCCAGTAACTGGAAGGTCGCCTCATCGCCCAGACGCCGCGCCACATCGCCGCTGTCGCGCTCTTCCAGGCCGAGCACGGCGAAGTCCACGCCGGCGGCTTTGAGCACTTTGACGAACGCGCGCAGGGTGCGCTGGTTACGCATGTCGAAGGCACCGTCGCCGACCCAGAACAGTACGTCGGCACTGCCTTTTTCGCTGAGCAATGGCAGGTTCAGGTCCGCCGCCCAGTTCAGGCGACCGCCCGGTGCGAAGCCGCCGGGGTTGTCGGTGGCGATCAGGTTTTCCAGGACTTCGGCGCCCTTGTTCGGCGTGGCGCCTTTTTCCAGGGTGAGGTGGCGGCGCATGTCGACGATGGCGTCCACGTGCTCGATCATCATCGGGCACTCTTCCACGCAGGCGCGGCAGGTGGTGCATGACCACAGGGTCTCGGCGTCCACCAGACCATTGACGATTGGCTGGTGCGGGTTGCCGCCGTGTTCGCCAATCGGTTTGCCGGGGTACGGGCTGCCGGCGAATTTGGCATCGGTGCCGCCGGCCAGGCCGACCACCATGTCCTGGATCAGCTTTTTCGGGTTCAGCGGCTGGCCGGCGGCGAACGCCGGGCACGCGGCTTCGCATTTGCCGCACTGCACGCAGGCGTCGAAACCGAGCAGTTGGTTCCAGGTGAAATCCTTGGGTTTTTCCACGCCCAGGGGCGCGGTTTTGTCGCTGAGGTCCAGCGGCTTCAAACCAGTGGAACGGCCGCCGCCAAAGCGTTCGGCGCGGCGGTGCCAGGCCAGGTGCAGGGCACCGGCGAAGGCGTGCTTCATCGGGCCGCCCCAGGTCATGCCGAAGAACATTTCGGACACGCCCCACAGCACGCCGACGCCGAGCAGCGCGGCCAGCAACCAGCCACCGAAGTCAGCGGGCAGAATCCCGGCCACCGGCAGCGTCAGCAGGAAGAAACTCACCGAGAACGCCATCAGGCTTTTCGGCAGGCGCATCCACGGGCCTTTGGACAGGCGCGACGGCGGGTTGCGCCGACGCAGGTAGACAAAGGTGGCGCCGACAAACATCAGCACCGAGGCCAGCAGCAGCGCGTAGCCGAGGATGCGGCTCTGCAGGCCGAAGCCGTGCACCAGGATCGCCAGCAGCGCCGACAGCACAAAGCCCAGCGCGGTGGCGACGTGGGTATTGGCGATGTATTTGTCGCGGGCGACCACATGGTGCAAATCGACCATGTAGCGCTTGGGCATGGCCAGCAGGCCGCCCAGCAGGTCGACTTTGGAAGCGCGGCCACGGCGCCACATGGCGACACGCCGCAGCGCGCCAAGGACTGCAAGGCCCAGGGCAGCAAATAAGAGAATAGGAAGCAAGGTGTTCAACATGGTGAAGCTCCCACAATGATCGTTCCCACGCTCTGCGTGGGAATGCATCCTGTGACGCTCTGCGTCACGACCTTAAGAGCGGACGCGGAACGTCCAGGGTGGCATTCCCACGCGGAGCG
>JAFHKH010000843.1 GCA_016937595.1 Pseudomonas cedrina subsp. fulgida | reverse complement strand
GGCTTGCTCGCGAAGAACGATAATGCGGTCTTACTTCAGAACCACGGTACCTTTCATCATAGAGATATGCCCCGGGAACGAGCAGAAGAACATGTAGTCCGTGCCCGCCGTCAACTTCGCCACATCGAAAGTCACCGAATCCTTCTCGCCGGCACCGATGAGCTTGGTGTGCGCGATGATGCGGCTGTCGCCTTCTTTCAAGTAGTTCTTATCAACACCGGCGGCCATGCCGTCGGAGGCAACCGGCTGCATGTCTGCCGCCGTGGTCAGCACCCAGTTATGGCCCATCACGTTTTTCGGCAGGTTGCCGGAATGAGTCAGTTCAACGGTGAACTGCTTGCAGCTCTTGTCGATTTCGATGGCTTTGGTGTTGAAGGACATCTGGTCAGTGGAGTCGACGGTGACCTTGCACTCTGCGGCAAGCAACTGGCCGCTCGCCAGAGTCAGCAGGGAAACAGCAACGAGTTTGGCAAACATGTGAATCTCCATGGCAGGGTTAAAAAAACGCGTAGTGCGAAACAGGGTGCCTGAAGTAGGCAGGAATTCTCATGATCTGAATCAACAGATTGTATACAACTTTAGGCTATCAGACTTATCAACACAATCTACCAGC
>JAFHKH010000842.1 GCA_016937595.1 Pseudomonas cedrina subsp. fulgida | reverse complement strand
GCTTTTAAAGTCGTGACGCAGAGCGTCACACAAGGCATTCCCACGCGGAGCGTGGGAACGATCGGTCAGCGCCCGCCCATGATCGCAATGTAATCCTGGGTCCAGCGGCTGTACGGCACGAACTTGCCGCCCTCGGCCTGCGGGGTTTTCCAGAAAGCGATCTTCTCGAACTGGTCGAACCCGTTGGTCTTGCAGCCTTCGGCGCCGAGCAGTTCGCTCTCTTTGCAGGCCGCGGGCACTGCCGGCAGCGAGCCGAACCAGGCGGCGACGTCGCCCTGGACCTTGGGCTGCAGCGACCAGTCCATCCACTTGTAGGCACAGTTGGGGTGCTTGGCCTCGGTGTGCAGCATGGTGGTGTCGGCCCAGCCGGTGGCGCCTTCTTTCGGGATGGTCGAGGCAATCGGCTGCTTCTCGTTCTGCAGGCCGTTGACCTGATACGGCCAGGCGCTGGAGGCCACCACGCCTTCGTTCTTGAAGTCACTCATTTGCACCGTGGTGTCGTGCCAGTAGCGGTGGATCAGCGGTTGCTGGGCGCGCAACAAGTCGAGCACGGCCTTGTACTGGGTTTCGGTCAGTTCATAGGGGCTCTGGATACCCAGCTCGGGTTTGGTCGACTTGAGGTACAGCGCCGCATCGGCGATGTAGATCGGGCCGTCATAGGCCTGCACGCGGCCTTTGTTCGGCTTGCCGTCCGGCAGGTTCTGCGCATCGAACAGCACGCCCCAACTGGTGGGCGCGATCTTGAATACGTTGGTGTTGTACATCAATACGTTCGGGCCCCACTGGTACGGCGTGCCGAAGGTCTGCTGACCGACCACATACCACGGCGCATCCTTGAGGCGCGGGTCGATGTTTTTCCAGTTGGGAATCAGCGCGGTATTGATCGGTTGCACGCGTTTGCCGACGATCAAGCGCAGCGACGCATCGCCCGACGCGGTGACCAGGTCGTAGCCACCCTTGGCCATCAGGCTGAC
>JAFHKH010000841.1 GCA_016937595.1 Pseudomonas cedrina subsp. fulgida | reverse complement strand
TGATCAATGGCCGCCGGGTTCAAGATGAAGCGTACGCCGGGGATCGGCCACAAGTGGGAAATTCTGCGCGGCGAGTTTCTCGGCTGGCCTGATCAGACACCACCACCGCCCGCCGCCAAACCCTGGTTCGCCCGGCCTCCTGCCCTTGAAGGCGAGCGCCATGCCATGGTCATCGGCGGCGGCCTGGCCGGTTGCGCCACCGCCGCCAGCCTGGCGGCGCGGGGGCTGGCGCGTCAGCCTGTTGGAACGCCACGCGGCCTTGGCCCAGGAAGCGTCGGGCAACCCGCAAGGCGTGCTGTATCTAAAGCTTTCGGCCCATGGCACGGCCTTGTCGCAGTTGATCCTCAGCGGCTTCGGCTACACCCGGCGCCTGTTGGAGCATTTACAGCGGGGCCTGGACTGGGATGGCTGCGGCGTGCTGCAACTGGCGTTCGACGCCAAGGAAGCCACGCGCCAGGCGCAACTGGCCGATGCCTTTGCGCCGCAGTTGCTGCACCTGTTGGACCAGCAACAGGCGCAGCGACACGCTGGCATTGAGCTGGCCCAGGGCGGGCTGTTCTTTCCCGAAGGCGGCTGGGTGCATCCGCCGGCGTTGTGCCACTGGCAAGCGGCGCACCCGCTGATCCAGGTGCTGCCCCATCACGATGCCGTCGACCTGAAACGGGTGGGGAACCAGTGGCAGGCCTGGCACGGCGACACACTGCTGGCCGCCGCCGAGGTCGCGGTGCTGGCCGGTGCAGCCGAAATCAAGCGCTTCCCCCTCAGCGCCGCGCTGCCGCTCAAGCGCATTCGCGGGCAGATCACGCGGCTGGCACACACTCCGTCCAGCACGACGTTGGCCACGGTGGTCTGCGCCGAAGGCTATGTCGCCCCGGCGCGACTGGGGGAGCACACCCTCGGCGCCAGCTTCGACTTCACCAATGACGACCTCACGCCCAGCGCCGCCGAACATGCGGGCAACCTGGAGAGACTGCGGGAAATTTCCGTGGATTTAGTGCAGCGCCTCGGCGCCGAACACCTGGCACCCGAGCAACTGGAAGGCCGCGCGGCGTTCCGTTGCACCAGCCCCGACTACTTGCCCATTGTCGGCCCGCTGGCCGAACGCAGTGCCTTCGACCAGGCCTATGCGACGCTGCGCAAAGACGCCCGCCAGGTTCCGGACACCCCCTGCCCCTGGTTGCCGGGCCTGTATATCAACAGCGGCCACGGCTCTCGCGGACTGGTTACCGCGCCGTTATGCGGCGAGCTGCTGGCGGCGTGGATCAACGACGAGCCGCTGCCGCTGCCCGCCAGCGTGGCCGAAGCCTGCCACCCCAATCGTTTTGCCCTGCGCGAACTGATCCGGGGCAAGCCCTGATCAGGGCGATGCGGGCGTACAGAGGCCCAGATGATCGATTTTCAGCGCGTCCTCGGTCAGCTGCTCGAGTTGCGCCTGCTCGGCTTGGCGCTGCTCTTGCAGAATGGCGCTCATACGGTCGCGGTAAACGGCGTCTTCCAGGGTCAGCGCCTGGTCATAGACATCGTGCATGCGCTGCTCGTAGGGCGCGTTGAGCGTTGCAAACCGCCGGGCGAAGGTGTGCTTGAGGTAACTGTTCCAGAACGGCAGCGCCGACACGAACTTCATCAACTCGGTGGATTTTTCCGCGCTGCGCAGCTCGGTTTCGGCAAGCTTCAGCGCCTCCTCGGTCACCCCGCCCAGCCGTGCAAACCGCATGTGACGCGGCTGACCGGGTAAATAGAAGCGATCGACCAGCCCGGTGCGATAAGCCAGGCTGACTTCCAGCGGATCGCTGGCGGGGTGTTCCTCGCTGTGACGCCGGGCGATACCCTCCAACTGGTCCAGGCGAAACAAGCCACGGGCCAGTTTCAGCAACGGTTTGGCGGTCAATTGCCCGCCGCCGATCGAACGCGTGGCGTCGCTGATTTCCACCAGGACTTCCAGGCTGCTGAAGTTGGTCGCGGCGGCATCGTCACAGTTTATCGGCGTGGCCGCCCGCGCAAAGACACTGTCGCGCAGTTCGGCATCGGCGGCGTGGCCTCCAGCACACGCCAGACGCGCCCGGTTCAGGTCT
>JAFHKH010000840.1 GCA_016937595.1 Pseudomonas cedrina subsp. fulgida | reverse complement strand
AGTCAGTACATCTTTTTGCTGACAGACCGCATTCGCGAGCAAGCCCGCTCCCACATTTTGGTTTTGCGTTTCAGGCGATTACAGCGCCAGCGTTGGATAGTCGATGTAACCCACCGGGCCCTTGGCGTAGAACGTCTGCGGGTGCGCTTCGTTCAGCGGCGCATCTGCCTTCAAGCGCGCCGGCAGGTCCGGGTTGGCGATGAACGGCACGCCAAAGGCCACGGCATCCGCCTTGCCTTCGGCCAGCCAGGCATTGGCGCTGTCCTTGGTGAAGCGTTCGTTGGCGATGTACGCGCCGCCGAAAGCCTTCTTCAGTTGTGGGCCGAGGCTGTCTGCACCTTCCTTTTCCCGCGAGCAGATAAACGCAATGCCACGCTTGCCCAGTTCGCTGGCGACGTAGGTGAAGGTTTCTGCCGGGTTGTCGTCGCCCATGTCGTGGGAGTCGGCGCGCGGGGCCAGGTGCACGCCCACGCGGCCGGCGCCCCAGACTTCGATGGCGGCGTCGGTCACTTCCAGCAACAGGCGCGCACGGTTTTCCAGGGAACCGCCGTATGGGTCGGTGCGCTGGTTGGTGCTGCTTTGCAGGAACTGGTCAAGCAGGTAGCCGTTGGCACCGTGGATTTCCACGCCATCGAAACCGGCGGCCTTG
>JAFHKH010000084.1 GCA_016937595.1 Pseudomonas cedrina subsp. fulgida | reverse complement strand
TTATGCCCCCCGGTCCCGGCAACACAAACCCGCAGGGCCCAATAGTGTATTGCGCGGCCCGTAACAATTCATTGATCTAAAGCCGTAGATGCCCTTCGATGCATACCGCCACCGCGCCGCCCACCCAGATTTCCTCGCCTTGGCGTTCCACGAGGATACGCCCTGCCCGGCCCAGGACCGTGCCCTGGCTGACCACATAGCGCTCCGGCGCCAGGCCTTCGGCCAGCAGCCATTGGGCCACGCCGGCGTTCAGGCTGCCGGTGGCCGGGTCCTCTTGGGCGCCGTCACCGGCGATGAAGGCACGCACCTCAAATTGCGCGTCCACCTCGTCCCGCGCCGGATCGCAGGGGGCGACCACGCCCACCGCCAACCCCAACAGTTGCGAGTAATCGGGTTGTAAAGCCAGGACCTGGCGACGATCAGCCAACATAATGGCCAGCCAGCCCGCGCCGTTATCCACCCATTGGCTGCGCAGAATGTGGTCGGGGGCCAAGCCCAAGGCCAGGCGTACGCGTTCCAGCACCGGCGCCTCGATGGGGCCTGAACGCAGTAACGGCGGCGCGATAAACGCCAACTCATCGCCCTGGCGCCGGATACGCACCAGGCCGATCTCGCACTCCTGGATGATTTCTTCGCCTTTGGCGATGCCGCCTGCCTGCAGCCAGGCGTGGCAACTGCCCAACGTCGGATGCCCGGCAAAGGGCAGTTCCGTCAGGGTGGTGAAAATGCGCACCCTATAGTCAGCCCTGGGGTCACGCGGGGTCAGCAAGAAGGTGGTTTCACTGAGGTTGGTCCAGTTGGCGAAGTCCGCCATCTGCTGGTCGGTCAGGCTGTCGGCGCCGAACACCACCGCCAGCGGGTTGCCCTTGAGCGGTACGCTGCTGAAGACGTCCAGCTGTTTGAAATCGAAAGTCGGCATGCTTCAACCCGGAATATCAAGGCCACGGATCACCGCCGGCCGGGCGACGAAACCGTCCAGCGCGCGCAGTACATTGGGGAAGTCGGCGATGCCTACCACGTCACCGGATTCGTAGAAACCAATCAGGTTGCGGATCCAGGGAAAGGTGGCGATGTCGGCGATGCTGTAGTCGTCGCCCATGATCCAGCTGCGGCCCAGCAGGCGCTTTTCCAGCACGCCCAGCAGACGTCGGGATTCGGCGGCGTAGCGGTCGCGGGGGCGCTTGTCTTCGTAGGCCTTGCCGGCGAATTTGTTGAAAAAGCCCAACTGGCCGAACATCGGCCCGATACCGCCCATCTGGAACATCAGCCACTGCAGCGTTTCATAGCGGCTCGCCGGGTCTTCGGCAAGCAACCGGCTGGTTTTCTCCGCCAGGTAGATCAGGATCGCGCCGGATTCGAACAACGCCAGCGGCTGGCCGCCGGGGCCATTGGGGTCGATGATCGCGGGGATCTTGTTGTTGGGGTTCAGCGACAGGAATTCGGCGGACATCTGTTCCTGGGTCTCGAAGCTGACCTTGTGGGCTTCGTAGGGCAGGCCCAGTTCTTCGAGCATGATCGACACTTTTACGCCGTTGGGGGTCGGCAGCGAATACAGTTGCAACCGCTCGGGATGCCGGGCGGGCCATTTGCTGTTGATCGGGAACGCGGCAAGTGGGTTCATCGCAGGTACCTCGGTGGAAAGCCTCCATGATAGTCATCTGGCGACCGTCCTGCTCGGGTCATCAATACGCAACAAGCGCTGGCTATTATCCTGCGTGGGCGAACCAATAGGCCCTCGCGCACTCTTAAGTGCGCTCAACGGTGAATGGAGACGACGCGCTACATCGACAGGGAACACCGCAGGACGCCGGATGCGTCACTGGGGCCGGGCTTGTCCGCCTTAATCCGATGCACTGAAGACTCGATAACAATGACCCTCAAACCCCTGAGCCTTGCGCTGCGCTTGAAACGATATTCATACATCATGTTGCCGTTGCTTCTGGCAGGCGGCGCTATCGGCCTGACCCTGGAGTCGCGCACCAGCCGTGCCGGGCAAGCGGACGGCGTGCAAACCCTGGTATTCCTGCGCCACGGCGAGAAACCCGCCGGC
>JAFHKH010000839.1 GCA_016937595.1 Pseudomonas cedrina subsp. fulgida | reverse complement strand
CTGTGGCACGGGCGCATCCTGCATGCGGCCAGCGGCGAACAGGGGTTTGGCTATGACCCGCTGTTCTGGGTGCCGGAGCGCAATGTGTCGAGCGCCGAACTGAGCCCGGCCGACAAGAACCAGATCAGCCACCGCGCCCGCGCAATGGATTTGCTGCGCCAACGCCTGAGCCTGAAATGACCCACAACACCTCCGCGCAGCCGCTGATCCACGGCGGCGCGCACACACCTCGGGCGGCCTTGCCCCTGCTGCCGCCCCTGGCGCTGTATATCCACATCCCGTGGTGCGTACGCAAATGCCCGTATTGCGACTTCAACTCTCATACCGCCAGTAAAGAGCTGCCGGAAGAAGCGTACGTGGACGCCCTGCTGGCCGACCTCGATCAAGACCTGCATGCGGTTTACGGTCGCGAACTGAGTTCGATCTTCTTCGGCGGTGGCACGCCCAGCCTGTTCAGCGCTGCGGCACTGGGCCGTCTGCTCAAGGGTGTGGAATCGCGTATTCCGTTCGCCAGCGATATCGAGATCACCCTGGAAGCCAACCCCGGGACGTTCGAGCAGGAAAAGTTCGTGGCGTATCGCACGTTGGGGATCAACCGGCTGTCCATCGGCATCCAGAGTTTTCAGCAAGAGAAGCTCGAGGCTTTGGGCCGCATCCACAATGGTGACGAGGCCGTACGTGCCGCCGGCATGGCGCGCCAGGCCGGGTTCGACAACTTCAATCTGGACTTGATGCACGGGTTGCCCGATCAGTCGCTGGACGACGCCTTGAACGACCTGCGCCAGGCTATCGCGCTGAAGCCGACGCACCTGTCCTGGTACCAGTTGACCCTGGAACCCAATACGGTGTTCTGGAACCAGCCGCCCACGCTGCCGGAAGATGACACCCTGTGGGATATCCAGGAAGCCGGCCAGGCGCTGCTCGCCGAACACGGTTACGCGCAATATGAGGTGTCGGCCTATGCCCAACCGGGTCGTCCGGCGCGGCACAACCTCAATTACTGGAGCTTCGGTGACTTTATCGGCATCGGCGCCGGCGCCCATGGCAAGCTCAGCCACCCCGACGGCCGTATCGTGCGCACCTGGAAGACACGGGCGCCGAAGGACTACCTCAACCCGGCCAAAAGCTTCCAGGCCGGCGCGAAAGAACTGACCAACGAAGAGCTGCCGTTCGAGTTCCTGATGAACGCCTTGCGCCTCACCAAAGGCGTCGACGCGAAGCTCTACGCCGAACGGACGGGCCTTGACCTGGCCAGCCTGGATGAAGGCCGTCGCGAGGCAGAACAAAGTGGCCTGATGCAGGTCGAACCCTCACGCCTGGCGGCGACCGCCCGCGGGCAACTCTTTCTCAATGACCTGCTGCAGACGTTTTTGAGCTGACCGCTCTAAGGAAATCGAATGGATTTGGTACTCGACCTGCTCGCCACCGTATCCCGCTGGAGCCGCAGCAACCTGTCGGAAATCTCCCTGGCCCTCGTCGGCTGCTTGCTGGTGCTATTCGGCGCCGACATCAAGGGCTGGGTCGACGCGCGCCTGGGCAGCATTGCCGGCGCCTTGCGCGTGCCGTTGATGGCCCTGCTGTGCATGATCGGCAGCGGCGCGGCGTTGATCTACGCCACGCCGTGGATCGTGCGGGGGTTGAGCCAGTTCAATAACTACAGCCTGGCGCCGGTGTTGCTGGTGGTGCTGGTGTTGATTGGGGTTGTCGCGGACCGCCGCTGATTCCAAACCCAACACGAAACAACTGTGGGAGCTGGCTT
>JAFHKH010000838.1 GCA_016937595.1 Pseudomonas cedrina subsp. fulgida | reverse complement strand
CTCGCCACAACAAGCCTGCCCACCACACCTAGCCTGCCCACCAAAGCAAGCCCGCTCACGACACAGCCACTCCTGCCGTCAGGCCTGTTCCAGTTGTGCCAGCCGTTCTTCAAGCGCCGCAATCCGCGCTTCCAGTTCTTCAATCCGGTCGACCGAAACCCCGGCCCCGCGCTCGACGGGGTTGCCCCGTGCCGACAGGATCGCCTCGATATCCGCCGGATCCCCCAGCGCGTGGGTGTAGCGGTCTTCGCGCTGCCCCGCCTGACGTGGCACCAGCAACGCCAGCCCCCGCGCAATCAGACGCTCCAACTGATGCACCACCTGGTCGGCATCCTCGAACTCGTGCATGCGCCCGCTGCGCGTCAACAGTTCATTGACGGTCTGCGGCCCGCGCAGAAACAGCAACCCGGTGAGGATCACCTGGGCCGGCACCAGTTCTAGCGCCTTGTCCACGCGATGTTCCCAGCGATCGGCACGGCTGCCCATCACCAGGCGGGTAAAGCCCTGGCCTTCCAGCGCACGCAGGCTCTGGCCGACCTGGCCCTGGCTCAGGTTCATGACCGGCTCGCGACTGGTCTTCTGGTTGCAGGCCAGCACCAGGGCATTGAGGGTCAGGGGGTAGGTTTCCGGGTTCGTCGCCTGTTTTTCGATCAGGCAGCCCAGGACGCGGATTTCCGTGCTGTTCAGGCGCGGCTCAGGGGTGTCGGTGTCGTGCTCGGCGGTCATCGCGCTTTCCCTATGCAGTGAATGGGGGCGTTCTCAATTAG
>JAFHKH010000837.1 GCA_016937595.1 Pseudomonas cedrina subsp. fulgida | reverse complement strand
CGGGGCCGTTGCGCAGCACTTTCGCCTGTTCGAGCGCGCCTGGTTCAACTGGCAAGCGTGGCGCCAGCCGACGAATGAGCGCTCCATTGGCCTGGCGGACTACCGCGTCGCCATCGAGGCCCAGGTGATCGAGGGTCTTGATGACGATGTTTCGGCCCTGACCTACGACCCGGTGCGCAAAAGCCTGTTTACCGTCACCAATAAAAACGCCGAGCTGATCGAACTCTCCCTGCAAGGCAAGATCCTGCGGCGCATCCCCTTGGTGGGGTTTGGCGATGCCGAAGCGGTGGAATTCATCAGCGACAACATCTACGTCATCAGCGATGAGCGCCAGCAGCGCCTGATCAAGGTGCATGTGGACGACGACACGCAATTTCTCGATGCCGCCGATGCGGAGCAAATGACCCTGGGCCTGCACGTTGGCGGCAATAAAGGCTTTGAAGGCCTGGCCTATGACTCGGTGGGCAAGCGCCTGTTCGTGGCCAAGGAGCGCGACCCGATGCTGATCTATGAG
>JAFHKH010000836.1 GCA_016937595.1 Pseudomonas cedrina subsp. fulgida | reverse complement strand
TGGCTGCATCGTTCCCACGCTCTGCGTGGACGCATCCTGTGGACGCTCTGCGTCACCCTTGCGCAGGGCTTGAGCCATGCGCCGACAGCAGGACGCGGAGCGTCCAAAGCGGCATTCCCACGCGTAGCGTGGGAACGATCACCGTCCTAAATACACCTCGATCACGCGCTCGTTTTCCTGCACCTGTTCCAGCGATCCTTCGGCCAGCACGCTACCCTGGTGCAACACCGTCACATGGTCGGCAATCGAGCCGACAAACCCCATGTCGTGTTCCACCACCATCAACGAATGCTTGCCCGCCAGGCGCTTGAACAGTTCGGCGGTGAACTCGGTTTCGGCGTCGGTCATGCCCGCCACCGGTTCATCGAGCAGCAACAGTTGCGGGTCCTGCATCAGCAGCATGCCGATTTCCAGGAACTGCTTCTGGCCGTGGGACAGCAAGCCGGCCTGGCGATGCAGTGAGGCCGTCAGGCGAATGGTGTCGAGCACTTCATCGATGCGGTCCTTCTGTTCACCGCTCAGGCGCGCGCGCAGGCTGGCCCACACCGACTTGTCGGTCTTCTGCGCCAGCTCCAGGTTTTCAAACACGCTGAGGGCTTCGAACACCGTGGGTTTCTGGAACTTGCGGCCGATGCCGGCCTGGGCGATCTGCACTTCGCTCAGGCTGGTCAGGTCGAGGTTCTCGCCAAACCAGGCGGTGCCGTGGCTGGGGCGGGTCTTGCCGGTGATCACGTCCATCAGCGTGGTCTTGCCCGCGCCGTTGGGGCCGATGATGCAGCGCAATTCGCCGACGCCGATGTACAGGTTCAGGTCGTTGAGCGCCTTGAAACCGTCAAAACTGACGCTGATGTCTTCCAGGCTCAGGATGGTGCCGTGGCGCGTGTTCAGGCCTTTGCCCGCGGCCTGGCCAATGCCGATGGCATCGCGGCCGCTGCCTGCATCGAAAATAGGTTCAAGCATGACGTTCCTCATTTCTTCAGCAGGCCGATGACGCCCTTGGGCAGGTACAGGGTGACGATGATGAACAACGCCCCGAGGAAGAACAGCCAGTATTCCGGAAAGGCCACGGTGAACCAGCTCTTCATGCCATTGACCACGCCGGCGCCGAGCAACGGCCCGATCAGCGTGCCGCGCCCGCCGAGGGCAACCCACACGGCCGCCTCGATGGAGTTGGTCGGCGACATTTCGCTGGGGTTGATGATGCCCACCTGCGGCACATACAGCGCCCCGGCCAAACCGCACAGCACGGCACTCAATACCCATACGAACAGCTTGAAGCCACGCGGGTCGTAGCCGCAGAACATCAAGCGGTTCTCGGCGTCGCGCAGTGCCGTGAGTACCCGGCCGAACTTGCTCTGCGCCAGGCGCCAGCCGACATAAAGGCTGGCGACCAACAGCAGCACCGTGGCCAGGAACAGCACCGCTCGCGTGCCGGGTTCGGTGATGCCGAAACCGAGGATGCTGCGGAAATTGGTAAAGCCGTTATTGCCGCCGAAGCCGGTCTCGTTGCGAAAGAACAACAGCATGCCGGCGAACGTCAGGGCCTGGGTCATGATCGAGAAATACACGCCCTTGATCCGCGAACGAAAGGCAAAGAACCCGAACACCAGCGCCAGCAACCCCGGCGCCAACACCACCAGGCACAGCGCCCAGAGAAAGTGATCGGTACCGGCCCAGTACCACGGCAATTCGGTCCACGACAAAAACGTCATGAACGCTGGCAACTCGCTGCCCGCCGCCTGGCGCATCAGGTACATGCCCATCGCATAGCCGCCCAGGGCAAAGAACAAACCGTGACCGAGGGACAGCATCCCCGCATAACCCCATACCAGGTCCAGCGCGAGGGCGACGATGGCGTAGCACAGGATTTTGCCCACCAGCGTCAGCGTATAGGCCGACACGTGCAGCGGGTTTGCCGGCGACAGCAGGGAGCACAACGGCAAGGCCAGCAGCAGGATCAGGATGATCGCACCGACGGCAAGCGTCACCTTGGGGCCGGCCTTTTGCGTGGCCGTAAGCATCAGTGGCTGGTTCATCAGTCGATCACCCGTCCTTTCAGTGCGAAGAGTCCCTGCGGGCGTTTCTGGATAAACAGAATGATCAGCGCGAGGATCAGGATCTTGCCGAGCACGGCGCCGATCTGCGGCTCCAGGATTTTATTGGCGATGCCCAAGCCGAAGGCCGCCATCACGCTGCCGGCCAACTGGCCGACGCCACCGAGTACCACGACGAGGAACGAGTCGATGATGTAGCTCTGCCCGAGGTCGGGACCGACGTTGCCGATCTGGCTCAGCGCCACGCCGCCCAGACCTGCAATGCCCGAACCCAGGCCGAACGCGAGCATGTCCACGCGCCCGGTGGGCACGCCGCAGCAGGCGGCCATGTTGCGGTTCTGGGTGACGGCGCGCACGTTGAGGCCCAGGCGCGTTTTATTCAGCAGCAACCAGGTCAGCACCACCACGCACAGCGCGAACGCGATGATCACGATGCGGTTGTAGGGCAGCACCAGGTTGGGCAGCACTTGAATACCACCGGACAACCACGCGGGGTTGGACACTTCAACGTTCTGCGCGCCGAACACCAGGCGCACCAATTGGATCAGCATCAGGCTGATACCCCAGGTGGCGAGCAGGGTTTCCAGGGGCCGACCGTACAGGTGGCGAATCACCGTGCGCTCCAGGGCCATGCCGATCGCAGCCGTGACAAAAAACGCCACCGGCAGCGCGATCAACGGGTAGAACTCGATGGCCGCGGGTGCGTAGCGCTGCAGCATCAACTGCACCACGTAGGTGGAGTACGCGCCCAGCATCAGCATTTCGCCGTGGGCCATGTTGATCACGCCGAGCAGGCCAAAAGTGATCGCCAGGCCCAGGGCCGCCAGCAGCAGGATGGAGCCCAGCGACATGCCGCTGAAGGCTTGCCCGAGGACCTCGCCGAGCATCAGCTTGCGCTTGACCTGGGCCAGGCTGGTTTCGGCGGCGGTGTGCACGGCGGCGTCGGTCTCAACGCCGGGGGCAAGCAAGGCTTCAAGGCGGGTGCGGGCCAGCGGGTCGCCGGTACTGCCGAGCAGACGCACGGCCGCCAGGCGCACCTGCGGATCGTTGTCGACCAGTTGCAGGTTGGCCAGGGCCAGGCTGAGGGCGGTGTGCACGTCCTCGTCGGTTTCGGCGGCGACGCGTTGGTCGAGGAAGGAGAGCTGCGCCGGTTGCGCGCTTTTTTGCAGGGTTTGCGCGGCCGCCAGGCGCACCTTGGGGTCGGCGGCGAGCAGTTGCTGGCTGGCCCTTACGTTGTCGATCAGGCCGCGCAGGCGGTTGTTCAGGCGTACGGTTTTTACTTCACCGTTGAGCGTGATGTGGCCTTGTTGCAGGGCATCCACCAGCTCGATGCGTGCCGGGTCGGGCTGGGCGGCCCAATCCTGGAGGAGCTTGGCTTGCTGGGCCGGGTTGGCGGCCAGGAAGTCTTCGGCGTCGCTGGCGTGTGCGCTTAAAGGCAGCAACAGCAGGGCGGCGAGGATGAGGCGATAAAGGGCAGTGGGCATAGTCTTGAGCCTTGCTCGAACAAATGTGGGAGCTGGCTT
>JAFHKH010000835.1 GCA_016937595.1 Pseudomonas cedrina subsp. fulgida | reverse complement strand
TGGTGGGCAAACCCGGTATGACAATCGCCACCAGCCCGACGCCCAGGCTGACGTAGGCCAGCAGGCCGAAGAGGAGCTGCGCGATTTTCGAAGGGGGTTGGGGTTTGCCGGTCATGGGTAAGGATATCGCAGAGAATCACTATGGAATGAGAGCCAAATGTGGGAGCGGGCTTGCTCGCGAATGCGGTGTGACAGTCACTGAATAGACTGACTGATCCACCGCTTTCGCGAGCAAGCCCGCTGCCACATTTGATTGCATTCCAATCCAGGAATTATGCCAGTTCAGGCGCGCTGGCGTACGCCTGTTCCAGCAATACGGTGAAGCGTACAAACGCGTCAATCGCGCCTTGTTCCGCGGCGGCTTCTTCTTCGGCGCTGAATTCCAGGGCGTCGAGGGTGCGGGTGAAGCGTTTCCAACCTTCGGCGCGACCACCCGCGGGCTCGGCCAAGTGGCGGGCACCGAAGGTTTCGCTCAGGCCCAGGCCCACGGCGCGCTTGATCAGAAACGCGGCGCCCAGTTTGGAACCTTCCGACACGAACAGCCAGCCCAAGGCTTCGGCCTTGCCTGGGTGCTTCACGGCGCCGGCGACCGCTGCCGGCACGTCGGTGTCGAGGTCGCCCAGGTCCAGCCTGGCGGCTTCGGCGCGGCAGCGTTCGGCCAGGTCCGGCACGATCTGGTTCAGCTCGGCATCGTTGTACAGCGCTACCAGTTCCGACTGGAACAGGTACTGCGCCACGACGAAGCGCGCGAAGTTGGCCTGGGTTTCGAACGGTGTGTGGGCTTTGACCAATGCATCGAGCCTGCTGTGTGGCTCATGGGTAATCTGGTTCAGGCGCTGGGAGCGTAGGCTTGCGCGTTCTGCGGTAGGGGAAGCGGTCATGAAAAAATCCTTGAGAAGGGAAACGCCTCGGTGCCCGAAAGAGAGCGGTTATCAACTAGACGAACGAGAAGACGCGACACAGTAAAAAATCTCACCTCGTCGACAACATTTCGCCGAGGTGAGTGAGGGCGGGTTAGATGTTCCAGATCACGTTGATCGCAAAGTTGCGACCCGGCTGGGTCAACCGGTCGAGGTTGGCCGGGGAGGTCACACCGGCTTCGCCGACGCCGTCGTAGCTGCGCACGTCATCCCAGTTCCAGTACTTTTTGTCGGTCAGGTTGTAGAGGCCGCCGTTGACGGTCACATCGTCGGTGACTTTGTAGAAGGCGGTCAGGTCGAGGACGCCGAAGCCTGGGGTCTTGAACGGGCCGGTGGTGCTGCCGTCAGGCGCGTGGAAGGTGGTGCTGTCGACGCGATTCTGTTTTTTCACCAGGGTCCAGCTCAGCAGGCCACCGTAGTTGTCCTGGTCATAGCCCAGGCCGAATACGCCCTTGAGCGGGTTGACGCTGTTGAGCGCCTCGCCATTGTCGTCGTTGCGGCCATAGGTGTAGCCAATCGAGCCTTGGGTGTACAGGCCTTGCGGCGCGCCGAACGCGTCAAGGTTCAGGTGGCCTTTGGCTTCGATTCCCTTGATGGTGGCGTGCTTGATGTTGTTGGCTTCGAATTGCTGTGAGGTACCGCCGGCGACGGAGGCGTCTTCGTCGATGAAGTTGCGGTATTTGTTGTAGAACACGGCGATATCAAACGAACCGGAATCGAAATTGCCGCGAATCCCGGTTTCCACGCCCTTGCTGCTTTCCGGCTTGAGGTCCGGGTTGGGTTCCACGGTGTAGCCCTGCTGCAGGTTTTCAAAGCGCCCGTACAAGGCTTTGGCGGAAGGGGTGCGGAAGCCTTCAGCGTACTGGCCGAACCAGGTGTAGTGATCGGTCAGTGCGTAGGTCAGGCCGAACTTGGGCGTCACACGGTGCCAGGTTTTTTCCTTGTCGCTGTGGGCGTAGATCCGCGTCGGGTCGACGGTGTTGAGGAACGCTTCGGTCAACTTGGGCTTGAGTTGGGTGTAGTCGTAGCGCATGGCGGGCAGGAAGGTCCAGTTGCCCCAGGCGATCTGGTCCTGTGCGAACAGCGAGTAAGTATTGATGGTCGGGTCCGGGAAGTCGCTGGCCTTGCGCACGCTGTCACCGGCCGATGGGCTGGGTGCGCCGATGGCCGTGCACCCGCTGCCGACGGCCAGGCAGGTGGCGGCGCCTTCGCGCGAGCCGGTGACTTTCTGCTGCTTGAGGGTGGTGCCGTAAGTGACCTGGTGATCGCTGTCGCCGAGGCTGAAGGCCTTGTCCAACTGGGCATCGAAGACCCACTGTTTTTCTTCGTAGAGGGTTTCGCGGGTGCGCAGGACGCGGCGGGACGGCTGGTAGATTTCGGCGGTGGACTGGTCGGTCTTGGCGATCTGGTAGTTGAGGCTGGTCTTGATCTGATCGGCCATCGGCGCGTCCAGGGCGAAGCGGTTTTCGATACCGAAACGCTCGCGGGTGATGGTGTCGTTGCCGGATCTTCCACGGTAGAAGTTGAAGCCGCGCCCGCCAGTGAACGGGCCGCCCACGGCACTTTTCAGATCGACGTCGCGATCATCCTTGTACTTTTCGTACGTCAGGCCCAGGCGATTGTCGTCGCCATAGTTCCAGCCCAGCTTGGCCAGCACGTTGGTGGTGCGGGCCTCTTCCGGGTTGGCGCCGGTGCGCGCCAGGCCGGTGGCGTTGTTGCCGTCATAGGACTCCATTTCGTGGCCATTGCGCTGGCTCAGGTGCAGCAAACCATCGAAATCCTGCACGCGGCCGGCGACGGTGCCGGAGGTCAGCCAGCTCTCGTCGGCGGAGCTGTAGCCGGTCTTCAGGCGGGCGCCATAGTCTTGGCCGGGCTTGATGATGTCTTGCGGGTCGAGGGTGAAATAGCTGACGGCGCCACCGATGGCGCTGCTGCCGTACAGCGCCGAGGCCGGGCCGCGCAGGATCTCCACGCGCTTGACGATTTCCGGGTCGACGTAATTGCGACGGGTCTTGGCGTAGGGGCCGTTGAAGAAGTTGTCCGGCACTTCCACGCCATCCACCTGGGTGAGGATGCGGTCGCCATCGATGCCGCGAATGTTGTAGCCCGAATTGCTTGAGCGTCCCCCCGCGCCGCCTACCGAGACGTTCGGTTCGTAACGCACCAGTTCACGGATGGTATTCACGTTCTGGCGGTCGAGTGCTTCGCGCTCCTGCACGCTGACGGTGCTCGGTACGCTGCTCACGTCCTGCTCGTTACGGGTGGCGCTGATGGTCACCTGTTGCAGGTTGAGGGTGCTGCCCGCGGTGCGCTTTTCCAGGACGATGTTGTTATTGCCCAGTTTGCGGTAGCTCAGGTTGGTCCCCACCAACAGCCGGTCCAGGGCGTTTTCCGGCGACAGTGGGCCGCGTGCACCGGGGGATGACACGCCCTGGCCCAGCTCCGCGGGCAGGCCGACCTGCCAGCCGGTTACCGTGGTAAAGGCATTGAGTGCCGAAACCAGCGGTTGCTGTTCGATGCTGAAGCTGTAATTGCCGTGGCTGCGTGGCGCCGGTTCGGCGGCGCTGGCGGTCAGCACCGGCACACCGGCCAGCAGCAGGGCGGCGGTCAGTAAGGACAGGACGGGCGAAGAAGACCGGCGGTTGGAACAAGAGGACATCGAGAGCGCTCCGGGGGTACGAATCTTATAGTTGCGAACTGATCAAATAGGAATCAGTTGCATTGACTAAGACGAGACGTACCGCCGCCCGCTATCGAGTAAAAATAATTCTCATTTAGTTCAGGATGACCAGCGCCGGGTATTCCGACAGCTTGGCCGAGGTGATGTGCGCCAGGGAGCGCACCACGTCCAACGGCTGGTCGAGCCGGTAATTGCCGGTGACGGCCACGCGGGCGAGCCGGTCGTTGGTGCTGACGATCCAGCCGGGATAGTAGCGCCGCAGCTCGGCGAGCACTTCGCCCATCGGGCAGTTTTCGAAGATCAGCCTGCCCTGTACCCAGGCCAGGTCTTTATTGGCATCCAGCTTGGCAGGCTGGCCGAAGCCCTTGGGCCCGATGCGGATACTTTCACCCGCGCTCAGGCGCACACGGGCATCGTTCACGGTGTTGCTCAGGTCGACATCGCCGCGCTGCACTTGCACCTGGGCTTCGCCATTGAGGTAGCGCACGGCAAAGGCGGTATCGCGCACACTGGCGCGCACCGGGCCGGCGTCGATTTCCAGGGGCAGGCCGTGGTTTGGGACTATTTCGAAAAACGCCTCGCCCTGGTACAGGCGGGCAATGCGCTGGTGATCCTTGACGCTGCTGGAAAACGCCGAGTTGGTGTTCAGCAACACCTTCGAGCCATCGTCCAGTTGCAGGCGCTGACGTTCGCCCACCACCGTGAGGTGGTCGGCTTGCAGGCGCACCGGCAAGTTGCTGAAGCTGAACAGACCGATCAGCAGC
>JAFHKH010000834.1 GCA_016937595.1 Pseudomonas cedrina subsp. fulgida | reverse complement strand
TACTGCACGTGGGCGAGCGCCATCACGCCAGCGCCGATGCCCTGGCCACGGCGGAGCTGATGCTGATCCTGCTGAACCGCGCGCGCCAGCAACACATCGACAGCCCTCAGGCCCTGCAAGAGCGCCTGGCCCAATGGAAACGCCGCAGACAAGCCCCCTCTTTCTAACGTCACACCTCCCTTGTGGCGAGCGGGCTTGTCCCGCGTTGGGTCGCGAAGCAGCCCCAAAACCAGGCCGCGCATTTTTCCAGACAGTACGCGGCATTCTTCTTGGGGCCGCTTTGCAGCCCAACGCGAGGCAAGCTCGCTCGCCACAGGGCATTAACAGGGCACTCATCGTCAGTTAGATGTCATTAGGCCTGCAAGCCGACAGACGCCAATTGCGCCCATCCCACGGCTCTGACACAATCGCGAATAATTCTCGTTAGTTTAAACCTCTTGTTTATTCGGTGATGCCTTGTCGTCGGCCCAGAACCCACACAGTGAGCTCGTTGGCGCGTTATATCGCGACCATCGTGGCTGGCTGCTGGCCTGGCTTCGGCGAAACGTGGCCTGCCCGAGCCGCGCCGAAGACTTGAGCCAGGACACCTTCATACGCCTGCTGGGCCGTGACGAATTACGCGAACCCCGCGAACCACGTGCATTCCTGGTGGCCATCGCCAAGGGCCTGTTGTTCGACTACTTCCGTCGCGCCGCCCTGGAACAGGCTTACCTCTGCGAGCTGATGCTGCTCCCGGAAAGCGAACACCCGTCACCGGAACAGCAACAACTGATCCTCGAAGACCTCAAGGCCATCGACCGCCTGCTCGGCAAGCTGTCGAGCAAGGCCCGCGCCGCTTTCCTCTACAACCGCCTCGACGGCCTGGGTCATGCGCAAATCGCCCAGCGTCTCGGTGTGTCCGTACCGCGCGTGCGCCAATACCTGGCCCAGGGCATTCGCCAGTGCTACATCGCCCTGTATGGCGAGCCGCAGTGACATCGATCAGCTCCAAGCCGGTCTCGGCCCGCGTGCTGGATGCCGCGATTGCCTGGCAACTGTCCCTCGATTCGGGCGACGGCAGCCCGGTTGAGCGCGAGGAATTCGCCAAATGGCTCGCCAGCCATGAGGAGCACGCCCGCGCCTGGCGCCAGTTGGGCATGCTCGACCAGCGTTTCAGTGCCGCTTCGGGCCCGGCGCGTGCGGCGTTGCTGCAGTCGCGCGAGGGTATTCGCCAGCGGGTACGCAAGCTGGGCAGCGGCCTGGCGAGCATCGCCCTGGTCGTTGGCCTGGCGTTGTTTGCCGGTGAGCGCTATGTGCCGATCCACTATTGGCTGGCCGACCAGCGCACCGCCACCGGCGAGCAGCGCACGCTGACACTGGCGGACGGCACCCTGGTCAACCTCAACACCCACAGTGCGATTGACGTGCGTTTTGATGAGAAACGTCGATTGATCGTGTTGCAGGAAGGCGAAATCCTCGTCGAGACCGGGCACAACGATGCGCGCCCGTTCTATGTGCAGACCCGCGACGGCAGCCTGCGCGCGCTGGGCACGCGGTTTATCGTCAAGCGCGAAGAGACGCCACGCGCTTGAGCGTGCTGCAATCGGCCGTCGCCCCAGCCCGAGGCGCTGCACCAGGAACAGATCTTCAAGGCAGGCCAGCAAGTGCTGATGCGCAGCGACAGCCTCGGCCCTGCCCTTGCCGTCAGCCCCGCCAGCGACGCCTGGACCCGCGGCATGCTGGTGGTCGACAACGCCCGCCTGGGCGATGTGGTCGAGGAACTCAGCCGCTACCGCAGCGGTTACCTGGGGGTGGACAAGGCCGTGGCCGACCTGCGCATCACCGGCAGCTTCCCGCTGCACGACACCACCCTGGCGTTGAATGCGCTGTTGCCAACGCTGCCGGTGCAGATCGAGCAACGCACGCCGTGGTGGGTGGTGGTGAAGGGTAAGCCTTAGGTTTTTCGCTGCCTGGGCGATCGCTTTCGCGAGCAAGCCCGCTCCCACACTTGACCGCGTTTTTT
>JAFHKH010000833.1 GCA_016937595.1 Pseudomonas cedrina subsp. fulgida | reverse complement strand
CCTCGGTGCTGGGCGCGCCGCTGGTGTATCGCAACCAGAGCCTGTCGGTGCTGTCCGGCGTGTTGCCCCATGAAGACCTCAAGCGCCGTTTGGCGGACGCCGACGCGGCGGTGATCATGAAGCTGGGGCGCAATTTCCCCAAAGTGCGCCAGGTGCTCGAAGAGCTCGGCCTGGCCGAGCGTGCGCTGTACGTGGAACGCGCGACCATGGCCAACCAGAAGATCGTGCCGCTGGACCAGGTGGAGCCGATGTCGTCGCCGTACTTCTCGCTGATCATCGTGCCTGGCGAACGGTGGCAAGGGTGATGCGCCCGGCCATTGTCATCCTCGGCCAGGGCAGCCTGGCCACTGCGCGCAAGATCCAGCAGTTGTACCCCGGTGCTGCGATCCACGGTTTGACCGCACGGGTCGAGGGCGCGGACCATGCTTACAACGAATTTGGCGCCACGCTGCGTCAGCTTTACCAGCAAGGCACACCGCTGATTGCGCTGTGTGCCGCCGGCATCGTGATCCGCACGCTGGCGCCGCTGCTGCTGGAGAAGGGCGAAGAGCCCGCCGTGCTCGCCGTGGCTGAAGACGGCAGCGCCGTGGTGCCGCTACTCGGCGGCCTGGGCGGGGTGAACCTGATGGCGCGTGAGATTGCCGCTGCGCTGGGCGTGGCGGCGGCCATTACCACCAGCGGCGAGTTGCGTTTCGGCACCTGCCTGCTCAACCCGCCCGCGGGTTACGCGTTGGCGGATCTGGAACTGGGCAAGCGCTTTGTCTCGGACTTGCTGGCCGGTGAAAGCGTTCGCGTAGAAGGCGCGGCGCCGTGGCTGGACCAGGCCAATCTGCCGCAGGACCCACACGCGCGCCTGGCCATTCATGTGGGCAGCGCCGAACGGGTGCCTGCGCCCAACGAACTACTGATCTATCCGAAGACGGTGTGCGTGGCCTGCAAGCCGGGCGCGCAATTGGCTGAACGGGTGCGGGCAGCGCTGCATGACGTAGGTATTGCCGTGCAATCCCTGGCTTGCCTGCTGGCCAGTGACACGCAGATGGCCGACGCGTCGTTGCATGACGCGGCGTTGGCGCTGGGTGTGCCGCTGCGTTTCAGTGAGCTTGCTCAGGATGCCGATATTGTCGTCAGCGTTGCCGAGCAGCCCTTGGACCTGTCGCAAGTCGGTCGCGCCCGTGGCCGCCTCGCGTGATCGGCCTGGGCCCGGGCGCTGCCGAATTGAGGGTGCCGGCGGTGCAGGCCGAACTGGCGCGCTGTACCGACGTGCTCGGCTATGAAACCTACGTGCGCATGCCGGCCGTTTCGCGACGATCAGCTGCAGCACTGCACCGACAACCCGCGA
>JAFHKH010000832.1 GCA_016937595.1 Pseudomonas cedrina subsp. fulgida | reverse complement strand
GCTCGCGAAGGCGTCATCACAGCCACCGCCTACCTATGCTGTTACCATACCCGGCCGGACGCGGCGACCTGCTGCGCGCAGGAGTTCGCATGGCCCATCCGTTTGAAACGCTCACCCCCGACCTGGTGCTCGACGCTGTCGAAAGTATCGGCTTCCTCAGCGATGCTCGTATCCTGGCGCTCAACAGCTACGAAAACCGCGTCTATCAAGTGGGCATCGAAGGCGCCGAGCCACTGATCGCCAAGTTCTATCGTCCGCAACGCTGGACCAACGAAGCGATCCTGGAAGAGCACCGCTTCACCTTCGAACTGGCTGAATGCGAAGTGCCAGTGGTCGCGCCGCTGATCCACAACGGCGCGAGCCTGTTCGAACACGCCGGCTTCCGTTTCACCTTGTTCCCCCGCCGTGGCGGTCGCGCGCCGGAACCGGGCAACCTCGATCAGCTTTACCGTCTCGGGCAATTGCTGGGCCGCTTGCATGCGGTGGGTTCGACCCGCCCTTTCGAGCACCGTGAAGCCTTGGGCGTGAAGAACTTCGGCCATGATTCCCTCACCACCCTGCTGGAAGGCAACTTCATTCCCAAGAGCCTGCTGCCGGCCTACGAGTCCGTGGCCCGCGACCTGCTCAAGCGTGTGGAAGAGGTGTACAAGGCCACGCCGCACAAGAACATCCGCATGCACGGCGACTGC
>JAFHKH010000831.1 GCA_016937595.1 Pseudomonas cedrina subsp. fulgida | reverse complement strand
CCTCGTTTTCACAGTTCAGCGACCGCGCGACCCTGCTGGCGTACAGCAACGAGCAACTGCGGCGCGTGCTGGAGGCCGATTACGGCCTGACAGTCGACCCCGACACCCTCATCGTGCACACCAAAACCTACGCGCCACGGTTGGTCGGCAGCTACGTGCCGGGGGGCAAACCCCTGCCGCCTGAGCCAGGCACGCCGGTGTTCATCACCCGCGCGCTGTCACTGACCGAACTGGCCCTGGAAAACATCGAGTGGCTTGACCTCAACTTCACAAACTTTGCCTGGCTGACCGATAAAACCCATGCCGCCTACACCGCGTTATCGGTCGCGCAAGTCAAAGAGCTGGTGCGCACTGTCAATATCGGCGACAGCTACGAGAAGTTCCTCAAGGCGCGCCTGATCACCTCGCCGCAAGCCGTGGCCGAGCAACAGCGCTACGTTCAGATCATGGCCTTGCAATTGCGGGTCGATGCGCTGGAGGCAAAAATCGCCGGCGACTTTCTGGATGACCGGCTCGACCGCGGGTTCAACTGGGTCTCGAGCGTGCTGGCAGGCCCGACGGATGATGACAAGCGCGCCAGCGTCGAAGGGCATCGCGTCATTGTCAGCAGCTTGAAGCTGCGCGGCGAGCGCGTCAGGGGCGTGCTGGTGTTCTCGACCGGCTCCTCCAGCGTGGCTTCACGGGTGGTCTACACACCCGGCAGCCCGAGCGGGCGCGTGTTTCACGAGTACGCCGACGCCTCGGCCCTGCACCGCGACTTCATCAATCACAGTGCCTGGCAGGACTATCTTGTCGGGCGCGTCGAACTGACCGCGCGACCGAGAATCCGCACGCTGCTCAAGGGCGGCGCCAGAGACCCGGTGATCGCCCTGAGCCGCATCGCCGACAATGTCCTCGAGGAGGCCTACCAGACCGAAGCCTCGGCGGCGATCAATGCTGCCAATGCGCAGTCCACCAGCACCCAGGAGGCCGACGTCCAAAGTGCCTCGACGCTGGTCACGGCGGGCCTTGACGTTGCCACGCTGTTTTTTCCGGTCAAAGTCATGTTGCCTATCGGCCTGGCGCGCAGCAGCCTGTCGATCATCAGCGCCGTGGAGGCGGCGCAACGTGGCGACAGGGCCAGTGCCGCGCACTACGTGGTGCGGGCCCTGGGAGAACTGGTGGGGGCCGTCCTCGATGGTGCCGTGGCCGGCGCAGGGCCGATTCGCCCGCGAACCACGCCAGCCGTGCGCCCAGGCCTCGACCCGAAACTGTCGTTGAAAAAGCCGCCCGCTGACGTCAGGTTGCTGCCCGGCTGGGAGCAGCAGCACATTTACGTCCGGGACGCCGCGCAGGCAGACGGCTTCCAGGCGCCCAAGCACTTTCTGCTGGACGGCGGGCACTGGTATTCCATCCGCCGAGACAGCGATGCACAGGTCTGGCGGCTCAATGACCCCCGCCGCGCCCCCAGTGCCTACCCAGGGCAACCGCTCTACCGCAGCCCTCAAGGCCACTGGGAAATACGCTCGCCGCAACTGGGTTTGCGCGGCGGCGCGCCCCTGCCGACCGAACCGCAACGCGCGCTGATGGGGCTTTATCCCTACCTCGACCCCGAGCAGGCACAAAGGGTGCTGGCGTCGTTCGTGTTTCCCCTGAACCGCGAACCGGAACTGCAGATGACGTTGATTCACCAACTCAGACGGTCTGCACACCCGCTTGGCGACTTTGCCCAGTACCTCATCATCACGCCGGAACAGTTCAGGCTGAGAATCGAGGGCCGCGACCTGCCGGGCACGGCGTCCTCCTCGATTGAACCGATCCCGGGCCCCAGCCGTGGGCCTGGAGAAACCGTCACGCTGCCTGTCGCACGAGCGCAACGCCCATTGGAGGAGCGCTTTATCGACTGGGGACAATCCTTCGATGCCACCGCGCTGCAAGCGGTTGCCGGGCGTCCGGGTATCTGGCGCAGACGCGACGTGGCAGCGGGCCAGGTATCGACTGAATACATCCAGATGGATGGCCGCTATTACGCGATACTGCCCGGCAGCGAATCATCGGCCGTGACCGGTGCCCGCGCGGTGATCGTGCCCAGCGACCGCGCCTGCTCGACCTTTGTGCAATTCGAAGACCTGCTGCACCGCTATTTCCACGATCAGCCGCGCATCGTCGAGTACAGCGGCTCGCTGGAACGCTGGATGATCGGCGTTCAGCTGCCGTTTCGCGCGCCCATCGCGCGCCAGTTAAGCCACATCTTCCCAAGCTTCACGGCGCACTCGCTCATCCGCCTCAGTGCCGAACTGTTCAACAACAGCAACCCCATCGGTCTGAACGCCGGCGGCTACGCCCGGCTGATTCGTACCCTGCACGACTGGACAAGTTGGTCGGGCCGCTCGGTCGCAGTGCCGGCAGCGCTGCCTTCGCCGCTGGCGAGCGATCCACTGGCATTGCTTGCGAGCCTTGCGCGCACGCAGGGTCAACGGGCGTGGTCGCTGGCGCCTTCGGTCAATTTCGACGTCCTGCGGTTCAGCACCCTGCGCATGCCCCGGCGCTTGACGGAAAACGCGGTGCTGGTGCCCAACAGCACCACCGCCAGAGACCTGCTGAAGGCCCTGCTGGAGGAGAGTCACTATGAAGTCTTCGACGCGCGTTACCCAAGTGAACTGATTTTCCGCCGCGAGGGACACCCCAACGTGTATTGGATGACGATCACGCGAACCGACTCCAACCATGTGTTTACGCGCCACTACGACCCAGACGCCCCCACGGCCCACAACCTGGCCCGACAACGTGCAGCCCTGCAGACACTGGTGACCCAGGCCCGTACCGACGGCCACTTGGTGCCGCTGATGGGGGGTGTGCAACTCATGCAAGGCACACCCGTCACGCCGTTTATTTTCCGGCCATGACACGCTTGGCGCGGCGGCAAGGCGCTGTTGCACGCTTGCCAGAGTGAAATTTACGCTGTATTTTTTCATGAAATTATTCGATATAAATTTCATGAACGACTTAGACGAACTCGCCATCCTCGCCGCGCTGATCCACGACTTGCGCAAGCACAAGAAGCTCACCCTCGCCCAGCTCGCGCAGAAAATCGAGCGCTCGGTGGGCTTTTTGTCCCAAGTCGAGCGCGGCCTGTCACGCCCCACGGTGGCGGATTTGACCGCCATCAGTCATGCGCTGGATGTGCCCACCACCTATTTCTACAGCCGGCCCAAACCCAAGGCAGTGGACTGGATCACCCGGCCCAATGAACGGCGCACGCTGTATTACGCCAACGGCATCACCGACATTCTGGTCTCGCCAAGCATGAACGGCGCCTTCTCGATGCTCGACAGTCTGCTGGCCCCCGGTGCCAACAGCGGCGAACAGAGCATGAGCGACCGCGCCGAACAGGCCGGTTTTGTGCTCGAAGGCGAGTTGACGCTGTGGGTGGATGGCGAAGCCGACGGCGTCACCCTCGGGCCGGGCGACAGTTTTCACCTGGCCAGCTTCGCCCATTGCCGCTATGCCAACCTGACTGACCTGCCCGCCCGCGTGCTGTGGGTCTACAACTAGGAGCACCCCCGTGAAAAGCCCTTGTGCCTCGCTACTGGCCGAAGTCCGCACCTTCCGCCAGCAGCATCCCGAGGTGCGTTATGTCGACCTGATCGCCCTGGACATTCCCGGGCATTTCTACGGCAAGCGCTACCCGATCGAGATGCTGGAAAAGGTCGCCGCCGGCAGCCCGTTGAAACTGCCGCAAAACGCCCGTGCTGCTGGGCGCCCAGGGTGGCTTGTTCAAGATCGGCGCTATTGCTTCAACGACGGCGACCCGGACGCCAACCGGCGGCTGGTGCCGGGCACGCTCAGGCCGGTGAGCTGGGAATCCCAGCCACTGGGGCAAATGCTGATTACTTCGGACGGAACCGAAACCCCCATCGAATTCGAGCCCCGCGAAGTGCTGGCCAAGGTGCTGCAACGCCTGCAGCACAAGGGTATCCACCCAGTGGTCGCGTTCGAGCTGGAGTTCTATCTGTTCGACAAGACACTCGATAACGGCCTGCCGCAATTCGCCCGCGATCCGCTGAGTGGTGATGCGGACGATCAACCCAACCTGCATATCGAGCGGCTGTCACGCTTCAGCGAAGTGCTCGATGACATGGCACAGACGGCCAAGGACCAAGGCATCGATATCACGGTGATCACCGCCGAAATCGGCCCCGGCCAGTTCGAGATCAACTTCGGCCACGACAGCGACGGCCTGCGCGCCGCCGACTGGGCTGCCCTGTTTTGTCGCAGCACCCGCGGCGTGGCGCTCAAACATGGCTACCGCGCCAGTTTCATGGCCAAGCCCTATCTGCAATACCCCGGCAGCGGCATGCATGTGCATGTGAGCCTGTATGACGGCGCGGGCAACAACCTGCTCGCGGCGCACCAGCAGCAGGCGCTGCGCCATGCCGTGGCCGGCTGCCTGGAATTGCTGCCCCATTGCATGCCGATCTTCTCGCCCAACCACAACGCATTCCGCCGCCTGGGTGCTACGGTGAATGCGGCAACCCGCGCCAGTTGGGGCTTTGAAGACCGCGACGCCTGCGTGCGCATCCCCGAGTCCGACCCGCGCAACCTGCGCATCGAACACCGCCTGGCCAGTGCCGACGCCAATCCGTACCTGGTGCTGGCAGCCATCCTGGTTGGCCTGGAGCATGGCCTGCAAGCCAAGCGCGACCCCATCGCACCGCTGAACGAAGACCGCGCCAGCGGCACCGACTTCCCCCTGGAAATGCTCGATGCCGTGCGCGCCATGCAGCATCAGCCGGTGTTGCGCGATAAGCTGGGCGCTGAATTTGTCGACGTGTACTGCGAGAACAAACGCCAGGACCACCTGGCTTTCCAGCAAGAGATCCATGCGCGGGAATACCGCTGGTTTCTCTGACCTGGTTTCATTACAACGTTAAACGGCTGGCGAATTCCCCTGTGGCGAGCCGGCTTGTCCCGCGTTGGGTTGCGAAGCAGCCCCAGTCAGCAGAA
>JAFHKH010000830.1 GCA_016937595.1 Pseudomonas cedrina subsp. fulgida | reverse complement strand
CTTGCTCGCGAAAGCTATTTAAGCCGCGCTAGTGTCTTTGATGAGATGCGCCGCCAACGTGCGCAACGGCCCCAACTGCCGGCAAATCAACGCCAACTGCGTCTGCACCAGTCGCTGACCTTCATCGATTTCATCCGGCATCTGCTCCAGGTCCGCCGCCAGCGCTTCCTCGGCATCGCTCTGGATTGCAATCGGCTGTTTATTGGCCAGCCCCGTGGCGATTTGATCGATGCTCGCCGCCAGGGCGTTGCCGGCGCCTTCGATCAGGTGTTCGCGCATCTCGGCCGGCAACTGGGTTTCGCGGTGCGCGCCCAAGCCTGACAAGTAACTGAGCAAGGTGTGCGACAGCACCAGGAAGCGGAAGCCCACATCCGCCTCCTTACGGAAGTGCCCCGGTTCCATCAGCATGTTCGCCAGGGTCGTCGACAGCGCCGCGTCGGCGTTGTGCGCGTTGCGTCGCCAGGCGGTAGGCCAGGTCGTCGCGCTTGCCGGCGGCGTATTGCTGCATGATCTGGCGCAGGTAGATGCTGTTGCAGGTCAGGGTGTTGGCCAGCACTTTATTCAGGCGCCGACCCTGCCAGTCCGGCAGGAACAGGAACACCGCCAGGCCCGCGATCAGGCTGCCCAGCAAGGTATCGAACAGCCGTGGCAGGAACAGCCCGTAGCCATCGCCCACCTGGTTGAAGCAGAACAATATCATCAGCGTGATGGCGGCGGTGGCCAGGGTGTAGCGGGTGGTACGGTTGATAAAGAACACCAGGCCGGCGGCGATGGCGAACATCGATTGCACCAATGGGCTGGGGAACAAATCGAACAGCGCCCAGGCCACGGTGAGGCCGATGGCGGTGCCGATGATGCGCTGGCCAAGCTTGCGCCGCGTCGCGCCGTAGTTGGGCTGGCACACGAACAGCGTGGTGAGGATGATCCAGTAACCCTGGGACGCGTGGATGGCGTGCAGGGTGGCGTAGCCGATGCTCAACGCCAGGGACAGGCGCAGGGCGTGGCGGAACAGCAGCGAAGTCGGCGTCATCTGCGTGCGCAGGCGCGTCCACATTTCCTTGAGGTTACGCGGAGCACGGTCCAGCAGGTTGCTGTCGGTGGCATCGGCCAGGCGGTCGGGGTTGCTGGCATCGCCCAGCAGGCGGTCGAGGGTGGACAGGTTGGCCGCCAGGGCGCGCAACGAACGCAGCAGGCCGCGCCAGGCCGGGTTGCTCTGGATGCGCAGGTGTTCCAGGGACGCGTTGAGGTCACCCAGGGCTTCGGCGAAGCTGTCGTCATAGATGAACGGCTGGCGCAGTTGGATCGACTCGGCCAGGGCCTGGCAGGCTTTGCCCTGTTGGCGCAGCAGGCGCTGGCAGCGGAACAGCACGTCGCTGTGGAAGAAGGCTTCGGCCAGGGCGTTGTAGGGATAGTGGGAGGAGCTCGCGCGTTCGTGGATGTCCTGGGCGAGGAAGTACAGCTTCAGGTAGCGGCTGACTTTCGAGCCGGGACGCCCATTGCCGACGCGGTGCAGGATGATTTCCTTCGCCGCATTGAGCGCGCCACTACGCGGCCATTTTGCTGGGCCAGCTCCAGGCGCCGCGCTTCCACGTCCAACTGGCGGAT
>JAFHKH010000083.1 GCA_016937595.1 Pseudomonas cedrina subsp. fulgida | reverse complement strand
ACCTCGGATGATCGTTCCCACGCTCTGCGTGGGAATGCCGCCTGGGATGCTCCGCGCCCCGCCGAACAGCTCATGTGTACGGGTGACGCTGAGCGTCACGGATGCATTACCACGCGGAGCGTGGGAACGATCAGCCGGCTCCACTTTTTTGCCCGCATTCATTCGACTTAGTCGCTGAATCGATCCCCCTCATCGTTAGCCTGCTATCATTTGTATCCATTGATTGCAAAAACCCAAGCCGCTCACTAGAAGCCGCTGATAAATCCGTGACCACATGATGAGGTGCCTCCATGTCTGATCAAGATCAAGACAACCCCCGGCGTGACTTTCTGCGCAAATCCTTGACCTTGATCCCGGTGGTCACGGTTGCCAGCACGGGCCTGGGTGGCTCGATGCTGATGGCTGCGCCTGAAGCCCAGGCCGCGCCCGCCAAGCCTGACCTGAGCGAAAAAGCCTACGAGCCGACTTACTTCACTGCCGAGGAATGGGCGTTTATCAACGCCGCCGTCGAGCGCTTGATCCCCGCCGATGCCCAAGGCCCAGGTGCTCTGGAAGCGGGTGCGCCGCAATACATCGACCGCCAGATGAACACGCCGTACGCCAGCGGCGCCCTGTGGTTCATGCAAGGCCCGTTCAACGCTGACGCGCCCCCCGAAATGGGCTGGCAGAGCAAATTGGTGCCCAGGGACATCTATCGCCTGGGCATTGCCGCGACGGATGCATGGTCGAAGGCGTTCAACGGTAAGCCTTTTGCTGCGCAAGACAGCGCTACCCGAGACGACATGCTGCGTCGTCTGGAGGCTGGCGGCGTTGAGCTGGGCGCGCATTTCGATACGGTGCCGCCCAAGATGTTCTTCAACCTGCTGCTGCAAAACACTAAGGAAGGGTTCTTCTGCGATCCGATCCACGGCGGCAACAAGGGCATGGTCGGCTGGACCATGATCGGCTTCCCCGGCGCCCGCGCCGACTTCATGGACTGGGTGGAACGTAACGAGCCTTACCCGTTCCCGGCAGTTTCCATGCGCGGCGAGAGGGCATAAACGTGGCGACCATCATGAAGAAAGTTGACGCGGTGATCGTAGGTTTCGGCTGGACCGGCGCGATCATGGCCAAAGAGCTGACGGAAGCGGGCCTGAACGTGCTGGCGCTGGAGCGCGGCCCGATGCAGGACACCTACCCGGACGGCAGCTATCCTCAGGTCATCGACGAACTGACCTACAGCGTGCGTAAAAAACTCTTCCAGGACATTTCCAAGGAAACGGTGACCATTCGCCACAGCGTGAAAGATGTGGCACTGCCGAACCGCCAGTTGGGCGCTTTTTTGCCAGGCAATGGCGTCGGCGGCGCGGGGCTGCACTGGTCGGGCGTACATTTTCGTGTCGACCCGATTGAGTTGCGCATGCGCAGCCACTACGAAGAGCGCTATGGCAAACACTTCATTCCCAAAGACATGACCATCCAGGACTTCGGCGTCAGCTACGAAGAGCTGGAGCCGTTTTTCGACTACGCCGAAAAAGTCTTCGGCACCTCCGGCCAAGCCTGGACCGTAAAAGGCCAATTGGTCGGTGAAGGCCGTGGCGGCAACCCCTATGCACCGGATCGCTCCAACCCGTTTCCGCTGGCTTCCCAGAAAAACACCGTCTCCGCACAGCTGTTTCAGAAAGCGGCTGCCGAGGTCGGTTACAAACCCTACAACCTGCCCTCGGCCAATACCTCGGGACCCTACACCAACCCCTACGGTGCGCAGATGGGCCCGTGTAACTTCTGCGGTTTCTGCAGTGGCTACGTTTGCTACATGTATTCCAAGGCCTCGCCGAATGTGAACATTCTGCCGGCGTTGCGCCAGGTACCGAACTTCGAACTGCGGGCCAATTCCCACGTGCTCAAGGTCAACCTAGACAGCAGCGGGAGCAAGGCCACCGGCGTGACCTATATCGACGCTCAGGGGCGCGAATGCGAACAGCCGGCGGACCTGGTCATTCTGGGGGCATTCCAGTTCCATAACGTGCGGCTGATGCTGCTGTCCGGGATCGGCAAGCCTTACGACCCGATCACCAATGAGGGTGTGGTGGGCAGGAATTTCGCCTACCAGAACATGGCCACCATCAAGGCGTTCTTCGACAAAGACACCCACACCAACAATTTCATCGGCGCCGGCGGCAACGGCGTGGCCATCGATGACTTCAACGCCGACAACTTCGACCACGGCCCCCATGGCTTTGTGGGCGGCTCGCCGATGTGGGTCAACCAGGCCGGCAGCCGGCCGATTGCCGGTACGTCCAACCCGCCGGGCACGCCGGCCTGGGGCAGTGCCTGGAAGCGCGCCACCGCCGATTACTACACCCACCAAGTGTCGATGGACGCCCACGGCGCCCATCAATCCTACCGAGGTAACTACCTGGATCTGGACCCGGTTTATCGTGATGCCTACGGCCTGCCGTTACTGCGGATGACATTCGACTGGCAGGAAAACGACATCAAGATGAACCCGCTTCATGGTCGAGAAAATGAGCAAGGTCGCCGAAGCGATGAACCCCACGGCCATTGCCTTGCTCGGCAAAAAGGTCGGTGAGCATTTCAACACCGCGTCGTACCAGACCACCCACCTCAACGGCGGGGCGATCATGGGGACCGACCCGAAAACCAGTGCGTTGAACCGCTACCTGCAATGCTGGGATGTGCACAACGTGTTTGTCCCGGGCGCATCGGCTTTCCCGCAAGGCTTGGGCTATAACCCTACCGGCCTGGTGGCGGCGCTGACCTACTGGTCGGCACGGGCGATCCGCGAGCAGTACCTGAAAAACCCTGGCCCACTGGTTCAGGCATAAGGAGCGATGACTATGAAAACCCTTGTTATCGCGACCTTCGCTGCCTCCTTGGCGTGGCTCAGCAGTTGCTCGGTGAGCGCCGCTGAGGCTGAGCTGGTCAAGCAGGGCGAATACCTGGCTCGCGCCGGCGACTGCGTGGCGTGCCACACGGCCAAGGGCGGCAAACCCTTCGCCGGCGGCCTGCCGATGGAAACCCCGATCGGCGTGATCTATTCCACCAACATCACCCCGGACAAGACCGGCCTGGGCGACTACAGCTTCGAAGACTTCGACAAGGCTGTGCGCCATGGCGTGGCCAAGAACGGTAGTACGCTTTACCCGGCGATGCCCTACCCGTCTTACGCGCGTGTCAGCGACAGCGACATGCAGGCGTTGTATGCGTATTTCATGAAGGGCGTTGAGCCGGTTCCCCAGGAAAACAAGGACAGCGATATCCCCTGGCCCCTGAGCATGCGTTGGCCTTTGGCGGCGTGGCGCTGGATGTTCGCGCCCGAGGTGGCGGACTACCAGGCGCCGGCCAATGCCGACCCGGTGATCAGCCGTGGTGCCTACCTGGTCGAAGGCCTCGGCCACTGTGGCGCGTGCCATACCCCACGGGCCCTGACCATGCAGGAAAAAGCCCTGAGCGCCGCGGACGGCAACGCGTTCCTGTCCGGCAGCGCGCCGCTGGAAGGCTGGATTGCCAAGAGCCTGCGCGGCGACCACAAGGACGCCTTGGCAGTTGGAGCGAGGAGCAATTGGTGCAGTTCCTCAAGACCGGGCGCAGTGATCGCAGCGCGGTGTTTGGCGGCATGAGCGACGTTGTGGTCCACAGCATGCAGTACCTGTCGGAAAACGACCTGACAGCGATCGCCCGTTACCTCAAGAGCCTGCCGGCAGTGGATCCCAAGGACACGCCGCATCAGTACGACAAGCAGGTCGCAACTGCTTTGTGGAAAGGCGATGACAGCCAGCGCGGAGCGTCGGTGTATATCGATAACTGCGCGGCTTGCCATCGTACCGACGGCCATGGCTACACGCGGGTGTTCCCGGCGCTGGCGGCCAACCCGGTGCTGCAGACGGCGGACGCCACGTCGCTGATCAACATCGTGCTGCGGGGCGGTACCTTGCCGGCCACTCACGCGGCACCCTCGAGCTTCACCATGCCGGCGTTTGCCTGGCGTCTGTCGGACCAGGAAGTGGCGGATGTCGTCAGTTTCATCCGGGGCAGTTGGGGCAATCAGGGCGCGCCGGTGACGGCCCGCGCTGTGAAGGACCTGCGCGAGAATGACATGCACACCACCTCTGGCGACGACCTGGGCCAAGTCACGCAAAAGCATTGATGTTTGCCTGACTGCCGAACGGCACTGGTCAGAAACATCGCGCCTCGATACTGTATATAAAAACAGTATCGAGGCGCTTTCATGTCTACTCCGCTGCCGCCCCGTGGCCGGGGCACGGCCACCCATCTGCCCAACCGCTTTGCGCCCACGGTCAGCGTGGCCGAGGATGACGGTTGGTACCAGGAAGTGCCGCCGACCCAGGGCACCGAGGTGCGTATCGAAACGGCCAAGACCATCATCACCCGTAACAACTCGCCGGATTTGCCGTTCGATCGCTCGATCAATCCCTACCGTGGCTGCGAGCATGGCTGCATCTACTGCTATGCGCGGCCCAGCCATACCTACTGGGACCTGTCGCCGGGGCTCGATTTTGAAACCAGGTTGATCGCCAAGAGCAACGCCGCCGATGTGCTGGAACAGCAGTTATCCAAACCTGGCTATGTGTGCGCCCCGATCAACCTCGGCTCCAACACCGACCCGTATCAACCGATCGAGCGCGAGTACCGGATCACCCGGCAAACCCTCGAAGTGCTGCTGCGCTACCGGCATCCGGTGACCATCATCACCAAGGGCTCGTTGATCCTGCGCGATCTCGATCTGCTGACCGAGTTGGCGCGCCAAGGCTGGTAGCCGTGATGATCAGCCTCACCAGCCTGGACGATGAGCTCAAGCGAATCCTGGAACCCCGCACGGCGCGCCCAAGGCGCGGCTGCGGGCCATTCGGGTGATGCGCGAGGCCGGTATACCCGTGGGTGTGCTGTGCTCGCCGATGATCCCGATGATCAACGACAGTGAGTTGGAGAGCCTGCTGACCGAAGCCCATGCAGCGGGTGCGCAAAGCGCGGCGTACATGATGCTGCGCCTGCCGCTGGAGGTGGCGCCACTGTTCGAGGAGTGGTTGGCGGCGCATTACCCGCAGCGGGCGGCCCACGTGATGAGCCTGGTACGCCAGGTGCGCGGCGGTGAGGTGTACGACAGCCGCTTCGGCGTGCGCATGCGTGGCGAAGGGCCGTTTGCCGATCTGCTGGCCCAGCGGTTCAACAAGGCGATCAAGCGCCTGGGGCTGAATCGGCGGGAAGGTTTCGGTCTGGATTGCACGGCGTTTTGCCCACCGGGTAGGCAGATGTCATTGATCTAAGCGGCTATGTTAAGCTCCTGAAATCGCGTAGGGGCTATATTTATATGGAATTCACTGATGAAAATAGTATGTATCCATTTTAAAGGTGGTGTCGGAAAGTCTACGACGGCAGTCCATGTTGTTGGAATTCTGTCCGAACTCATAGGCAGAAAAACTTTGCTCGTGGACGGTGATCGTCAAGTTACGAGTTACTCATTTTTCAATAATGGAATTCGCCCTCAAAGTGATGACGAAACTCCCGTCAACCCGGAGATATCACTTTTTCCGCTGCAAACCCTGCAGCCCTCTACAGGGTTGGAGATGGGGAAGCGGCTTAGGAAGATAGGGAAAATTAAATGTGATCATCTGGTTATTGACACAACGCCTGATCCGGCTACCACTAACCTTATATTGACCGAAGTTGAACCGGATCTGGTTCTAATCCCGGTTAAATTTGACGATCAGGGTTCTCATAGCCAACTGACTCCCCTATTGGAAACGATAGCTAGAATGAGCGCTATCGGTATCAGGCCGAAGGTGAAATTGATTCCTTTGGGAGGTGGCCCGGACAATATCTCTCCTTACGCTGATAATACTGGCCAAGCTTATTTTGTCACCCAGCCAATTCCTCTGCTGCCCAAGGAGTTTGGGGATGCGGTATATAAGAAATTTTGCTATGTGTGGGAATTGCACGGATGTGAGAAAATTTACGATATTTATCGCGACATTGTATGGGAGTGACGGGCCATGAAAATTGATTTTCCGCTCATCTCGACAAAGCCAAAAGCGCCTAAGCCAAAAGCCCAAGTATCGAAGCCGAAGGTTGATGACTATTATGTAAAAACACAAGTATCTTCAATGATGGTGGCGTTTTCCGGTCGAGGTCGAGGACTGGAGGTCACACTTTCAAAAACCGATTTTGAACGATTTAATACGCTTAAAGAGATATTTGGTGAAGGCTTTGGATTAAATGAGGTAGTCGAATTTGCCGCCAATTTTTCAAGGCAGGCGCCGAACCGCATAAAGACTTACGACTTGGCTTTAAAAGAAAGTGAGTCCGCTGAGGACCGTCTTACTAAGAAATTCAAGCCGAGCGAGGGTGCTTTAACTGAAATTCTTAAGTTTGGTAAAGATAATGCGGCCTCGAAACTCGTCACGATTGGTATAAATGCACTCTATCGAATGTGGTGTGAGGAAGTGTCACGTGAATAGCTACGATGCTGGTCTGTTAGTTTATGGAGCTATTTATGCCAGCCCTTATAAAAAGCAGATTATCGGTCGGGCGTTGGCTGAGCACTTAGGGTATACGCCTGGCCCCGCAGGTAAGGACGGCTCAGTTGACGGGGCGATCGTTGATACCAGTGATGTATTGATCGCTCATTTCCAAAGCAAGCTTTCCTCTGTGTCGCTGACGATAGATGAAGGAAAAATCCTGCACTCTGACTTGATAAGGCTCAAGCCACAGATTTGTATCTACATTGCCGGGGTGGGTTACGATTCCAGCTTCCTCCGTTTGATTTCCACGGTCCCAGCGATAACCGCAGTACACTTACTGACGTTGAAGGACGTGTTTATGCGCTCACCGAAATTCAATTCAGCACTTCAATTACTGCCAAGCAACAACCTCGCCGCCATTGACTGGAGTCGGTTTCACATTTAACGGGTAGTCGAATTCCCGGTTGTGCACTTACCGAAATGCTCAGTTGCCCCTCATTCAATCCACCGGGCAGGCAGATGGCGTTGTTGTAGACTGAAAAGGCGAAATGCACAGTCCTTGTAGGAATAGTCGCGTTTTGACATCACTGAAACCCGCGATCTAGAGCGGTTCATTCAGTTTGAGTTAAGTTTCGATGGTTACCTTGTTCAGCGAGTGACTGATGAGTCGGCGGCCCGGTTTTTGGAATTTACAACTATTCCACTGGCCCGGCGTCGAATTGACCTGAACACTCCCCTGCATTAATCAAGAGGATGAATTATGAGTGACCAGGATAAACAGCCGTTGGCTGCGTCGGCTTCGACCCCTCAGGTGGCGGAAACCGCCGATGCAGCGCTTAAACACATCGTTGACGGTTTTTTGCATTTCCATCACGACGTCTTCCCCCAGCAGGAAGAGCTCTTCAAGAAGCTCGCCACGGCCCAGAGCCCACGGGCGATGTTCATTACCTGCGCCGACTCGCGCATCGTGCCCGAGCTGATCACCCAAAGCTCCCCGGGCGATCTGTTCGTGACGCGTAATGTCGGTAACGTGGTACCGCCCTACGGCCAGATGAACGGCGGTGTTTCCACGGCCATCGAATACGCAGTGCTCGCCCTGGGCGTGCAGCACATCATCGTCTGCGGCCACTCCGATTGCGGCGCAATGCGCGCGGTGCTCAACCCCGACAGCCTGGAGAAAATGCCGACGGTCAAGGCTTGGCTGCGGCACGCCGAAGTGGCCAAGACCATGGTTCACGACAACTGCGACTGCGGCAGTGAAGGCGAGAGCATGAAGGTGCTGACCGAAGAAAACGTCATCGCCCAATTGCAACACTTGCGTACCCACCCTTCCGTGGCTTCACGCATGGCCAGTGGTCAGTTGTTCATCCATGGCTGGATCTACAACATCGAAACCAGCGAAATCAGGGCCTTTGACGCCCACCAGTCGGCATTCCGACCGCTGGGCGGCGAAGGGCCGATACCATCCGCGACGCCTAAAGCGCGCTTCTAAAACACTTCCCTGCCGGGTAAAGCGGTGGCTGCCATGGACGCAGCCAGGCCTTACCGCGCCCGGCGAATGCCTCGGGAGAGTCATCATGCGTGCTGCTCAATTGAAAGCTGTACTGCCTCGGGAGCTGCTGGCTTCCGTGGTTGTGTTTCTGGTCGCCCTGCCGTTGTGCATGGGCATTGCAATCGCGTCCGGCATGCCGCCGGCTAAGGGCCTGATCACCGGGATCATCGGTGGCCTGGTGGTGGGTTGGCTGGCAGGTTCGCCGCTACAGGTCAGCGGCCCGGCGGCGGGTCTGGCGGTGTTGGTCTTTGAGCTGGTACGCCAGCACGGCATGCTGATGCTTGGGCCGATTCTGTTGCTGGCCGGTTTCCTGCAACTGGTTGCCGGGCGTTTGCGCCTCGGCTGCTGGTTCCGCGTCACGGCCCCGGCGGTGGTGTACGGCATGCTGGCGGGGATTGGCGTGCTGATTGTGCTGTCGCAGATTCACGTAATGCTTGACGGCGCGCCCAAGCCTTCCGGGCTGGATAACCTGGCAGGTTTCCCGGCCGCATTGGCTGACGCGATCCCGGCCCTGGGCGGTGGCCTGGGCTGGCAGGCCGGACTGCTGGGTGTGTCGACGATGCTGGTAATGTACGTCTGGGATAAATGTCGTCCGCAAGGTCTGCGCTTTGTACCGGGTGCCTTGTTGGGTGTGGGGCTGACCACCGTGGTCAGCCTGGTGCTGGCGTTGCAGGTCAAGCGCGTGGAAGTCCCGGAGAACCTCGCCGATGCCATTGATTGGCTGCGTCCCAGCGACTTGCTGAACCTCGCCGATCCGCAACTGTTGATCGCCGCGTTCGCCGTGGCCTTTATTGCGAGTGCCGAAACCCTGCTGTCTGCGGCGGCGGTCGATCGCATGCACAGCGGCCAGCGTTCTGATTTTGACAAGGAATTATCCGCTCAAGGCGTAGGCAATATGCTCTGCGGCCTGGTCGGCGCGCTCCCCATGACCGGCGTGATCGTGCGCAGTTCGGCCAACGTACAGGCCGGTGCCACCACGCGCTTATCGGCGATGTTCCATGGCTTGTGGTTGCTGGCGTTCGTGCTGCTGCTGTCGAGTGTGCTGCAGAGTATTCCGGTGGCAAGCCTGGCCGGTGTGTTGGTGTACACCGGGATCAAGCTGGTGGACATCAAGGCGTTCAAGGCGCTGGGCCGCTATGGGCGGATGCCGATGTTTACCTACGCCGCCACGGCGCTGGCGATCATCTTCACCGACCTGCTGACGGGCGTGCTGGTGGGCTTCGGGCTGACGTTGGTGAAGCTGGCATTTAAGGCTTCACGTCTCAAGGTCAGCCTGATCGACTTGCCGCAGGACGCTGAGATGGAGCTGCGTCTGACGGGGGCGGCGACCTTCCTGAAAGTGCCGGCGCTGACTCAGGTGCTGGCGACGGTGCCGGCGGGAACGACGCTGCACGTGCCGCTGAACAACCTGAGTTACATCGACCATTCGTGCCTGGAATTGCTGGAAGAATGGGGCCGGGCGAATGCGGCCAAGGGCTCCAGGCTGGTTATCGAGGCGCGTGGGTTGAAGCGTCGATTGGAAGGGCGGATTCGCATGACGACGGGAATAGGTTCGGCAGCCTCGGCTGGCTGACGAAACCGGATCGAAATGTGGGAGCGGGCTTGCTCGCGAATACGGTGTGTCAGTCACAGATGTATCAACTGAACCGCCGCATTCGCGAGCAAGCCCGCTCCCACATTTGATCGCTATCGGTACGGAAAATCAGGCCGGCTGATCCAACGCCAGCTCAACCCCCAACTGCCGCGACAGGCACGGCCAGCGCTTCCAGGCGGCTTCCGTGTGCGGACTCTTGAGCTTTTCGCGATAGGCCTCGACCGATTCCAGCGCAAAGCTCTCCTCGTTAAGCATTTCATCCACCGCGTGGTGCACCGCTTCATCAGCTGGTTGCGAAGTCTTCGCCGATCAATTGATGGGCAATGACGTTGGCCACCGTGGTGTCCGCTGGAATCAACGGCTGGCCGAAGTGCTTGATATACAGATCGTTGACCTCTTCCACCAGGCGGTGGGCCAGGTAGGCCTCGTCCAGCAGGCCGTCGAGCCCTTCATGGCCGGCCAGGATGGCGGGTGGCTGCAGGAAGAAATGCTCGGCGATCTTCAGCACCGGCTTGATCTGGCTTTCGATACCGGCTTCGCGGGCCACGTCGTACGCAGCGTCGAGCAAATCCGGGACGAGGTCGATGTAGGCGGTAACAAAGCGGGTCATGACCATGTTGCGATCACCGTCAGCCAGGGAGATGGCCGAATGCAGGTGCGGCAATTGTTTTTCCAGTTGCTGGGCAAGCTGGCCCGTGCTGGTTTCGTGTTGATGGGCACGGGAAATCTGCTCGCGCAATGCGGCGGTGTTCATGAAGGCTCCAGTGATTACAGGTGTAGGAAAAGGGAGAGGTTAAGGTAGCTCGTTTATACGAGCGTCTCAGACGCATTTGTCATAATTATTTCATGGTTATGCATCGCCGTTATATCGAATTGCCATCCTTTGTCGGATAAACGATTCCGCTCCCGGTTTTATTGGCTCAAGCCGATCGTTTCCGGCTCATTTGCCCCTACACATTGCAGGGTTGCAGAGCCTGTCTATACTCGGATTTGTAAGCAATTAGCTGATGACGCCAGACTGCATAAGCAGGCAAGGCTAAGCGGTTGTAAGCAGTATGGAAGCCGCTCCCTTCGTCGCAGGTGCAAACCGGCGGGATAACAAGAACGATAAGGGGAACCCGCAATGATGCGACATCCACACGTTTGGATGGGCCTCCTGTTGTCGTCGGTATTCGGCCAGGCACATGCCGCCTGGACAACGAATATGGCGCCAGGGGCGACCGAGGTCAGTCACGCCGTGTTCGACCTGCACATGACCATTTTCTGGATCTGTGTGGTGATCGGCGTCATCGTGTTTGGCGCCATGTTCTGGTCGATGATCCTTCACCGCCGCTCCACGGGCCAGGTCGCCGCCAAATTCCACGAGAGCACCACCGTGGAAATCCTCTGGACCGTTGTGCCCCTGCTGATCCTGGTCGCGATGGCCATTCCCGCGACCAAGACCCTGATCAATATCTACGACAGCAGTGAGTCGGATATCGATATCCAGGTCACCGGCTACCAATGGAAATGGCATTACAAATACCTGGGCCAGGACGTGGAGTTCTTCAGCAACCTGGCCACGCCCGCCGAGCAGATCCGTAATCAGGCGACCAAGGGCGAACACTACCTGCTGGAGGTTGACCAGCCGTTGGTCTTGCCGGTGGGCGCCAAGGTGCGTTTTTTAGTGACGGCTGCCGACGTGATCCACTCGTGGTGGGTGCCGGCGTTTGCGGTCAAGCGCGACGCCATTCCGGGCTTCGTCAACGAGGCCTGGACCCGTGTCGAGAAGCCTGGCATCTACCGCGGCCAATGCGCCGAACTGTGCGGCAAGGACCACGGTTTCATGCCCATCGTGGTCGAGGTCAAATCCAGGGCCGACTACGACACCTGGCTCGGCGAGCGCAAGCAAGAGGCCGCCAAGCTCAAGGAGCTGACCTCCAAGGAGTGGACGCTTGAAGAGCTGATAGCCCGTGGCGACAAGGTCTACCACACCACGTGCGTGGTCTGTCACCAGGCCGAAGGCCAGGGCCTGCCGCCAATGTTCCCGGCGCTCAAGGGCTCGAAAATCGCCACCGGGCCTGCGGCCGATCACCTGAACATCGTCTACAACGGCAAGCCGGGTACCGCGATGGCGGCCTTCGGCAAGCAGCTCTCGGAAGTGGACATCGCCGCCGTGGTGACCTACGAGCGCAACGCCTGGGGCAACAACAAAGGCGACATGGTCACGCCTAAAGACGTGCTGGCCATCAAGCAGGCGCAAAGCCAATGACCGACTTCATGGGCTTTACCTCGACCCGCCCCGCCCACCCCCTTGCAGGAGAACGGCCATGAGCGCTGTGATCGATGACCATGGTCATGCCGACCATGCCCACGGCCCCGCCAAGGGGTTGATGCGCTGGGTGCTGACCACCAATCACAAAGATATCGGCACGATGTACCTGTGGTTCGCTTTCGCCATGTTCCTGCTCGGCGGTTCGTTCGCCATGGTGATCCGTGCCGAGTTGTTCCAGCCGGGCCTGCAGATCGTGGAACCGGCGTTTTTCAACCAGATGACCACCATGCATGGCCTGATCATGGTGTTCGGCGCGGTAATGCCGGCGTTTGTCGGCCTAGCCAACTGGATGATCCCGCTGATGATCGGCGCGCCGGACATGGCGTTGCCGCGCATGAACAACTTCAGCTTCTGGCTGCTGCCGGCGGCCTTCCTGCTGCTGGTCTCGACGCTGTTCACGCCCGGCGGCGGGCCGAATTTCGGCTGGACCTTCTACGCACCGCTTTCCACCACCTACGCGCCGGAAAGCGTGACGTTCTTTATCTTCGCCATTCACTTGATGGGGATCAGTTCGATCATGGGCGCGATCAACGTGGTCGCCACCATTCTCAACCTGCGCGCGCGGGCATGACCTTGATGAAAATGCCGCTGTTCGTCTGGACCTGGCTGATCACCG
>JAFHKH010000829.1 GCA_016937595.1 Pseudomonas cedrina subsp. fulgida | reverse complement strand
TGGCCGGTGGAACCGGAGGTAAACAGCACGTAGGCCAGTTGGTCGCCGCGTGCCGGCTGCGACGGCAGATGGCCGGCAGGGCTCAAGGCCTCCAGCTCCGCGGGCAGGGCCTGGCGACCGGTATGGACGCCGGCCAGGCGCTCGCGGTACTGCGGCGTGCAGATGACCAGCGGTTGCTCAAGTCGCTCCAGCACCTGTTTCCAGCGCGCGGGCGGCTGTGACGGCTCCAGGGGCAGCCACGCACAGTTAGCGCGCAAAGTGGCGACGATCAGGCACAGCCATTCGATACTGCGTTCCGCGAGCAGCCACCACGGGTTGGTCGGGCACCGCGCCCATTGCCTGGAGCCCGCACGCCAAGGCCTGCGAACGCTGCCACAGCGCGGCATAGGTCAGCGAATGCTCGCCGCAACGGGCGACCACGCGCTGTGGATGCGCCGCGACCTGGGCCGCGACGCGTTGCTCCCAGCACGGTTCAAGGCTGTAAGCGCCCGTGTGGGTGCCCCAGTCCAGCAGGCGTTGATGGTCGTGCGCCGAGTGGCTCGACAACTGCTCCAGGCGCGTATCCGGCGCCGTGTCCAGGGCGATCAGCAGGGCGTGCAGATGCTCGATCAGCGTTTGCAGTGCAGGCTGCGCCAGGCGTTGCGCGTCGGCGCTGAACAACACCTCCAGGCACCGCCCCGGCAGGACTTCGACCGTGAGGCCGTAGCTGGTCTGCTCCAGGTTATCCAGGACCTTGAGCGTCAGGTCGCCGGACTGCAATTGCCGTTCGCTGAGCGCCGGCAGGTTCTGGAACACCAACAGGGTGTCGAACAGGCCCGCGCCGCGCGGGTGTTGCTGGAGAATGTCGGCCAGGGGGGTGTGTTCATGTTCGCGCATGGCGACGCTGGTGGATTGCACCTGGTGCAGGTAGTCGGCCAGGGTCAGGTCGGGCGCGGCCTGCACCCGCAGCGGCAGGGTGTTGATGAATACGCCCAGCATGTGCCCGGCGTCCGGCAAATCGCCGGGGCGCCCGCTGCTGGTCACGCCGAACATGACCTCGGACTGATTGTTGTGGCGTGCCAGCAGCAAACCCCACGC
>JAFHKH010000828.1 GCA_016937595.1 Pseudomonas cedrina subsp. fulgida | reverse complement strand
GCCGGGCGTGGGCAAGACCACCCTGGCGCGGCTGCTGGCGAAGGTCTCGGACGCTCACTTCGAAACGGTCTCGGCGGTACTGGCCGGGGTCAAGGAGATCCGCCAGGCCGTGGAAGTGGCCAAGCAGCAGGCCGGGCAATACGGCAAGCGCACCATCCTGTTTGTCGATGAAGTGCATCGCTTCAACAAGTCGCAGCAGGATGCGTTCCTGCCGTATGTGGAAGATGGCACGCTGATTTTTATCGGTGCCACCACCGAAAACCCTTCGTTTGAACTGAACAATGCCTTGCTCTCGCGCGCGCGGGTCTATGTGCTCAAAAGCCTGGACGAAGCGGCGATGCAAAAGCTGCTGCAGCGCGCGTTGAATGAAGACAAAGGCCTGGGCAAACGCCAACTGAGCGTCAGCGAAGAAGGCTTCAAGATCCTGCTCACCGCCGCCGATGGCGATGGCCGGCGCTTTCTCAACCTGTTGGAGAACGCCTCCGACTTGGCCGAAGACGGCAGCGAGATCGGTGTCGACCTGCTGCAAAGCCTGCTCGGCGATACGCGTCGGCGCTTCGACAAGGGCGGCGAAGCGTTCTACGACCAGATTTCAGCGCTGCACAAATCCGTGCGCGGCTCCAACCCGGACGCGCGCTGTACTGGTTCGCGCGCATGATCGACGGCGGCTGCGACCCGCTCTACCTGGCGCGCCGCGTGGTGCGCATGGCCAGCGAAGACATCGGCAACGCACCCGCGCGCGCTGAGCCTGTGCCTGGCGGCCTGGGATGTGCAGGAACGCCTGGGCAGCCCGGAAGGCGAGTTGGCGGTGGCCCAGGCCATCACTTACCTGGCCTGCGCGCCCAAGAGCAACGCGGTGTACATGGGCTTCAAATCCGCACTGCGCGCCGCCGCCGAGTACGGTTCGCTCGAAGTGCCGCTGCACTTGCGCAACGCCCCGACCAAGCTGATGAAGCAGCTGGGCTACGGCGATGAATACCGTTATGCCCATGACGAACCGGACGCCTATGCCGCCGGCGAAGATTACTTCCCCGATGAGCTTGAGCCACTGGCGCTGTATCAGCCGGTGCCCCGTGGCCTGGAGTTGAAAATCGGTGAAAAGCTCAATCACTTGGCCAGCCTTGACCGTTTAAGTCCCAAACAGCGGAGAAAGTCATGATTCCCTTGGTTATCGCGGTCTCGGCAGGCGGTATCGCCGGGACATTGCTGCGCTTTGCAACAGGCAATTGGATCAACGCTAATTGGCCTAAACACTTCTATACGGCGACGCTGGCCGTTAATATCGTGGGCTGCCTGTTGATCGGCGTGTTATACGGCCTGTTTTTGTTACGCCCGGAAGTGCCTATCGAGGTGCGCGCCGGATTGATGGTTGGCTTTCTAGGCGGCCTGACGACCTTTTCATCCTTTTCACTGGATACCGTGCGCCTGCTGGAAAGCGGGCAAGTGCCGCTGGCGATTGGCTATGCGGCCATCAGCGTATTCGGCGGGCTGCTTGCCACCTGGGCCGGCCTGTCCCTGACCAAACTTTGATAAACGAGAGACCGACATGCTCGATTCCAAACTGTTACGTAGCAACCTTCAGGACGTAGCGGACCGCTTGGCATCCCGTGGCTTTGCCCTGGATGTTGCGCGCATCGAAGCGCTGGAAGAACAGCGCAAGACCGTCCAGACCCGCACCGAAGCACTGCAGGCTGAGCGGAATGCGCGTTCCAAATCCATCGGTCAGGCCAAGCAGCGCGGCGAAGACATTGCGCCGTTGATGGCGGATGTCGAGCGCATGGGCACCGAGCTGTCCGACGGCAAGGTCGAGTTGGACAAGATTCAGTCGGAGCTGGATTCGATCCTGCTGGGTATCCCCAATATCCCCCATGAGTCCGTGCCGATTGGCGAAGACGAAGATGGCAACGTCGAAGTGCGCCGCTGGGGCACGCCCACCGCCTTCGATTTCGAGGTCAAGGATCACGTGGCCCTGGGTGAACTGAGCGGCGGCCTGGATTTCGAAACCGCCGCCAAGATGTCCGGCGCGCGCTTTGCCTTGCTGCGCGGCCCGATCGCGCGCATGCACCGTGCCCTGGCGCAGTTCATGATCAACCTGCACACCGGCGAACACGGGTACGAAGAAGCCTACACGCCTTACTTGGTGCAGGCGCCGGCCCTGCAGGGCACCGGCCAGTTGCCGAAGTTCGAGGAAGAGCTGTTCAAGATCAGCCGTGAAGGCGAGGCCGATTTCTACCTGATTCCGACCGCCGAAGTGTCGCTGACCAACATCGTCGCCGGCGAGATCCTCGACGCCAAGCAATTGCCGCTGAAGTTCGTGGCCCACAGCCCGTGCTTTCGCAGTGAAGCCGGTGCCTCGGGGCGCGATACTCGCGGCATGATCCGCCAGCACCAGTTCGACAAGGTCGAGATGGTGCAGGTGGTCGAGCCTTCCAAGTCGATGGAAGCGCTGGAAGGCATGACCGCCAACGCCGAACGCGTGCTGCAACTGCTGGAACTGCCATACCGTGTGCTGGCGCTGTGCACCGGCGACATGGGCTTCAGCGCGGTGAAGACCTACGACCTTGAAGTATGGGTACCGAGCCAGGACAAGTACCGCGAGATTTCGTCGTGCTCCAACTGCGGTGATTTCCAGGCCCGGCGCATGCAGGCGCGTTTCCGCAACCCGGAAACCGGCAAGCCGGAGCTGCTCCACACCCTCAACGGTTCCGGCCTGGCCGTGGGCCGCACCCTGGTGGCCGTGCTGGAAAACTACCAGCAGGCCGACGGTTCGATCCGCGTGCCGGACGTGCTCAAGCCGTACATGGCGGGCGTCGAGGTCATCCGCTAAATGGAATTTCTGCCGCTGTTTCATAACCTGCGCGGCAGTCGTGTGCTGGTGGTCGGTGGCGGGGAGATTGCCTTGCGCAAATCCCGGCTGCTGGCCGATGCCGGCGCCGTGCTGCGGGTGGTTGCTCCCCAGATCGAAGACCAGTTGCGTGAGTTGGTGCTGGGCAGCGGCGGGGAACTGATTCTGCGCGGTTATCAGGAGGCGGACCTGGATGCCTGCACCCTGATCATCGCCGCCACCGACGACGAGCCGCTGAACGCGCAAGTGTCCAGTGATGCCAAGCGCCGTTGCGTGCCGGTCAATGTGGTGGATGCGCCGGCCCTGTGCAGCGTGATCTTCCCGGCGATTGTCGACCGTTCACCCTTGGTGATCGCGGTGTCCAGCGGCGGCGATGCGCCGGTGCTGGCGCGCTTGATCCGCGCCAAGCTGGAAACCTGGATTCCGTCCACCTATGGCCAACTGGCCGGGTTGGCGGCGCGCTTTCGTGCCCAGGTCAAAGGCTTGTACCCGGACGTGCAGCAGCGTCGCGCCTTTTGGGAAGAGGTGTTCCAAGGCCCGATTGCCGACCGCCAGTTGGCCGGGCAGGGCGATGAAGCCGAGCGTCTGTTGATCGAAAAGGTCAACGGCGCACCGCCCCACGCGCCGGGTGAAGTCTACCTGGTGGGCGCGGGGCCCGGTGACCCCGACCTGTTGACCTTCCGCGCCCTGCGCCTGATGC
>JAFHKH010000827.1 GCA_016937595.1 Pseudomonas cedrina subsp. fulgida | reverse complement strand
CACCTGCGCATCGCGCGCCTGCTCTTCGAGCACCGCCAACTGGAATTCATCCAGCGTGCTCGCAGGCTCGACAACAGGCTCCAGCACCAGAATCGGTTCCGGCAGTTCTTCCTCGGTCGCTTCCTGCAACAAGGCATCCAGGTAGGATTCCAGTGCCAGTCGCGGCCGGGTCTTGAGTTCGGTAGGCCGGTTCATCACGCCACCTGCGCCACAAGCTGCTGCGACAGCAGGTGCTTGAGCAACACGCGGTAAGCCTGCACGCCACGGCTCTTGCCGTCGAACTGCGACGGCGTAAGCCCTGCGCGGCTGGCGTCACGCAGCCGTGTGTCGACCGGGATGTAGCCATTCCAGATGCTCTGCGGGTAGGCGTCGCGCAGTACCCGCAACGTCCCGAGGGAGGCCTGGGTGCGGCGGTCGAACAGGGTTGGCACGATGCTGTAGGGCAACGGCTGTTTGCGTGAACGGTTGATCATCGCCAGGGTACTGACCATGCGCTCCAGGCCTTTGACCGCCAAGTGTTCGGTCTGTACCGGGATCACCAACTGCTGGCTCGCCGCCAAGGCATTGACCATCAATACGCCCAGCAATGGCGG
>JAFHKH010000826.1 GCA_016937595.1 Pseudomonas cedrina subsp. fulgida | reverse complement strand
TGAAGACTCGCTGACGCGACGGCTGACGTGGCTGTCCAACGACCGTTTCAGCGTAACGCCGCTGTTCGAGGGCTGGCAGCCGTTGCGCGATGATGAATGCGCCGCCCTGGCCTTGGCGCCGGCCAGTATCGGTTGGGTGCGCGAGGTGTATTTGCGTGGGCACGGCCAGCCCTGGGTATTCGCCCGCAGTGTGGCGGCGCGCAGTGCCTTGCAGGGCGACGGTTTGCACTTGGATGAATTGGGCAGCCGCTCGCTGGGCGAGTTGCTGTTCTGCGACCAGGCGTTCACCCGCCAGGCCATCGAGGTGTGCCATTACCCACGGCAATGGTTGCCCCCGGCCGATCAGGTCGACGGCCTGTGGGCGCGCCGCTCGCGTTTCGATCGAGGCCCCCTGAGCGTGCTGGTGGCGGAGATCTTCTTGCCAAGCTTTTGGCACGCGCTGTACGCCCACCCGGAGAATGACTGATGTACCAGCGTTTGCTCAAATCCCTGAACCGCCTGAACCCCAGGGCCTGG
>JAFHKH010000825.1 GCA_016937595.1 Pseudomonas cedrina subsp. fulgida | reverse complement strand
TCCTACGCTCTGCGTGGGAATGCATCCGGTGACGCTCAGCGTCACGACTTTAAAGCGGGACGCAGAGCGTCCCAGGCGGCATTCCTACGCAGAGCGTAGGAACGATCATAGTCAGACCGCTTCGAGCTTGGCGTAACCCATCATCAGCCACTTGCTGCCCTCGGCGAAATTCACCTGCACCCGCGCCTGGGCGCCGGCGCCTTCGAAGTTGAGGATCACGCCTTCGCCGAACACCGAATGCCTGACCTGCTGGCCAAGGCTGAATTGGGTCTGCGGAATTTCAGAACCGGCAAACAGGCTGCTGGTGCTCTGCTGCTGGCCACCGCCGAATGGGCGGCTGACGCTGTTGGACAAGCGTACTTCCTGGATCAGGCCCTTCGGTACTTCGCGTACGAAGCGCGACACCTTGTTGTAGGTCTCGCTGCCATACAAGCGTCGGGTTTCGGCGTAGGTCATCACCAGGTTCTGCATCGCCCGGGTGATGCCCACGTACGCCAGGCGGCGCTCTTCCTCAAGACGGCCGGGCTCTTCCAAGCTCATCTTGTGCGGGAACAGGCCTTCTTCCATGCCCACCAGGAACACATATGGGAATTCCAGGCCCTTGGCGCTGTGCAAGGTCATCAACTGAATGCTGTCTTCATGTTCGTCAGCCTGGGCGTCCCCGGCCTCCAGCGAAGCATGGCCAAGGAAGGCGGCGAGCGGTGTGAGGTCCTCTTCGTTCTCGGTGTTTTCGAACGCGCGGGCGGCGCTCACCAATTCCTCAAGGTTTTCTACCCGGGCCTGGCCTTTCTCGCCTTTTTCCGCTTCGTGGTAGGCGATCAGCCCGGACTGTTCGATCACGGTCTGGGTCATCAGGTGCAGGGGCATTTCGGCGCACTTGGCCGTGAGGTTCTCGATCAGCTCGACAAACACACCCAGCGCACCCGCCGCCCGGCCAGTCAGGCCTTTATTGGCGATCAGCAAGCGCATGGCTTCCCACATCGACACATCGGCATGGCGCGCGTGGTCGCGGATGGCTTCGACGGTTTTCTCGCCGATGCCACGGGCCGGGATGTTGATCACCCGCTCCAGCGCCGCATCGTTGCCGCGGCCTTCCAGCAAGCGCAGGTAGGCCATGGCGTTCTTGATTTCCGCACGCTCGAAGAAGCGCTGGCCGCCATAGATGCGGTAGGGGATGCGCTCGCGCAACAAGGCTTCTTCCAGCACCCGTGACTGTGCGTTGGAACGGTACAGGATCGCGATATCGCTGCGCGCCAAGCCGGTCTTGAGCGCGCTTTCGATGGTTTCCACCACGTAGCGCGCTTCATCGTGTTCGTTGAACGCGGCGTACAGGTTGATCGCTTCGCCTTCGCCGCCGTCGGTCCACAGCTCTTTGCCCAGGCGCCCGGTGTTGTTGGCGATCAGGGCGTTGGCAGCCTTGAGGATGCCGGCGGTGGAGCGGTAGTTCTGCTCGAGGCGGATGGTGACCGCGTCCGGGAAGTCTTCGGAATACTGGTAGATGTTCTCGATTTTTGCGCCACGCCAGCCGTAGATCGACT
>JAFHKH010000824.1 GCA_016937595.1 Pseudomonas cedrina subsp. fulgida | reverse complement strand
TTCAACCGCATCACCATCGATGGCGACACCTCCACCAACGACTGCTGCATGCTGATCGCCACCGGCCAGGCCAACCTGCCGGAAATTACCGAAGCGAGCGGGCCGCTGTTTGCTGCATTGAAACAGGCGGTGTTCGAGGTGTGCATGGACGTGGCCCAGGCCATCGTGCGCGACGGCGAAGGCGCGACCAAATTTGTCACGGTGCAAGTCAACGGCGGCGCTAACCCTCAGGAATGCCTGGATGTTGGCTATACCGTGGCTCACTCGCCACTGATCAAGACTGCGCTGTTCGCCTCCGACCCGAACTGGGGCCGTATCCTGGCCGCCGTTGGCCGTGCCGGCGTGCCGGACCTGGACGTGAGCAGGATCGACGTGTTCCTGGGCGATGTGTGCATCGCCAGCCGTGGCGCCCGCGCCGAGTCCTACACCGAGGCCCAAGGCTCGGCGGTGATGCAGCAGGAAGAAATCACCATCCGCATTGAACTGGGTCGCGGCGAGTGCAGCGAAACCATCTGGACCACCGACCTGTCCCACGAGTACGTGAAGATCAACGCGGAATACCGTACCTGATAGCCAAGAGGGAAAGCGCGGTGAAACGAGTGCATGTAGCAGCAGCGGTGATCCGCGGTGTCGACGGTCGGGTCCTGCTGGCGCGCCGCGCCGATACCCAGCACCAGGGCGGCCTCTGGGAATTTCCCGGGGGCAAGGTGGAGGCCGTGAATCGGTCGCCAGCGCGCTGTCCCGCGAACTGCAGGAAGAGCTGGGTATCCAGGTCACCACGGCGCGTCCGCTGATCAAGGTGCAGCATGACTACCCCGACAAACAGGTGTTGCTGGATGTCTGGGAAGTTGCGGCCTTTACCGGCGAGCCCCATGGCGTCGAAGGGCAACCGCTGGAATGGGTTGCCCCGCGGGACCTGATCAACTACGCGTTCCCGGCGGCCAATGCGCCGATTGTTGCCGCTGCGCGCTTGCCTGCCGAATACCTGATTACCCCTGGCGAACTGGAAACCCCGGTTCTGTTGCGCGGTATCCAGACAGCGATTGCCGGTGGCATCAAGTTGGTGCAACTGCGTGCACCCAATGGCTACGACCCCAAATACCGCGACCTCGCGGTGGATGCGGTGGGGTTGTGCGCGGGTAAGGCCCAACTGATGCTCAAGGGGCCGTTCGAATGGTTGGGGGATTTTCCTGCAGCCGGCTGGCACATGACGTCGGCGCAACTGCGCAAATACGCCAGTAAGGGCCGGCCACTGCCGAAAGATCGCTGGTTGGCGGCCTCGTGCCACAATGCCGAGGAGTTGGCGCTGGCTGAAATGATGGACGTGGATTTTGTCACGCTGTCACCGGTGCAAGCGACACAGACGCATCCTGATGCACAGCCGTTGGGCTGGGAGCAGGCGGCGCAGTTGATCAGCGGGTTCAGCAAGCCGGTATTTCTGCTGGGCGGGGTTGGGCCGGCCGAGCGGGACAAGGCTTGGGCGGTTGGGGCTCAAGGGGTGGCAGGGATTCGGGCGTTCTGGCCGCAGGAGTGAGGTCGTTCTGACCGGCCTCTTCGCGAGCAAGCCCGCTCCCACATTGGACCGAGTTCCACCTAGGGAATGCAGTCCAATGTGGGAGCGGGCTTGCTCGCGAAGGCGTCAGATCAGAC
>JAFHKH010000823.1 GCA_016937595.1 Pseudomonas cedrina subsp. fulgida | reverse complement strand
GCGTGGGAATGCATCCCGTGACGCTCCGCGTCACCATTGCGCAGGGTTGGAGTCATGCGTAAAGGCGGACGCGGAGCGTCCGGGGCGGCATTACCACGCGGAGCGTGGGAACGATCAGGCGTCGACTGGACGAGTAAGCAATCGCTCCAACGCCTCACCCAATCCCGACGCCTTGTCACCAACCAACAGGTGCCAAACACCGCTTTCCAGCTGGCTCACACCTTGGCAACCGAGGGCAGTCAGATCCGCTTCAGACACCACCGAATCATCCCCCAATTCCACCCGCAGACGCGTCATCGCCACCGCTTCCAACTGCCGCACATTCGCGCGACCGCCCAAAGCACTCAGCCATTTCTCGGCCTCCTGCACATTCACCGCCACTGGCTTATCCACAGCGGCCGCGACAACCGAAGTGGCGACAAACGACGGCATGGCCAAGCGAATCTCGTCAGCAATGCTGTCCGCCATCGGCCCCACCACCACCTGCAAACTCCCGCCATTCCCCGGCCGCACAACCGCCATCGCGCCCAGTGCTTTCAGCTCCGCATCCACCGCCTTGTTGCGATCAACCATGTCCAAGCGCAACCGCGTGGTGCAAGCACCCACGCTCAGCAAATTCTCCGCCCCACCCAACGCCTGGATATAAGCCGTGGCGCGCTGGTTATCGCTCATGACCGCAGCCTGCACCACCTGGATATCTTCGCGCCCAGGCGTTTTCAAATTGAAGCGGCGAATGCAGTAAGTGAACACGCTGTAATAAATCACGGCATAGGCCACCCCCACCGGGAACACCAACCAGCCATTGGTCGACTTGCCCCAACCCAGCACCATGTCGATAAACCCGCCGGAGAAGGTAAAGCCCAGGTGGATATTCAGCATGTTGGTGATCGCCATCGACAAACCCGTCAGCACCGCATGAATCAGGTACAGAAACGGCGCCAGAAACATGAACGCAAATTCGATCGGCTCGGTCACCCCAGTCAGAAACGAGGTCAGCGCCATCGACAGGAAAATCCCGCCCATCACCTTGCGCCGTTCCGGCAATGCATTGCGGTACATCGCCAAACACGCCGCCGGCAGGCCGAAGAGCATCACTGGGAACATGCCGGTCATGAACTGGCCGCCTTTGGGATCGCCGGCGAAGTAGCGGGTGAGGTCGCCCGTTACTACCGCGCCGGTCGCCGGGTCGGTAAAGCTGCCGAACACGAACCACGCCATGTTATTGAGGATGTGGTGCAGGCCGGTGACGATCAGCAGGCGGTTGAACACGCCAAACACGAACGCACCCAGGCTGCCGCTTTCCATCAGCAGGGCGCCGAAGCTATTGATGCCTTGCTGGATCGGCGGCCAGATCAGGCCGAAGATCACGCCCAGGCCCACCGCCGAAAAGCCGGTGACAATCGGCACAAACCGCCGCCCGCCGAAGAACGCCAGGTACTCCGGCAGCTTGATGTCCTTGAAACGGTTATACAGCCCGCCGGCCATCAAGCCGCTGGCGATACCCGCGAGCATGCCCATGTTGATGGTCGAGTCCATGACCTTGAGCGTGGAGATCATCACCAGATAGCCAATGGCGCCAGCCAGGCCCGCCGTGCCGTTGTTGTCGCGGGCGAAACCGACGGCGATGCCGATGGCGAAGATCAGCGCGAGGTTGGCGAAGATCGCCTGTCCGGCATCGTGCATCACCGCGATGTTCAGCAGATCCGTATCGCCCAGGCGCAGCAACAGGC
>JAFHKH010000822.1 GCA_016937595.1 Pseudomonas cedrina subsp. fulgida | reverse complement strand
CGGCGGCGCGCCGTGGGCGAAGAGGTAGCGATAGTTTGGTGTATTCCGTTGTTGATCGCCATCAGCGCGCGGGTTGTCGTCGCCGGGAAGGCGAACAGGCTCATGCCGTCGTGTTGTCGCCGAACTGCTGTTCCTGGGCCTGCGCCGTGCCGTTGCCGGACGGGTCGAAGGCGGCGCGCCCTTGCTCAGCGGCTGGCCCCAACTGATCAGCACCGACGCGCTGTAGCCCGGCGGCAATGTAAGGGTGTCGCTGGTCGCGGCGGCGATGCTGGTAAAGCCCAGCAGCGGGCTGGCGGTGGCGGCATTGACGGCCAGGGCGCTGCGGGCCAACAGGTTGCCGCCCAGGAACATCGCGGCACCGCACAAGGCGCCGGCACCGATGAAGCGGCGGCGGGTGAGGCCAACCATCTGTTCGAGGTCGGTGGCTTGGTTTTCTTCTAATAGGCTCATCTCAGGCTCCTTGACGGTTTTTGCAGCTACCTTAAGGAGTGAGCGTGACGAAATTGTTGCATTTAAAAGAAGCTGGCTGCCTACACCGGTGTGCCCAGCAGCACATGGCTCGGCGCGAATTGCACCTGGATCGCCTTGCCGCTGGCGGCACCGATCGCCTTGAGGGCGTCGGGCTGTGCCTGCGCGCAGAGAACCTGGCCGTTGGGCAGGGTAACGCGGACTTCGCTGGGGCCGTCGTCGGCGTCGAGAATGGTGTCGACGGTGCCGTGCATGCAATTGTGTCCAGGTGTTGCGGGATGCTCGACTGCCCGCAAATCCAGCCAGCCGGCCTTGATCAGCGCAACAACCTCTACACCGGTCTCCAGCTCCAGCCGCTGCGTGCTGTCGTGGGTAATCTGCGCATCCAGCGTCAGCCCGCCCGCCAGTTGCAGGCGAACCAGATCGTTACGGCCTTGCTGCGTGATGGCGATGACCTGGCCGTGCAGCTGATTGCGCGCGCTGGTACGCAGCATCAAGCGGCCCAGCAAGTTGAAGTCGCTGGCCGCTTCGTCGGAGCCCAGCACCTGCGCCTGCAACACTTGCAGACGCTGGTACAGACGCAACACCCTTTCACCTTCGTCCGTCAGCGTGGCGCCGCCGCCGCCCTTGCCACCGACGCTGCGTTGCACCAGGGGTTTTTGCGCCAGGTTGTTCAGCTCATCGATGGCGTCCCAGGCCGCCTTGTAGCTCAAGCCTGCGCTCTTCGCGGCGCGGGTGATGGAGCCCTGCTCGGCGATGTGCGCCAGCAAGGCAATGCGCTGGGGGCGACGAATGATGTGCTGGCTGAGCGGAATCGGCAGAGACATGTGGATACGCTTCGATGGGTTGAGCCGAACGTTGCGGGCAAGCTCGGCTGGCGTCAAGTCAGTGACCGGGTTTGGGCGTGCGGGCCAGGCAGTACACGTCGACGCGTTGCGCGCCGGCGTCGATCAACAAGCGCGCCAGGCTGTGGGCGGTGGCGCCCGTGGTGAGTACGTCGTCGACCAGGGCAAAGTGGCGCCCCCGCACCTGGGCGTCTGGCGCCAGGGCGAAGGCGCCGAGCAGGTTGCGCTTGCGGGTCTGGGCATCGAGGGCTTGCTGGGCGACGGTTTCCTGGGGGCGTAACAACAGGTGCTCATCGCAGGCGATGCCCAGATCGCTGCTGAGCCAGCGCGCCAGCATCGCGGCTTGGTTATAGCCGCGTTCGCGCAGGCGTTGGCGGGCCATGGGCACCGGCAGCAGGCAGTCGGGTCGCGGGAGTTCGGTGTTGTCGAAGCGGTGTTGCAGGTGTTGCGCCAGTAGCCGTGCGAGCATCTGTCCGAAGGGCCAGCGCGCCTGGTGCTTGAAGCGGCTGATCAGGCTGTCGATAGGGAAGCTGTAGGTCCAAGGTGCGACCGCCTGTTTAAAGGCGGGCGGTCGCTTCTGACATTGGCCGCAGGTCAAACCCTCCATGGGCAAGGGCAGGGCGCACACGTCGCAGTGCTCCAGCAACCATGGCAGCTCCGTTTCGCAGACGTTGCACACACAATGAGCGGATTCTGTTGGTTCATCGCATATTAAACAGGTCTGTATGTTTTTTAACCATATGTAAACCTGGTGTTTGTAGTTGGGTTGACAGCGCATGAATCTTCCTTAAATATGCCGAGCATCCGTGTCGTGCCTGTGGGTATTGCCCTGCCCACAGCGCTTGCCCAAGCATAATCAAGGAATCGCCCATGAGCGCCAGCACCACCGCCACGTTGCGTCACGATTGGTCTCTTGCAGAAGTCAAAGCGCTGTTCGTGCAGCCGTTCAACGACCTGTTGTTCCAGGCGCAGACCGTGCACCGCGCGCATTTCGACGCCAACCGTGTGCAAGTGTCGACGCTGCTCTCGATCAAAACCGGCGCCTGCCCGGAAGATTGCAAATATTGTCCGCAGTCGGGCCACTACAACACTGGCCTTGAAAAAGAAAAGCTGATGCAAGTGCAGCAGGTCCTCGAAGAAGCGGCGCGCGCCAAGGCCATCGGCTCGACCCGCTTCTGCATGGGCGCCGCCTGGAAACACCCGTCGGCCAAAGACATGCCCTACGTGTTGGAAATGGTCAAAGGCGTGAAGGCCATGGGCCTGGAAACCTGCATGACCCTTGGCCGTCTCGACCAGGACCAGACCGAAGCCCTGGCCCAGGCCGGCCTGGACTACTACAACCACAACCTTGATACCTCGCCGGAGTTCTACAGCTCGATCATCACCACGCGCACCTACGCCGAGCGTCTGCAAACCCTGGCCTATGTGCGCGACTCAGGGATGAAGATCTGCTCGGGCGGCATCCTCGGCATGGGCGAGTCCCTCGACGACCGCGCCAATTTGCTGATCCAGCTGGCCAACCTGCCGGAGCATCCGGAGTCGGTGCCGATCAACATGCTGGTGAAGGTCGCCGGCACGCCGCTGGAGAACGCCGAGGATATCGACCCGTTCGACTTCATTCGTATGCTCGCCGTGGCGCGCATCCTGATGCCTGAGTCCCATGTGCGGCTGTCGGCCGGCCGTGAGGCGATGAACGAGCAGATGCAGGCCTTGGCGTTTTTTGCCGGTGCCAACTCAATCTTCTACGGCGACAAACTGCTGACCACCTCCAACCCGCAGGCCGACAAGGACATGCAATTGTTCGCGCGCCTGGGGATTTTGCCCGAGGCCCGTGAAGAACACGCGGATGAGGTGCATCAGGCAGCGATCGAGCAGGCGTTGGTGGAGCAAAAAAGCAGCGAGCAGTTCTATAACGCTGTTGTTTGATTGAAATGCAATCCAAATGTGGGAGCTGGCTTGCCTGCGATAGCGGTCTGTCAGGCACATTGATAGTGAATGTGCCGCCGTCATCGCAGCAAGCCA
>JAFHKH010000821.1 GCA_016937595.1 Pseudomonas cedrina subsp. fulgida | reverse complement strand
GCTCCCACATTTTTAACCGGTGCCGATCGCTGACGCTATGGTGTAGCGCCCCCGGGCGCGTTGAGCCGCTGGTTGAGGGTCTGCACCTGGCTCTGCAGGGTGGTGATATTGCGCGTGGTCTGGATACGGAACACGTCGAACTCTTTATTGGTCGGCGCATCGCTGTTGGCCGGCTGGTTGTCCTGGGCACTCTTGAGCACCACCAGGTCCTGCTCGATACGGGCAATGGCCGCGCTCGGGTTGCCCTGTTTCTTCAAGGCGGCCACGTCAGCGGAAAGCTCCTTGATTTCTGCATCGCGCTTGTTCGCCTCGCCCTGCGCCGCCTTGAGCGTCGCCACGGCGTCGGTCAAGGCCTGGACCTGGCCTTGCAACTTGCTGTTGGCGTTGGACAGGTCGGTGGTGCTGGCCGTCATCTGCGCCAGGCGCTTATCCAAATCGGAGGCCTGGCCTGCTACGCCGACCTGCTGCTTGCTCTGCTCCTGCAACTGGGTTTCCAGTTGTTGATCTGCAATTTCAGCGCTTCGCTGCCGTTATTGACGCTGGCTTGACTGGCCACCACCTTGCCGGAAATATCCTGCAGGCGCCCTGCCGCTTCCTCGCTGATACGTGCAAAGCTTTCCTGGGTGGCAACCAACTGCTGGCCCATCAGGGAGATCTGCTGGAAGCTCCACCAGGCCAGACCCGCGAAGGCGATCAGCAGCGCGCCGACCAAGGCCCACAGCGGCCCGGTGTTGGCCCCCTTGACCTTCACCGCCCTGGGCGCGCGCGAGCGCACCGAGGTGGCCGGGCCCGGTTCGAAATCATCGTCATCCCCGACATCCGCCCGCAGGCTGGGAACGTTGTCGAAGTCGTCTTTAGCATCGTTGCGCATGAATCAACCCTGAATCGGTGAAGTGGCGAGCGTCCGGAGTATAAACCGCGTTCCCGGCGCACTGATCGACCCGGAACACCGAAATCGGTTCCCGAAGTGTTGCCTGTTGTGTGCTTACTTGAACCCCGGATCCTGGGCCTTCCACCAAGCGCAGAACTCGTCGAGGGCGGTCCACAGGCTGACCTTGGGCTCGTAGTCCAGATAATGCCTGGCCCGGCTGATGTCGAGGGTGAAATCTTTGTTCATTACTTGCATGCCCAGGCGCGACAATGCCGGCTCCGGGCGACCCGGCCACATCGCGCAAACGGCTTCGTTGAGCGCCGCCACACTGTAGGACAGGCCGTAGGAACGATACCGCGTCACCTGAGGCAGTTCCATTTGGCGCATCACGTAGTTCACCACATCCCACACCGGCACCGGCGCGCCGTTGCTGATGTTGTAGGCCTTGCCCAGTGCCGAACCGGTGGCGAGCAAGCTGCTTAACAGCGCTTCGTTAAGGTTGTGCACACTGGTGAAATCCACCTTGTTGAGGCCATCACCGACGATTGCCAGGCGGTTCTTGCGCTGCATCTTCAGCAGGCGCGGGAAGATGCTCATGTCGCCGGCGCCTGTCACGAAGCGTGGGCGCAGGGCCAGCACTTCGAGACCGAACTCCTGGGCGCCGAACACTTTTTGCTCGGCCAGGTATTTGGTGGCGGCATAGGGGTGCCTGAAGCGCTTGGGCACTTGCTCCTCGGTCAGCCCCAGGTGGTCGCGGCCGTCGAAGTAGATCGAGGGCGAGGACAGGTGCACCAACCGGCCGACGCGCTGCTTGAGACACGCCTCGACCACGTTTTCGGTGACCAGCACATTGCCCTGGTGGAAGTCCTGGTAGCGTCCCCACAGCCCGACGGCGCCGGCGCAATGCACCACGGCTTCGACGTCGCGGCACAGGTCGCGCACCATGCCCGCGTCATTCAAGTCACCCTGGATAAACTCGGCACCGCGCCTGACCAGGTGCTCCACACCTTCGGCACGTCGCCCGTTGACCCGCACGTCCAGCCCTTGCTCCAGGGCGAAACGCGCAAAGCGACCGCCAATGAAGCCGCTTGCGCCGGTGACCAGAATCTTCATGTATTACCCCGTGTACTTTCGTTTTTTCATCGCTGTTGCCTTGACGCGCGCCATCACTCCAACGGCACCAACCATTGGCCACATGCCTGGGCCAGGTGTTCGGTCAACAAGCCCAGCAGTTGCCCGCCACTGCGCCAATGATGCCAGTACAACGGCACATCGATGGGCTTATCTGGCAATAACTCGACCAATACGCCCTTTTGCAACTGGTCGCGCACCTGCAATTCCGGCACCAGGCCCCAGCCCAGGCCCGCTTCCGTCAGGCGGATAAAGCCTTCGGACGATGGGCATAAATGGTGCTCGAAACCGCCGTCCACGCCCAGCGATGCCAGGTAACGGTGTTGCAGGAAATCATCCGGGCCGAAGACCAATGCCGGGGTGCGCGCCAATTGGTCGGCACGCACGCCCTGCGCAAAGTGCCGGGCGATAAACGCCGGGCTGGCCAACGCGCGATAGCGCATGGCGCCGAGCAGCAGGGCTGCGCGCGCCGGCCACCGGGCGCTCGCTGGCACAGATACAGGCCGCCACTTCGCCGGCGCGCATGCGCTTGAGGCCCACGGTCTGGTCTTCCACAACCAGATCCAGCAACAAATGCTGCTCGGCGCAAAAATCGCTGACCGCCTCGGCCCACCAGGTGGCCAGGCTGTCGGCGTTCAACGCGATGCGCAGGCGCTCGGGCATGCCCTCCTCGTCCAGCGCCGCCACCTGGCTTGCAGGTCGCGCTCA
>JAFHKH010000820.1 GCA_016937595.1 Pseudomonas cedrina subsp. fulgida | reverse complement strand
CGGCTTCGGCGATGTCGCCGCCCATGTACCAGACCCAGTTGCCATCGGTCGCCGGGTGAGTAGTGACGGTGATGCGCGGCTTGGTGCCGCCGCCCAGGCAGTGGGCATACAGCGGCTTCAGGCCTGGGCCTTTGGCGATGATCATGTGCAATGGACGTTTTTGCATGGCCGGCTGGCTCAGGCCCAGCGCGGCCAGCAGGTCAGCCGTGCCGGCACCGGCGCTCAACACGATGCGCTGGGCGCGGATTTCGCGACCGTCCACCTTCAGGCCCACCAACGTGTTGCCTTCAAGCAAGGGTTCGATCCGTTGCCCGGCGAGCAAGCCATCGCCGGCCAGTTGCGCCAGGCGTTCGATCAGGCTTGGCACATCGACCACCAATTCCGCCAGGCGATAGACCTTGCCCTTGAAGCGGCGGTCTTGCAGCGCCGGGGGCAGTTCATCGCCCTTGACCTGATCGACACGGCCGCGCACGGCCTTGCTGGCGAAGAAGCTGGTGAGGTTGCCGGCGAGGGTGCCGGGCGACCACAGGTAATGGGCCTCGGACAACAAACGTACGCCCGACAGATCCAGCTCGCCCTGGCCCGCCAGCGCTTCACGCCAGCGGCGCGGCATGTCGGCAATGGCTTCGGAGGCGCCGGTCAGCGCGCCGTGCAAGGCGTACTTTGCACCGCCGTGAATGATGCCTTGGGATTTCACACTTTGCCCGCCACCCAGGCTGGCGCTTTCCACCAGCACCGTGGAGAACCCCTGGCGGCGCAGGCGCGCATTCAGCCAGAGGCCTGCAACCCCGGCGCCGACAATCAGAACGTCGGTGGAAATAACGGATGGCATGGGCGACCTCAGTGTTCAAGACAAGGGGCGCAGTATACAGCCTGTTGACAGGTGATCAGTGCCCGGCGGTTTTCGAGAACAACTGAATCACCACCACGCCCAGCACAATCAGGCCCATGCCCAGCATCGCCGGCACATCCAGCTTTTGCCCGTAGATAAACAGCGCCGCGATGCTCACCATCACAATACCCATCCCGGCCCATACCGCGTAGGCCACGCCGACCGGCACGGTGCGCACCACCAGCGTCAGCATCCAGAACGCAACGCCGTAGCCGACGATCACCAGCAGCAATGGGATCGGCGTGCTCCAGCCCTTGATGGCTTTCATGGACACGGTGGCGATCACTTCCGAGCAAATGGCGATGGCCAGGTAGCAGTAGGCGGCATTCATGGGGCAATCCTCGGGGAATAAAAGTGATCAAGTAAGGCCTGTATTCTAGAGTTGTTTCAGATGGGGTAAAGTCATTACCTATCTGAATCAGAGATAGGTTGAGCCATGAGCGTGCAGTGGGATCTGGAGCAGATGCGCCTGTTTGTCAGCGTGGCCGAGCAGCGCTCGTTTTCGGCGGTGGCGCGCCAGCAGCGCAAGGCCCAGTCGGCGATCAGCCATGGGATTGCCCTGCTGGAGGCGGACCTGGGCGTGAGCCTGTTCGAGCGCAGCAGCGGGCGCCAGCCTCGGTTGACCGAAGCCGGCAGCGTGCTGCTCGAAGAAGCCCGCGAAGTGCTGCGCCAGTGTGAACGGCTCAATGGCCGGGCGCTGTCACTGACGCGCGGCGAGGAAGCGTGCCTGCGCCTGGCCCAGGATGAAGCGATGCTGTTCCAGCCGGTACTCGATAGCCTTGAGGCGCTGGCGGTGCAGTACCCGCTGCTGGAGGTGCAATTATCCAGCGCCGCCCAGGGCGATGTGGCGCGCAAGCTGGTGGAGCGCAAGGCGGACCTGGGCCTGTTGTTCTATCACGATCAGATCCCCGAAGCCTTGGAACGACGAGTCGTCGGCAGCGTGGAGATGGTCACGGTATGCGGGGTGAATCACCCGCTGGCCAAGCAAACGTACGTGACGTGCCAGCACCTGGCACAGTTTCGCCAATTGCTCATGTCGACCCAGACCAGCGTCTACCCCGGCAGCGAGGCAGCCAGCCCGTTGGTGTGGCGCGCCGACAGTTTCTACGTATTGGCCGAATGGTTGATGAGTGGCCTGGGCTGGGCCTGGCTGCCCCGGCATATCGTGCAGTACCCGACCTACCAGCAACAAATGGTCGAATTGCGCAGCGAATGGACGCCGCCGGCCCTGGTGGTCGAGCTGGTCTGGCGGCGCGACGAGCACCTTGCCCGGCCGCGCGGTTCCTGGC
>JAFHKH010000082.1 GCA_016937595.1 Pseudomonas cedrina subsp. fulgida | reverse complement strand
CTCCTGGGCGGTGGCGAGTCATTTCGTTCAGTCGCGGTCGTCGACTTGGTCGGTTTCGTCTTTCTGATTGTTGATCCCGCGGCGGTCTGCTCGGTGACGCTCGACAACTGCGTGGCGGCGCTGGCGATCTGCCGGGCGCTGTCACCGATGCCGCTGATCAGCTTGCGCAGGTTGCGGGTCATGTCGCCGATGGTTTGCTGCAGTTGGCCCAACTCGTCACGGCGTTCAACCTGTATGTCATGGCTGAGATCGCCGTGCGCGATGCGGTTGGCGGATGCCAGCACCTGGCGCAACGGCCCGGCGACCTGCCGGGCGATCCACCCGGCGGCCAGTGCGCCGAGCAACAGCGCGGCAGCCGTGACGCTGATCAGCAGCGTCCGTGTCTGGTGGGCTTCCCTGTCGCGTTTGAGGGTCTGGCCCTGGCTCACGACGTCGCTGTGTTCAAGCAGTTGGTCGAGTTGTTGTTCAAAGCGGTTCTGCGCGGTTTCGGTGTTGAGCTGGGCGTCCTTGAGCATGATCAACTTCGCGCGATAGTTGGCCAGGTCGGTTTTTAGCAGGGTCGAGTCGGTGGGCAGGCTGGTCACGGCGTCCTGGGCGATATCCAGCGCCTCAAGGGCATTGCCGACCGCTTCGGCATAGGCCTGCAACGACTCGGCGCCCCAGGCAGGGCTTTGGGCCTTGTCCGCGGCTTGTTCCACGGCCTGGCGCAGGTTTTCGATGGCATCCAGCGCCTGCTGGTCTTGCTGATCGGGCAATTCACTGGCCAGCTGTGCGAGGGTGTCACTGGCCTGCAGTGCGCTTGCATGAAGCGGCGGGCGAATGCTGTCACGTTGTTCGATCAACGGCGGCAGCTC
>JAFHKH010000819.1 GCA_016937595.1 Pseudomonas cedrina subsp. fulgida | reverse complement strand
GTAAGGGTCCTGGAACGATCATCGCGGTTTCATGCCGCAGGCGAGTGATATCGATGGCGCTGCCCTGCGCCATGTCGACGCCATCAAACAGCACCTGGCCGCCACTGATCGGGTTGAGGTGCAAGACCGCGCGGCCCAGGGTGCTCTTGCCACTGCCGGACTCACCGACCAACCCCAGGGTTTCGCCCGCCGCCAGGTCCAGCGACACGCCGTTCACCGCCCTCACCCACTGCTTGTTCAAGCCGAACAAGCCGCTGCCGGAGGCCGCGAACCTCACCTCAAGGTCCTTGATCTGCAACAGGCTCATGGCTGCGCTCCCAAAGGGTAATGACAGGCGACCCGTGTGCCTTGCGGCAATACCTCGGTGCACAAGGCGCCGACCTGCGGGCAACGCGGGCTGAAGCGGCAGCCGCCGGGCAGCGCGTCCAGCAAGGGTGGCTGCCCGGGGATGGTGCGCAACAGCGCATGGCCGCTGCTGTGGGCGGGCTGGCAATCGATCAGGCCCGCGGTGTACGGGTGCTGCGGATGCGCCAGCAATTCATATTTGCTGCCGTGCTCGCACAGGCGCCCGGCATACATCACGGCGATGGCATCGCAGGTTTGCGCGACCACGCCGAGGTCGTGGGTAATCATGATGATCGACAGGCCGCGCTGATCGCGCAACTGCAGCAGCAACCGCAGGATCTGCGCCTGCACCGTCACATCCAGGGCCGTGGTCGGCTCGTCGGCGATCAGCACCTTGGGGTTGCAGCCCAGGGCCACGGCGATCATCGCCCGTTGGCGCATGCCGCCGGAAAACTCGTGCGGGTAGTTGTCGACCCGCGCCTTGGGGTCGGGAATACCGACCTGGCGCAGCACGTCGATTGCCTGCAACCGCGCGTCCTTTTTCGATGCCCCCTGGTGCAGGCGGAATGCCCTCCGGCGATCTGGCTCGCCGATGCGCATCAGCGGGTCGAGGTGGCTGCTGGGGTTCTGGAAGATCATGCCCAGTTGCCCGCCGCGCACCGGCGCGCATGCCGGCTTCATCGAGTGGCAGCAAGTCCTGGCCGGCCAGCCGAACCGCGCCGCCTTGGACGCGCAAAGCGGGCGAGGCAGCAGGCGCATCAGGCCGCGACAGGCCATGGTCTTGCCGGAGCCGCTTTCCCCCACCAAGCCGAGGATTTCGCCTTCGGCCAGGTCGAAGGACACCCGATCCACCAACGTGACATCACGCCCGGCGTTGTTGGCGATCACGCTGAGGTCGCGTACGTGCAGCAGGCTCATGAGCGATCCCCCAACACTTGCGCCACCCCATCGGCGAGCAGGCTGAAGCCCATGGCCAGGGTCACGATGGC
>JAFHKH010000818.1 GCA_016937595.1 Pseudomonas cedrina subsp. fulgida | reverse complement strand
GCGCGGTGGTGATCGAAGACGGCGCGGTGGATTTCTCGCAACTCTTCGAGCGCACCCTGCAGCGCGCTGAAACCAAAGTCAGCCCCAGCGTGTTGATCCACGGCCTCGGCCCCAGTGCGATTGCGGCCGGCAGCGACCCGGTGGAGGCGCTGCTGGACTTCATGGAGTTCGTCGGCGACAGCCCGTTGCTGGCGTTTCACGCACCGTTCGATCAACACATGCTGTGCCGGGCGCTCAAGGACAGCCTGGGTTACCGCCTGACCCATACATTTCTCGATGTTGCCGACATTGCCCCGCTGCTGTGCCCCGATGCGCCTTTGCGCGAGGCCGGGCTGGACGATTGGGTCAACCACTTCAACCTGCACGTGGGCGAGCGCCATCACGCCAGCGCCGATGCCCTGGCCACGGCGGAGCTGATGCTGATCCTGCTGAACCGCGCGCGCCAGCAACACATCGACAGCCCTCAGGCCCTGCAAGAGCGCCTGGCCCAATGGAAACGCCGCAGACAAGCCCCCTCTTTCTAACGTCACACCTCCCTTGTGGCGAGCGGGCTT
>JAFHKH010000817.1 GCA_016937595.1 Pseudomonas cedrina subsp. fulgida | reverse complement strand
AATATGTACGTTTTGTGAGGGTCATCCCGATGCCAGATGCCATTTCAATGGCCGAGGACTTCGCCAACGGTCGCAGCGACCCGGTGCAAGCCCTCGAACAGGCGCTCGATAAGGCGAGCCAGGTGCCGTCGGTCTTTATCAGCCTGACGCCCGAGCGCGCCCGCCGTGAAGCCGAAGCCGCCGCCGCCGCGTTGGCGCGCCGGCCAGCCGTTGAGCGTGCTCGATGGCGTGCCGCTGGCCTGGAAGGACCTGTTCGATGTGGCCGGCAGCATCACCACGGCGGGCGCCGCCTACCGCCGCCAGGCACCCGTCGCGTTGCTCGATGCGGCCACTGTCGGCCTGTTGTGCCGGGCCGGGATGGTCAGCGTGGGCAAGACCAACCTCAGCGAACTGGCCTATTCCGGCCTGGGCCTGAACCCTCATTTCGGCACGCCGCACAACCCCCATGGCACGGGTCAACCGCGCATCCCCGGCGGGTCTTCCTCGGGCTCGGCCGTGGCCGTGGCCGCCGGCATCGTGCCCATCGCCATGGGCACCGACACGGCCGGTTCCATTCGCATCCCTTCGGCGTTCAACGGCCTGGTGGGTTACCGCAGCAGCAGTCGGCGCTACAGCCGCGACGGCGTGTTTCCATTGGCGCACAGCCTCGACAGCCTCGGCCCGATATGCCGCAGCGTGCGTGATGCCCTGGCCGTCGACGACCTGCTGCATGGCCGCACCCACACCCACACCCACGTCGCCCGTAGCCTCAAAGGCCAGCGCTTCGTGCTGGGGCAGCAGGACGTCGAACCCGCCGTGCGCAACAACCTGCTGCGCGCGGTGGAGCAACTCAAGGCCCATGGCGCGCTGGTCGAAGAACGCGAATGCCGGCCTTCCAGGCGACGCTGGCGCTGATCAAAGACCATGGCTGGCTGGGCGCCTTCGAAGCGTTCGCCTTGCACCAAGCCTTGCTCGACAGCCCCGACGCCGACCAACTTGACCCCCGCGTGCGCCGCCGCCTTGAAGCCGCGCGTGCGCTGCCGGCCAGCCAACTGATCCACCTGACCGACGCGCGCCGCGCCTGCAACAACAATTGAGCGAAGACCTCGACGGCGCCGTCCTGATCACCCCGACCGTCGCCCATGTCGCCCCGGCGTTGGCGGCGCTTGAAGCCGACGATGAGCTGTTCGTCAA
>JAFHKH010000816.1 GCA_016937595.1 Pseudomonas cedrina subsp. fulgida | reverse complement strand
CTCGATGGTTTGCCCGGCGATAAAGGTTTTGCCCGTGAGGGCTACACCGAACCACCGGCCGAATTGTTCGGCATCGGTGAGCGCTTCCCACACCTGTTTACGTGAAGCGTTGAGCAGGATTTTCCGTTCTATGCGATCCAATACATGCATAAGTCACCTCCTCCATTGACAGTAGGCGACATCAACCAATGCGCAACCTCGGGTTGTAAGCAATGATGATGACCCCGTCCTTGATCCGGTAATACGTTATGACTGACCCGTTGAATGGAAGTTGCTTTTGCAAAGGCGTGCGGTACCAGGTGGACCGCCTGGACCTGCCCATCAGCCACTGCCACTGCCACTGCCACAGCTGCCGCAAGGTGCATGCAGCGCCATTCGTGGCGACGGCCGGCGTGATGCGCGAACATTTTCGCTGGACGCAGGGCGTGGAGCTGCTGGCGTGTCTTGAATCGTCGCCGGGCAAGCTCAGGCATTTCTGCTCGCGCTGTGGCTCACACCTGATGGCGGAACGAGGGCAGCAACCCCACGTCATTGTGCGGGTGGCGACGCTGGATGATGATCCAGGCGTCACGCCCACCGCGCACATCTGGACGGCCCATGATGTGCCCTGGCTTGCCGATGATGGCGTAGAGCGCTGGGATGAGTGGAAGGCTTGAATTAAACCTTGGGGTCTCCAGGCGCTTTAGCCGGCGTTGCGTATTGCGACTTGAGGTGGCCTTCCTGATCGAGCAACCAGGCGTCCATGATCTGACGCACTACCGGGCCGGCAACGCGGCCACCGGCCTCGCCGTTTTCGATCATCACCGAGATCACGATCTTGGGGTGCTCGGCCGGGGCGAAGCCGACAAACAAGGCGTTGTCACGGTGGCGTTCCAGGGTCTTTTCACGGTTGTAACGCTCACCCTGCTTGATCGCCAC
>JAFHKH010000815.1 GCA_016937595.1 Pseudomonas cedrina subsp. fulgida | reverse complement strand
CTCGCGAAGAGGCCCTTACAGGCAGTGAAGATCTATCAGAACAATACCTTCGCCACGTCCGCAAACCGCTTGGCAAAGTGCACGGTCATGCCTTCCTTCAGATACTCCGGCAATTCCTCGAAACTGCCCCGATTCGGCTCCGGCAGGATCAGCTCATGAATCTTCTGGCGCCGCGCCGCAATCACCTTCTCGCGCACCCCGCCAATCGGCAGCACATGCCCGGTCAGCGTCAGCTCGCCGGTCATGGCCACGCCTTTTTTTCGGCGGCTGGTTGCGCGCCAGCGACAGCAACGCACTGGCCATGGTCACCCCGGCACTCGGGCCGTCTTTCGGCGTGGCCCCTTCCGGCACGTGCAAGTGCACGAAGGCTTCATCGAAGAACTTCGGATCACCGCCAAACGACTTCAGGTTTGAGCTGATGTAGCTGTAGGCAATTTCGGCGGACTCCTTCATCACTTCACCCAATTGCCCGGTGAGCTTGAAGCCGCGGTTGAGCGTGTGGATACGCGTCGCTTCGATCGGCAAGGTCGCGCCGCCCATGCTGGTCCAGGCCAGGCCGGTGATCACGCCGGTGCCGGACAGCACCTGCTCATTACGAAAGACCGGCATGCCCAGGGAGCTTTCCAGGTCCTTGTTGCCGATCTTGATCACCGAGTCCGGCGCGTCCAGCAGCTTGACCACCGCCTTGCGCACCAGTTTGCCCAGTTGTTTTTCCAACTGGCGCACCCCGGCCTCGCGGGCATAACCGTCGATCAAGGCGCGCAGGGCACCGTCGCTGATGGCCAGGCTGTTTTTTGCCACGCCGGCTTTTTCCAACTGCTTTGGCCACAGGTGGCGCTTGGCGATGGCGACTTTTTCCTCGGTGATATAGCCCGACAGGCGAATCACTTCCATGCGGTCCAGCAGGGGGCCGGGGATGGAATCCAGGGTGTTGGCCGTGCACACGAACAGCACTTTGGACAGGTCCAGGCGCAGGTCCAGGTAGTGGTCGAGAAATTCGACGTTCTGCTCCGGGTCCAGGGTTTCCAGGAGCGCCGACGCCGGGTCGCCCTGGAAGCTCTGGCCCATCTTGTCGATCTCATCGAGCATGATTACCGGGTTCATCACCTCCACATCCTTGAGCGCCTGCACCAATTTGCCCGGCAGGGCGCCGATGTAGGTGCGGCGGTGGCCCTTGATCTCGGCCTCGTCGCGCATGCCGCCGACGCTGAAGCGATAGAACGGCCGGCCCAAGGACTCGGCGATGGATTTGCCCACGCTTGTCTTGCCCACGCCCGGCG
>JAFHKH010000814.1 GCA_016937595.1 Pseudomonas cedrina subsp. fulgida | reverse complement strand
CATCCAGGGCCGCGCGCGCCGTCGATCCTCGCCAGTTACGACCAGGAACGGCGTGGCCACGCAACCGAGCTGGTGTCCCTGGCCGACAACATGGGCGCGGTACTCGGCCTGACCAACCCACTGATGGCCGGTGTGCGCGACTGGCTGTTCCAGGCCGTCAACACCGTGGATAACCTGCGCTCGCACTTGCTGGAATTCAAGTTCAAACCCAAGGCCACCATCACCAAGGGCCTGGTCCACCATGAGCGGGCCGAGTTGCGTGAGGATGATCTGGTCGGGCAGTTGTTCATCCAGCCGAATATCGAAGACGCCCAGGGCCAGCGTCGGCGCCTCGACGAGGTGCTCGGCAATGGCTATGCCGTACTGGGTTATCGCGTGAACCCGCGCGACCACCTCAGTGAGCCGATGGCCGAGTATTGGGCGCGGTGGGAGACACGTTTCATCCAGGTCAATCGTTCGCGCAGTGGCGTGGGGCGCAACCAGCCGTTGACGGCCAACGCGGCCTTGAGTGTGGAGGACGTGGATAACCGCCTCGGCGAATGGTTCTCCAAGGTGCGCGACTGCATCGTTATAGTGCGTCCAGACCGTTTCGTCGCCGCGATCACCACGCCTGAGCGGCTTGACGGCGTGCTGCGCAAGCTGGCGGCGCAACTGTCATGAGCAGCGCTGACGAGTTAACCGGCCAACTGCACGAGGCCGGGCGCAGCGCCGGGCCATCGCGCCGTTGCCGCCCGAGGCGCTGGGCAAACAGCAAGGCTATGCGCTGTTGCGCCAGGGTTTGGTACAGCGCCTGGCAGGTGGCGAGCACCTGAGTGGTTGGAAGGTGGCCTTCGCCGGGCGCGCGGCGCAGGCGCGTTTTGGCCTCGACGAACCGGTGTATGGCGGCCTTACGTCGGCCATGGCGGTCGCGCCGGGCAGCGCGGTGTCCTTGGCGCGGCTGATCCAGCCCAAGCTCGAGGTTGAGCTGGCGCTGGTGTTCGGGCGCACGCTGGTACCGGGCGACTATGGGGATGAGGAGATTCTGGCAGCGATTGCCGAGGTGGCCCCGGCCTTTGAAATCGCCGATTGTCGCTGGCAGGGTTGGACATTCGGGCTGGGTGCGTTCCTGGCCGATAACGCTGCCGCCGGGCTTTACTGTGTCGGGCCGCGGGTGCCATTCGATGCGGCGCGGCATGCCTGCGTGGCATATCGCCTGGAGCATGCGGGTGCGATGCTGGGCAGCGGCGATACCCAGGCGCGCGAGGACAGCCCGCTGTTCAACCTCTGTTGGCTGGTGCGGCGCTTGTTGGCGGACGGTCATCCCGTGGCGGCCGGCAGGTTGTGCTGTCCGGCGCGTTACTGGCACCGCTGCAGATACACGCGGGCGCTTATCGTCTGCAGATGCTTGGCACGGAACTGGCTTTGGATTTCCACGCCGGCCCCGCGCCTGCGCAAACGCCCGCTACCGTTATGGATGACTGAGCCCCTTCAGGCCAGAAAACAAGCATCAGGCCGCCGAGGAATGACCAACATGCTCGCCGAAGTCCGCACCTTCAATGACTCTCAACAGCACGCCGGCTCGATCCAGGGCTGGCAGCAGGTCTATGACCAGCTCGGTCGCGGCTGCCTGACCAGTGAGCTGCGCCAGCTGTCCGGCGATCGCTTCCAGATCTTCCAGGAAGTACTGGACAAGCGCGTGGTGCAGCATGGCCGCTCGCCCAAGGGCCGCTTGTGCGCGGCCATGTCACTGGGCAGCCCGCCGGTGGTGCAGGGCCAGCAGGTGAGTGCCGAGAGCGTGGTGCTGTTGCGTGACGGCGAGGAGTTTGTGTTGCATGCACCGCAGGGCACGCATTTCTTCGCCTTTAATGTGGACGCGTTGCGCTTTGCCAGACTGGCGGCGGTCGAGTTATCCGGCGAGCAGCTCAAGCGTTTGACCAGCGTCTCGGCGCTCAGCGTGGATGAAGCGTTACTGTTGCGCATTCGCCAGCGTATCCACCCACTGTTTCGTCACTTTTTGGAACACGCCGACACGATCAGCCCGGCGGCCGAGAAGATGCTCGAGGATGAATTGCTCGGAGCGTTCCTTGATCTGTTCACCACGCGGCGATGAAGTGCGAGGCCGGCGTGGCAATTTCGCGGTCAGTGCGTATCTGGTCAGGCGCAGCCAGGAATTGATCATCGCCAGTGGCGATACCCCGTTGAGCATTCTTGACCTGTGCGAACAACTGCGCGTGAGCCGCAGGACCTTGCAGAACAGTTTCCAGGCGGTGACCGACATGCGCCCGGTCGAGTACTTGCGCAATTTGCGCCTGAATGCGGTGCGCCGTCGACTGATCGCGACGTCCGCGAGCGAAAAAAACGTCGGCGAGATTGCCGTGGCCATGGGGTTTTTCCACCTGAGCCACTTCGCGACGCATTATCGCGAGCTGTTTGGCGAGTCGCCTTCGGAAACGCGCAGGGCGTCTTGCTGAAGTCTTGCCTTGCTATCGCGACTGATCTGATACACCGCAGTTGATCGTTCCCACGC
>JAFHKH010000813.1 GCA_016937595.1 Pseudomonas cedrina subsp. fulgida | reverse complement strand
ATCCTGCGCAATGAAACCAGCGAAATGACCGCCCTCGCGGCGGCCGGCGATGGCCTGGAACACGGCGTGCTCGAAGCCGCCGCGCTGCTCAATGAAGGGGCTGCGGCGGTGTTGCTGGTGATCACCGAAGAACAGGCGCCCGAGGCCTATGCCAGTTGGATCGTCGACGTGCCCTTCCCCTACGCCGTCGGCCTGCTGCTCACACCCGGCGACGAGTGGCAACTGGAACTGAACAGCAACACGGTCCAACTCACTCAAACCCAGTGGCCCCACGCCCTGAACCTGCTGCGCACCCTGCTCACCGAACAGGTCGCCTGCCAACATGCCTGGAAGAACCGCGTATGGAACTGGCAACGCAAGCCCTGAACGCCAAGCCACGCGACGCCTACTACTGGCGTCTGTTCGCCACCGCGGCCAGCTTCGCGCTGTTCGGCTTCGGTGGGCTGTGCCTGCGTTTGCTGGTGTTCCCCTTGCTCAGTTGCCTGCCGGGGAGCGCGGCGAACCACCGGCGCCGCGCCCGCCACACGATCAGTTGGCTGTTCTGGTTCTTCATCCGCCTGATGCAACGCGCCGGCGTGCTGACCTTCAGCGTCGAAGGCGCGGAAAAACTCGGGCGCCCGGGCCAGATGATCATTGCCAACCACCCGTCGCTGATCGACGTGGTGTTTCTGATCGGCCTGGTGCGCCAGGCCAACTGCGTGGTCAAGCAGAGCCTGTGGCAGAACCCCTTTACCCGCGGGCCGGTGCGCGACGCCGGCTACATCAGCAACGACGGCAGCGCGGAAATGCTCGACGCGGCGGCCGATGCCCTGCGCGGCGGCCAGACC
>JAFHKH010000812.1 GCA_016937595.1 Pseudomonas cedrina subsp. fulgida | reverse complement strand
TGCCATAGCAGCAGAATTCCAGCGGGCGGCTGGCGGTGATCTTCGAGTCCAACTGGCGCAGGCTGCCGGCGGCGGCGTTGCGCGGGTTGGCGAAGGTCTTGCCGCCGACCTCCAGTTGCGAAGCGTTGAGGCGCTCGAAACCGGCCTTGGACATGAACACTTCGCCGCGCACTTCAAGCGTCGCCGGCCAGCCGCTGCCGTGCCAGTTTCAGCGGGATATTGCGCACGGTGCGCACGTTGACGCTGATGTCTTCGCCGGTGGTGCCGTCGCCACGGGTGGCGCCGCGTACCAGCTCGCCGTCCTGGTACAACAGGCTGACCGCCAGGCCGTCCAGCTTGGGCTCGCAGCTGTACTCCACCGCCGCGCCACCACCAAACAGATCGCCCACCGGCAGGTCGAGGCCTTCGGTAACCCGGCGATCAAACTCAAGCATGGTGCCCTCATCAAACGCGTTGCCCAGGCTGAGCATGGGAATTTCATGCCGGACCTGCGTAAACGCCGACAACGCCGCACTGCCGACCCGCTGCGTCGGCGAATCGCGCGTGACCAGGTCCGGGTGCTCGGCCTCCAGGGCCTTGAGCTCGTGGAACAGCCGGTCGTACTCGGCGTCCGGAATACTCGGCTCGTCGAGCACGTGGTAACGGTAGTTGTGCTGATCCAGTTCAGCGCGCAGTTCGAGGATGCGGGTGTGGGCGGCGGTCATGGTGTTCTCTCAAAAAGCAAAAGAGCAGCCGAAGCTGCTCAAATGGTAGTGCGCTTATTCTATCCGACAACGCCGAGGCACAATCCTCAGCGTTTTTGTGTCAGGGCGCGACGCTCGAACTCGACGATGCGCTGACGGTAGTGTTCGATGGTCTGGGCAGTGAGCACGCTGCGTTGATCGTCCTTGAGCTCGCCATTGAGCTCCTGGGACAGCTTGCGCGCTGCGGCCACCATCACGTCGAAGGCTTGCTTGGGGTGACGCGGGCCTGGCAGGCCGAGGAAGAAGCTCACCGCCGGGGTGCTGAACAGGTCGATATCGTCCAGATCGAAGGTGCCCGGCTTGACCGCATTGGCCATGGAGAACAGCACTTCGCCATTACCGGCCATGCTTTCGTGACGGTGGAAAATATCCATTTCGCCAAAGCGCAGGCCACTTTCCAGAATATTCTGCAACAGCGCCGGGCCCTTGAACCCGGCGGCGTCGCGGCAGATCACGCTGATCACCAGCACTTCTTCGGCGGCAGGCTGATCGTTGACCGATTGGCGCGGTGCGTTCTTGCCGGCGTTTTCATCCGGGAAATCATCGTCGCGGCTGCTGAAGCTCGGGCCTTCGTCGACGTCGAGGTTCAAGTCGCCCTGATGCGGCTCGGCAGCACCAGCGCTGGCGCGCTTGCCACGCTTGGACGACGGCTCGCGGGCTTCACGCAACGGCGCGCTCATGGACGGCAAGTCATGCTCGTCCAGTTGCGGTTCCTTATGGGTGTCCAGCACACGGGGCGGCCCCAGCAGCTCGGCGCTGCCGTCGTCGTCGGGCAGGTTGGACAAATTACGGTCCAAACGGAACTTGAGCTTGCCCTTGCCACCGCGCATGCGCGCCAGCCATCAAAAAGAATACCGGCAATGACAATGATGCCGATGACGATCAGCCACTCGCGCAGACCGATTTCCATGTAATCCCGTGCCTCTAATAAAAAATGCTGAAAAATAAGGGGTTTAGCACTGCGCAAACCGCTTTAAATCGTGGCGCCAACTCTATGTTCTGACTGACGTTTTGCCCACGCGTACGAAAATTTGACATTAAACTAGCACGACCAAAGATAACTTTACACCGTCTGTCAAAATGCCTTGAACAAATATGTCCATTTGCCACTTTCACCCAGGCGGTAAAGCGTCTTGCCGCGTGCTACGAAAATTCGCCGCGGGCAGGGTTCAAGACTCCACCATCGCCATCGCTTCTTCCACATCCACCGCCACCAAACGCGAACAACCCGGCTCATGCATCGTCACCCCCATCAACTGGTCAGCCATTTCCATGGCGATCTTGTTGTGGGTGATGTAAATGAACTGCACGGTCTGGGACATCTCCTTGACCAGGCGCGCATAGCGGCCAACGTTAGCGTCATCCAGCGGGGCGTCAACCTCATCGAGCATGCAGAACGGCGCGGGATTCAGCTTGAAGATGGCAAATACCAGGGCCAATGCGGTCAGGGCTTTTTCGCCGCCGGACAACAAATGGATGGTGCTGTTCTTCTTGCCTGGAGGCCGCGCCATGATCGTCACCCCTGTATCGAGTAGATCTTCGCCCGTCAGTTCCAAGTAAGCGCTGCCACCGCCGAAAACTTTTGGGAATAAGGCCTGTAAACCGCCATTAATCTGATCAAAGGTATCCTTGAAGCGGTTACGGGTTTCCTTGTCGATCTTGCGGATCACGTTTTCCAGGGTTTCCAGGGCTTCCACCAGATCGGCGTTCTGGGCGTCCAGGTAACGTTTACGCTCGGATTGTTGCTGGTATTCGTCGATGGCGGCCAAGTTGATCGCGCCGAGTCGCTGGATACGCGCGGCAATGCGCTCGAGCTCTTCTTCGGCGTCCTTCTCGTTGGCCTCGGCGGTCAGGGTATTGAGCACGCCGTGCAGGTCGTAGCCGTCTTCGAGCAACTGGTCTTGCAGGGTCTTGCGGCGCACGGTCAGGGCCTGCCATTCCATGCGCTGCTGCTCGAGCTGGCCGCGGATGAGCTGGGATTGCTGCTCGGCCTGGGTCCGGCGCTTTTCGGCGTCACGCAGTTCGCGGTCGGCGTCTTCCAGGGCGATCTGCGCGGTCTTGAGTTCTTCGTCGACGGTCATGCGCTTAGTCGAGCAATTCTTCAAGCTTGTAGGCGCAGCTCTTCCAGCGGCGCTTCGCCCTCTTACCAGGTTGAGGCTCAGTTG
>JAFHKH010000811.1 GCA_016937595.1 Pseudomonas cedrina subsp. fulgida | reverse complement strand
GTTCGATGTGATCTTCCTGCGCAACGTCATGATCTATTTCGACCAGCAGACCAAGCGCCAGGTGGTCGCCCGTTTGTTGCCGCTGCTCAAGCCCGGCGGCTATTTCATCATCAGTCACTCGGAAAGCCTCAACGGGGTGAATGACACGTTGAAGCTGGTGGCGCCGTCGATTTACCACAAGCCATGAAAAAGCCCCTCGGTGAGGCCGAAGTGGTGTTGGCGCCCGGCCAGGTCAGTTTCGCCACGCGGCCGACGCGCCTGCGCACCCTGCTCGGCTCCTGCGTGGCGTTCACCTTCTGGCACCCGCAACGACTCTTCGGCGGCATGTGCCATTTCATGCTGCCGGCGCGCTTGCGCGGCAATCAACCGCTGGACGGCAAATACGCCGACGAAGCGCTGGAGCTGCTGCTGCGCCACGCGCGCGCCAACGGCACGCGCAAGCAGGATTATCAGGTGAAGGTGTTCGGCGGTGGCCAGATGTTCCCCGCACAACAGCACCACCTGCAGGCGCAGAATGTGGCCAATTTGAATATCCGCGCG
>JAFHKH010000810.1 GCA_016937595.1 Pseudomonas cedrina subsp. fulgida | reverse complement strand
CCGCGCATCATCATGCACATATGCTTGGCCTCGATCACCACGGCCACGCCCAGGGCGCCGGTCACTTCCAACACCGCATCGGCGATCTGACGGCTGAGGTTTTCCTGGATCTGCAGGCGGCGCGCATACATGTCGACGATTCGCGCGACCTTCGACAGGCCCAGCACTTTGCCGCTCGGGATATAGGCCACGTGGGCCTTGCCGATAAACGGCAGCAAGTGGTGTTCGCACAACGAGTACAACTCGATGTCCTTGACCAGCACCATCTCGCTGTTGTCAGAGCTGAACAAGGCACCGTTGGTGACTTCTTCGAGCGTCTGCGCATAGCCGCGGCAGAGGTACTGCATGGCCTTGGCGGCACGTTTTGGCGTGTCGAGCAGGCCCTCGCGGGAGACGTCCTCGCCGAGTTGGCCGAGGATCGCGGTGTAATTGTGTTCCAGGGACATGAAACTACCTGTGGGTTTTTCGCAAAGCGCAAGGTTACGGGGGCGGGCACATCGCTGCAAGCCTGATCACTGCGGTTGTTATTCGTCGCGCCCCTCCATCATGGTGCGCTTGAGCATCACATACACCGCGCCGGCACCGCCGTGACGCGCCTGGCACGAGGTAAAGCCGAGTACCTGGGCGTGCTGGCGCAGCCAAGTGTTGACGTGACTCTTGATCATCGGCCGCTTGCCGTCCAGCCGCACGGCCTTGCCGTGGGTGACGCGCACGCAGCGAATCTCGAACTGGGTCGCTTCGGCAAGGAAGGCCCACAGGGTTTCGCGGGCTTTCTCCACGTTCATGCCGTGCAGGTCGAGGCTGCCTTCGAACGGGATCTGGCCGGCCTTGAGCTTGCGTATCTGGCTTTCCTGCACACCGTCGCGGGCCCACATCAGCTCGTCTTCAGGGCCGACGTCGATCACGAACTGGTCCGACAGGCCATCCACGGTGGTGGCATCGGTGCGCACGGTCGCGGCCTGGCGCAGTTTGGCGATCTGCGCCCGGTCAGCCTTGGGTTTGCCGGTGTCGGCACGGTCGTGCTTGATCGGCTTGACGCCGCGCAGCTCGTTCTTGAACAGGGAAAAATCGTCGTCTTGCATGATGGCCTCCGCGAAGGGCGGGCAGTTTACCTAAAACGCGGCGGCCAGGGCGCAGGAAACGCTATCCAAGCGCCATCAGTCGTGCTTTTTCATCAGATGCGAAGCGATGTTGAGCGACAACGGCTGGCGCATTTTCCGACGCTGCGCCGCCATAACCACACGCCCAACCACACCACCAGCAGGCCGATCGCCAACAGAATTGCCGAGCCGCCAGGGCTGGCATTCAGTTCGCCCAGCGCCGGCGAGTGGCCAAACAGACCGGCGCCACCAGCGCCGGCCAACAGCAAACCTACCATCGCCAGCAGCGCGGCAATGCCGGCCACCAGGCGCAGACGCCAATTGCTCGGGCCCTTGGGGCGCAAGCGACGAGCATCAAAACCATCGGATATCTTCATTCCGACCTTTCCTCCAGGGTATCGGCCCTTCGACCGGACAATACACAGGTTGTTCCGGGAGGGGGGGGTAAATACGCCAAATGAAAGGGCCTTGCGAATAAACACTCGCCCCACCGGTCAGGGTGGGGCGTTTAAATCAGATCAGGTCTTTGGTCAGCGCCAGGGTGGCGAAGTTGTCGGCCATGATGGCCATTTCGGTCTGCTGCACGTGCTCGGCCGTCAGGACGCCGCCTTTGCAAGGCAGGTCGCGGGTGGCGCAGGCGTCTTCCACCAGGGTGCAGCGAAAACCCAGGTTCTTGGCGGCGCGCACGGTGGTGCTGACGCTGGAGTGGCTCATGAAGCCGCAGACGATCAGGTCCAGGGAACCAAGGTCCTGCAGGTGCTTTTCCAGCCCGGTGCCGTGGAACGCGCTGGGCAACAGCTTGCCGATGATGGTTTCGTCACCTTGGGGCTCAAGGCCCGGGATGAATTCGCCGCGCTCGCCCTGGGGGTCAAACAGGCCGCCCACCGTGCCCAGGTGGCGCACGTGCACAATCGGGCGCCCGGCAGTGCGCGCCGCGGCGACCAGCCGCTTGATGTTGCTGACCGCCGCGTCCATGCCGGACAGGGCGAGCGGGCCGCTGAGGTATTCCTTCTGGGCGTCGATGATCACGAGGGTCGCATGGCTGAGGTTCGCTGCTGCGTAACCACGACCGCTGAGTTGAAACATCGTCTTTGGAACGGACATTCTGGGGCTCCTGTGAGGGGGGCTTTTGCCACATTGTCCACTGGCTGAGCGGTTCTGTGAATCGCTACCATCGTAAGGTGCGCCGTTGCTGGCGTGCAGCCATGTCAAGCGGTGGGCCTGTTTAACACAATGATCGAAAATCAGATGAAATCCGATGGGTGGCGAAGGCTTTTTCGTACATCGTCGGTACGGGTGAAGGCTGTTAGAATCGCCAGTCGTTTTTTCCAGGAGCTTGCCCCGTGACCACTTCCCGCCTGCGCACCTTGCGCGATCATATCCGTTGGGCTGTCAGCCGTTTCCATGGGGAAGACCTGTTTTTTGGCCATGGCACCGACAATGCCTGGGACGACGCCCGGCAACTGGTGCTCGGCGCCTTGCACTTGCCTTGGGAAATTGCCGACAGCTACCTCGACTGCAACCTGGAGGAAGAGGAAGTGGCCCACCTGCAACGGCTGCTGCATCGCCGCATCCACGAACGCGTGCCCACTCCTTATCTGATCGGTGAAGCCTGGTTTTGCGGCCTGTCGTTTATCGTCGACGAGCGCGTGCTGATCCCGCGTTCACCGATCGGCGAGCTGATCGAAAACCGCTTCGCTCCCTGGCTGGCCCAGCCGCCGGCACGCATCCTTGACCTGTGCACCGGCTCAGGCTGCATTGGTATTGCGTGCGCCTACGAGTTCCAGGACGCTGAAGTGGTGCTGGGCGACGTGTCGTTCGAAGCCTTGGAAGTGGCCAACCAGAACATCGAACGCCACGGCGTCGACCAGCGTGTCTACACCGTGCAGGGCGACGGCTTCGACGGCCTGCCGGGCCAGCGCTTTGATCTGATCGTGTCCAACCCGCCGTATGTGGATGCCGAGGACTTCGCCGATATGCCCGACGAATACCAGCACGAACCGGAACTGGGCCTGGCTTGCGGCGACGATGGCTTGAACCTGGTGCGGCGCATGCTGGCCGAGGCGGCGGACCATCTGACCGAGAAGGGCTTGCTGATGGTTGAAGTGGGCAACAGCCAAGTGCACGTCGAGGCGCTGTACCCGGAAGTCGACTTCGCCTGGCTGGAGTTCCAGCGGGGCGGGCACGGCGTGTTCATGCTCACGGCCGAGCAGTGCCGCCAGCATCAGGCGGTGTTTGCCGCGCGGATCTAACGGCAGGAATGCAGTCAGTGTGGGAGCGGCTT
>JAFHKH010000081.1 GCA_016937595.1 Pseudomonas cedrina subsp. fulgida | reverse complement strand
GCTCCCACATTTGGTTTTGTGTTGTGTCAGATGTTGGCGCGCAGGATGCTGTCGGGCAGCGGTTCGCCCTGCTCGACACTGGCAGCAACGGCGGCAATCAAACCGCCCAACTCATACCCCTGCCCTGCCAACAGGCCTGGTCGTAATAGGTTGTGGCGTACCGCTCGCCGCCATCGCACAGGATCGCCACGATCGATCCCGACTCTCCCGCTGCCTTCATCTGCTGCGCCGCTACCAGCGCGCCAATCAGGTTGGTTCCGCTGGAGCCGCCGACCCGCCGTCCCAGCCGATCCGCCAAGTAATGCATGGCCGCCAGCGACAGCGCATCCGGCACCTTGATCATCGCATCAACCACCCGTGGCAAAAACGACGCTTCGACCCGGGGGCGGCCAATGCCTTCAATGCGCGAACCGCAGTCCAGGCGCAAGCTAGTGTCGCCACTCTGATAGAAATCAAAGAACACTGAACGCTCGGCGTCAGCGCACAACACGCGGGTGCAGTGCTGGCGATAACGGACATAACGGCCAAGGGTCGCGGTGGTGCCGCCGGTGCCGGGGCTGGAGATCAACCAGCTCGGTTCCGGGTGCTGCTCGAAGCGCATCTGTTGGAAGATCGACTCGGCGATATTATTGTTCGCCCGCCAGTCGGTGGCGCGCTCGGCGTAGGTGAACTGGTCCATGAAATGGCCGCCGCTTTCCCGCGCCAGGCGCTCGGACTCGGCGTAAATCTGCGTAGGGTTTTGTACCAGGTGGCTCTTGCCGCCGTAGAAGGCGATCTGCGCGATCTTTTCCTGGGAGGTAGTCGCTGGCATCACTGCAATAAACGGCAAGCCGAGCAGACGGGCAAAGTAGGCTTCGGAAATCGCCGTCGAGCCGCTGGACGCTTCGATCACCGGCGCGCCCGGCTTGAGCCAGCCATTGCACAGCGCGTACAAAAACAATGAACGCGCCAGCCGATGCTTGAGGCTGCCGGTCGGATGGCTGGACTCATCCTTGAAGTACAACTCGATACCCGGCAACCCCGGCAGTGGCAGCGGGATCAGGTGCGTGTCGGCGCTGCGCTGGAAGTCTGCTTCAATGATACGAATGGCTTCGCGAGCCCAGGGACGGTGATCGCTCATGGTGTGTTTCTCTGAGGGTGTAAGGCCTGATTTTAGGGCGTTTCCTACAAGCCAGACAGATACAGTCCCGACTCAATAAGACACACAATTGCCAGAGTTAGCCGAAGCGTGATCGCGGCCCCTCGCTTATAACAAATAAGAATATAACTTTTGTTTTAACAACTAACGGTACGGGTTAGGGTACCCACCTATTGAATCTGGATTGGAGAGCGTCCCTTGCCTCTGCGTAGCACTTTTACCCGTTTCTTCCAGCTGGAAGCCGCCAGCGGTCTGTTGTTGATCGCGGCGGCGGCACTGGCTTTGATCATCAATAATTCGCCCCTGTCACACCTGTACGGCGCGTTTCTCGACGTACCGGTGGTAGCGCAGGTTGGCGCACTGAAAATCGCCAAGCCGGCGCTGCTGTGGATCAACGACGGCTTGATGGCGTTGTTTTTCCTGCTGATCGGCCTCGAGGTCAAGCGCGAGTTGCTCGACGGCCACCTGTCCAAGCCGTCGCAAGTGGTGCTGCCTGGCGCAGCAGCTCTCGGCGGCATGGTGGTGCCGGCGCTGATCTACTGGGCCATCAACCAGGACTACCCTGCCGCGCTGTCGGGCTGGGCGATCCCCATGGCCACCGACATTGCCTTCGCCCTCGGCGTGCTGGCCTTGCTGGGCAAGCGTGTGCCGGTATCGCTCAAGCTCTTCCTGATGACCCTGGCCATTATCGATGACCTGGGCGCGATCATCGTCATCGCCGTGTTCTATTCCGCCGACCTGTCCGGAGCCGCCTTGGCGGGTGCCGGTGCCTGCCTGATTGCGTTGATTGCGATGAACCGACTGGGCGTGATCAAGCTCGGGCCCTACCTGATCATCGGGCTGATCCTGTGGGTCTGCGTGCTCAAGAGCGGTGTTCACGCGACACTCGCCGGCGTGACCTTGGCGTTCTGTATCCCGATGCGCACCAAAAACGCCGAGCCGTCGCCGCTGCTTACACTGGAACATGCCCTGCATCCCTGGGTGGCCTACGCCATCCTGCCGTTGTTCGCCTTCGCCAACGCCGGCGTGTCCCTGACCGGCGTCAGCCTGGAAAGCTTTACCCACCATGTACCGATGGGCATCGCCGCCGGCTTGCTGATCGGCAAGACCATCGGCGTGTTCGGCCTCACCTGGCTGTCCATCAAAACCGGCATCGCGGCCTTGCCCAGCGGTGCGAATTGGGGCCAGGTGTTTGGCGTGGCGATCCTGTGCGGCATCGGCTTTACCATGAGCCTGTTTGTCGGGTCGCTGGCATTTGTGCCGGGTGCCAGTGAGTTTGCCGGGGAAGACCGGATGGGCATTCTGACCGGGTCGATACTGGCGGCGTGCATTGGTTATGCGGTGACGGCGATGGCGAGTCGCAAGAAGGCCTGACCTTTTGCAGGAGCCGGCAAACCGGCTCCTGATTCATCCCCTTCCCCCATCGTTCACAGATCCCTCCTACATCTGCCCTCCTCGGCCTGCTTTAACGTCATCCCCCGGCTTCTAAGCCGGACCTCGTTAAGCACCAAGCCAGGAGGGCACGATGGCAAGCAACAAGGACGTATTCCAAGTCTGGCGATCCTACGGGAGCGGAACCGGTGGATACCGCCGGCTGGAGCCCATGAACGAGGCTGAGTCAGCAGCCCGGAGGGCGATCCAGCAACAAGCCCACCGAGACATGTTCGACCAGCGGATCGCGCAAGAGGCACGCCTCCACGTTAAGCCTGCGCCACCTCCAGCCCCCAACGGCGGCTGCGTGTTCGCCAAGTCCTGCAATCTGCCGGACGCAATCATCGACTATCACGAACCGAACGGTTATGTCCCCTTGAGCGACTCGGGGACTATGCCGAGTACGCGCTGCTTGGCGGAGTCGAAGCAGACAGTTCCGGTCTGCTGCGATTGAGAATGATCGGTGGCAGCTCACTGCCGGCAGGGTTTGGAGGACTGTCGCTGGGTGGCCTCGCTACAGCAGAAAGCGTGGGCACAGTCGCCACGGCCAGTGTCGGTACCGTGGGCGCTGCCTTCCTGGCAGGCCTGGTTGCACTGGTATGGCCGTCCAATCTCGGCGACAGCGCGCTTTACAGTGAGGATCAATTGCGTTCCATGGCCCGGGCTCGTACACGGGTTCGCTTGCATATCGAGCAACGCGATGACGGTACGCTCAAGGGATACGCCTTCTATACGGGAAAGAACCACGACTGGGAAATGGTCGACGTGGTGCAGTTTCAGGCGCAGCAAACGCACTACGTTGCCGACCTGGACGATGGGGTTGAACTGATCTGGACCCCTGCCGCCGACCCCGCCAATACTCTCGGCATACCGGCGCTGGAAGCAGCCCCATCGGCACCGCACATATGGGTGTACCCGCCGACCGAGCAAGCCGACGCTATCATTGTCGACCCGATTTATCCGCCTGAGTACCGGGATTTCATTCTGGTATTTCCGGCGGATTCGGGGGTCAGGCCGCTGTATATCGTCGTTAACTGGAAGTATGAGGACGCGCCGTATCACAGCAAGAAGGGGAACTTGGTTAACAGTAAAAAACCAACCAACGGCTTGGAGGCTTTGAATGACTCAGTGCTGGTCAAGCCTGCTGAGCCTCGTCGAATAGGAATAGATCCGCACACCAAGGAGTTTGTGGTTATTGATATTTCAACAGATGACACTTTTCACGGCCACGTACGCCCATGGGGAGCACTTAACCAGCATATGAAAAACGCATTGATAAGAGCTGGAAAAACCAACCGTAAAGGAAAAATCCTGGGAGATGTGAAATGAACATGCGCTACCACTATCCTGATCTGACCCATGATGAATCAGTAAACGATCTTGCCACCGGTGATATAAGTAAAGTCACCACAGCACTGATTTCAGTTGGGCTCAACGAAATTGACGGCGCTTGGGCGCAAGACGTTTGCTTACAACATATGAATAACGACAACGAAGAGATCGCCAGCGCTGCTATCGTCGCTATAGGTCACATCGCCCGTCGATTCGGAACACTGGACATGAATAGGGTGTCGCCGGCACTGCAACAAGCAAAGCGTAAATGCCCTGCCCTTGGCGGAGTCATTGGTAGTGCAATGGATGACATCGAGATGTTCACCTGACAAGCCCAAAAACCAAAAAGCCGCCTCGGGGTTAACCGAGACGGCTCCACTTCTTCAGACCCTACAGATCATCGAAGCTGTCCCGCAGGAACACCCACACGTGATAAACACGCAGGGCATTCACTACGAGGTTCCACGTACGTCGTGCAAACTTAGACATACTCGGCCCTCCTGAAGTTGGGCCTTACCTCCAGCGCACTTACCGGAACATGTGAGCATTCGGATGCTGTCATTGCGTCCTATGAGGCGGCTGGGTTAATGGGCCTTCCGCATGAATCCGGCACGGATTACTAGCCCGTGGCGGCCGGTCCAAAACCTGCGCATATATCCAGCACACTTATAGAATGACGATCGCAGAACAGGGTGGATACTAACTGAGCGTGCAGGTTGAAGTGTGTCCAATGGCGAAAGAACGCCAAAAACTGCCGCTCAAGTTATTTCCAGTTTTTTCCACCAACGCCGACAAGAAATGTTTCATAAAGGTTGATCACCGCTCATCGCCGTTTCTTGTGGCGAACGCCAAGCAACAGTAGTATCTCGTCCATGTCATTGCGTCCTTGAGGATGCAAGCCTTGATGAAAATCGGGTTTGCAATAAAAAACCGCCCTACTAAGGCGGTTTTTTATTGTCTGTTTTTTGCCCTACTCAATCACCGACACTCTGCCCCCAATACCGCCTTGGAATATTGGCCCCATAAACCAAAAACCCCCAACCAGTCACCCGGTTGGGGGTTTTGTTTTTACACCCTGCGCTTAACGAGTAACGCGGCTGGTGCCATCAACGGTCATGATGCGCACACGGTCGCCAATGCGGAAAATTTCGTTTTCCTGCACGGCCTGCACGTAGGCGCGGGTGCTGCCATCGTCTTCGCGAACGGTGATTTCCACGCCCTGAGTGCGAGTCAGACCTTCTTCAGTGGCCGAACCCAGCAGGCCGCCAGCCACAGCGCCGATCACTGCAGTGACGATGCTGCCACGGCCGCCGCCGATAGCGCTGCCGCCAACGCCGCCGATGACCGCGCCGGCAGCGCCGCCGATTGGGGTCTTGGTGCCTTCGATTTTCACCGGACGCAGGGCTTCGATAGTCCCCATGCGCACGGTCTGGACACGACGCGCTTCGTCACGGGAGTACGAGTCGCCGGTCAGACTCGAGGCGCAGCCACCCAGCAGCAACGACAGGGTGGTAAAGCAGGCAACCAGTAAAACGGACTTACGCATAGCATCAACTCCAAAGGACAGGTGTTCATTAGACGCTGCAGCTTGACGCCTGTCACGGCAAACACCGCAGAAAATTGCTTTCATTCAGCCCTAGTACAGACTGCCAGTATCGGAAAATTCGACAAATGGTAGACCGCATTTGTACCAAGCAATGAAGTAGCGGTTTCCTCATTGTAGCCGTGCAACCGACTGCAACCGAAACCTCTCACATGAGACGTCGGCGCAGCAGGCATCATTCCGGTGAAGTGACGAAAGGTGCAGTTCAGGGCGCCAGGCGCTCACGGATCCAATCGGCCCCTTGCAGGCGATAGTTGAGGCGATCATGCAGGCGGCTGGCGCGGCCTTGCCAGAATTCGATGCGCTCGGGCAGCAAGCGATAGCCACCCCAGTGCTCGGGGCAGTCGGGTTGGGTCTCGCTGAAACGCTGCTCGGTGGCCTTGAGCAGGTCCTGCAACTCTTCACGGTCACGGATGACCTGGCTCTGCGGCGAAGCCCAGGCGCCCAGGCGGCTGCCCAGCGGACGGACCTGATAATAAGCGTCCGATTCCTCAGGCGTGACCTTGACCACCCGCCCCTCGATGCGCACTTGGCGCTCCAGGGTCGGCCAGAAAAAGGTCATGGCTGCAAATGGCCGTGCCGCAAGCTGTTGGCCCTTGGCACTCTGATAGTTGGTAAAGAAGGTAAAGCCCTGCGCATCCAGGCCCTTGAGCAACAGGATGCGGCAGTGCGGGCGACCGTCCTGGTCGACCGTGGCCAAGGTCATGGCATTGGCTTCCACCGGTGGCTGTTCGGTCTTCACCGCATCGCCGAACCATTGGTGGAACAAGGCAAACGGTTCGCCCGGGGCCTGGGCCTCGCTCAAACCGTCCCGTGTGTAATCACGGCGCATATCGGCCAGTGCCTGGGTCATGCGGCTTTATCCTTGTGGTTCAGAGGATCAGTTTTTTGCCTGGTCACTCGAGGCCGGCGCGTCAGCCTTGGCTTTGGTCGCAGCCGGCTTCTTGGCAGCAGGCTTGGCCGGGGCCTTTTTGGCGGCTGGCTTGGCAGCGGCTTTCTTGCTGGTTGCCTTGCTGGCAGCCGCTTTTTTCGCCGGAGCCTTGGCGGCAGGCGCCGGTGCAGGAACATTCTGCACGGCAACCATTTCAGCCACAGGCGGCGTCTTGCCGGAATTGTATTGGCTCAACAGGGCCAACATGGTCGAGCGCTGGGTGAACAGGATTTCCATACGACGGTTCAGGGCGCGGCCCTGATTGCTGTCGTTGGCGGCACGTGGCATCAGGTCGCCCATGCCGCGCAGCATCAGGCGGTCTTGCTTGAGGCCGCTGAGGCTGAAGATCGAGGCGATGGATTGTGCGCGTTCCTTGGTCAACGCCTGGCTGGCCGGCGCGGTGCCGGTGGCATCAACGTGGCCCAGCACCAGTACGGCGGTCTTTGGATCGGCTTCAACGGCCTTGGCCACACGCGTGAACGGGCCCAGGGTAACCGGCAGCAACATGGCCGGACGTTTCGGGTTGTAGGAGCCGTCCACCGGGGCAATCACGACGAGCACATTGTCGCGACGCTCCAGTTGCAGGTTGCTGTCCTTGATGGCGGCACGCAGGCGTGGCTCGTAGTCGTCCAGCCAGGCCTGGGTGATTTTAGGATCGGGCATCGGCACGTTGGTCACGTCGACCTTGGCCAAGGGCTTGGGTTTGCTTTCGAACGGCCACCACCAGTGGGTTTCGGTGTCGGTCTTGGCGACGGCGGGCGCCGGGTCAGCGGCCTTGAGGTCGGCTTTCAGGTCAGCCTTGGCATTGGCAGCCTTTTCGTCGGCGCTCTTGGAGGAGAACGGCCACCAGCTGGAACCGGTATCAGCCTTGGCGGCTGGCGCCGGGGCAGGCGCGGCAGCGGCAGCTACCGGTGCGGCAGGCTTGGCGCCCGCAGCGGGCTTGGCGTCAGGCTTGGCGTCCGGCTTGGCATCGGCTTGGGTCACAGCGTCCTTGGTGGCGGCCTTATCAGAACCAAATGACCACCAATGCCCGCCATCGGCATCATTTTGTGGAGTTTGTGCGCAACCGGTAATAGTGAGGCATAGCGCCAGTGCCAAGGACTTGTTCGATAACATGAGGTATCCACAAAATGAGAAAAGAAACGGGGGTCTGGGTGACCCGTTAAACAGACGCTTACAGAACATTAAAGTTACATCATTTCGTTCAGCGTCTTCTTATAGTCGCCTTTGTAACAAAAAAATGTGAAACAGCAAGGGGTTTACAGACAACCGGCCAATATTCCGACCAACTTCTGTGCCCGCGGGTCCATGAGTACATAAGGCCCCAATGTATTAGTCACAAACCCGAACGCTACATCATGCTCAGGGTCGGCAAACCCCACCGAGCCACCCGCGCCGGGATGCCCGAAAGCACGCGGGCCAAGGCCGAAGGTGGCATTGGGCAACTGCGGCTGATCCAACATGCAACCCAAGCCAAAACGGGTTTGGGTCAATAATGTTTTATCCGGCCCGATACTGTGTTCTCGGGTCAACTGCTCGAGCATGTCGGCTTCCAGCAAACTACCGTCCAATAATCCGCTATAAAAGCCCGCCAGGCTGCGTGCATTACCATGACCATTTGCCGCCGGTTGCTGCATGCGCCGCCATTCAGGTTTATTAGTGCTGGTCAGAATGGAAGGCGGGTTGGCAAATGCACGTGTAGTCATGGCCGCAGGTTCACGCATCATTACTTGCAGTAAACGTTGTGCGGCGTCATCGCCCATATTGCCTTTGCCGCGCGCTATATGGGCCACGCGATAAAACTCCTCATCCGCCAGGCCCACATGGAAGTCCAGCCCCAGCGGCCGTGCAACCCGCGCCACAATGGACTCTCCCGGCCCGCTCCCATCGGCGCGACGCAGCAATTCACCCACCAGCCAGCCGTAGGTGATCGCCGCGTAGCCGTGGCCCTGGCCCGGTGTCCACCACGGGGTTTCGGCCGCCAGGGTATCGACCATCAGTTGCCAGTCGTACAGCGCCTCGGCAGGCAACATTTCGCGTATCGCCGGCAACCCGGCCTGGTGGCAGAGCAATTGGCGCAGGGTGATGGTTTCCTTGCCGGCGGCGGCGAACTGCGGCCAATACTGGGCGACCGGTGCGTCCAGTTGCAATTTGCCTTCGGCCACCAGTTGCAGGGCCGTCACGGCAGTAAAGGTTTTGGTGCAGGAGAACAGGTTGACAATAGTGTCGCTGTGCCAGGCCTCGAGACCGTCCTTGTCGGCGTGCCGGCCCACAGGTCGACGACGGTTTCACCGCCGATCTGGATGCAGAGCCCGGCACCACGCTCCTGCGGGTCATCGAACAACGCGGCAAAGGCTTCACGTACCGCTTCGAACTGGAGTTCGTAATGACCCTGGATCTGCACCTGAACACCCTCGGAAAACACTGCAAAAAGTGGTCGACATTGTTCCAGCCATTGTGGCTTTTGGGAACCCGTCAGGCCTCAATCAATGACCATTCCCAGCATGCCCACCGGCATGCCCGGCGCCCTGCCCCGGGCCTTTGCCTTCTTGCCCGGCCTTGGCGCCCTGAGGTTCATGGACGGCTCCGGCCGCCGTGGCCTGCTGCGCTTGCTTGCCCAGTTGATCGACCGCTGCCAGGTTGCTCTTGCGCACGCTGTCGACAAAGCCCTGGAACGGTATGTCGGTGATGCCCACCAGGCCAAAATGGCCGTTCTCGCCGTCCAGCAGACGCCCGGTCACGGGTTGGTCCAGGTACTGGAACCAATGCACGCCGACAATCGATGGCTCGGCCATGGCCTGCTTGAGGAAGTTGGCATACGCGGCGCCGCGATCCTCCTCCTTGGCCAACTGCGTCACCCCGCCCCAGAACGGCCCACGGTCGCTGGAGCCGACATTGAACTCGGTGATCAGCACCGGTTTGTCCAACGCGCGCAAGGCAGCGAAGTCATAACCGTCCTGGGGCTTGAGGGTGTACATGTTGAAGCTCAGTACATCGCAATACTGCGCACAGGACGCCACGGCTTCAGGCGTACTGACGGCAAAACGGCCGCCCAGCAGCAGTTGGTTGGGGGCGTGCCATTTCAGCGAGTCGGAGATGGTTTTGAAGTAGGCATCGGCGAAGGTCTTCTGGAAATATTTGAAGTCTGCTTCGATTTCCGGATGCTCGGGGTTGGGCAGCGGCGGCTCGAAGCCCGGGTCTTCCATCAGTTCCCAGCCGGCCAAGTGGATACCCCAGGCTTTCGACAAGCCTTCTTCGTTACGGTACTTGTCACGCAGTTGCTTGAGGAACGCGCGCTTGGCCGGCACATCGGTGGTCATGCGCAACGTGCCGTAGGCCAGGGCGTAGCGGGATTTCGGCGCATCGCCAGGGCTCGCCCAGGCCAGTTCATTGTCGGCAAAGAAGCCGATCAACCAGGGGTCATCGCGATGGTCGCGGGCGGCGATGGCCACGGCGCGCTCGGTGGCCATGGCGAAACGCGGGTCAAACGGGTCGGGCATGCCGCCCCACCAATCGGTGCCGGTGCTGATGCTGGCGTAGTCGCCGACGATCGACAGCGGCAAGGTGTAAGGCACGCGGTCGGCGCTGGCCAGGTCCGGTTCGCTCCAGTTGCCCACGGTGTTGAACCCCCAGGCCTGCAGACGATCAAGGGTGTGCGCGACCCAGCGTTTCTGGTCAAAACCCTCGCCGCCGTAAGTACGCTGCAGGTTGGCGCCATAGAAGTCGTACCAACGTCCGGCGCCAAAGCTGCGGCCCTCGCCCGCGCCGTTGCCGGTGCGGTTGTCACCGCTGCCGTAGTACTTGTCGAAAGGCTCGCCCGCCTTGGGCAGCGCCGCAAACATCCATTCACGGCCGGCCACATAAGTCTGGCTGTTGTCCGGCGCCACGGTGTTGACGCCCAAGGAATAGAACGGATGCCCGTCCGGCGTCACCAGGTACCAGCGCCCATCGCGCTTCTGGGTGCGGAAAAACCCGCTGGCCTCGAACGCCGGGCCTTTGTTCCAGCCGCCGTACGGGTCCAGCGCGGATTTGTCCCGTGTCGCCAGCCAGGCCTGGAGTTGTTGTTGCTCCTTGGCGGCGGCAGCCTTGAGTTGCTCATCGCTGCTGACTTTTTCCGGCCAGCGCGCGCGGGTGGATTGACCATAGGCGTCCACCAACTCGCTGTAGGCGGCTTTCAACACCGGCTCGCTGTCCTGCACGCCAAAGCGCTCCAGCAGGATGCTTTGCGCGGCGTCGGGCTTGATCATCGACAAGGTCACCGAGACCACTTGGCTGCGGTCGATTTCACCGGCGCTGCTGGCCAGCAATACCCGCTGGCCGTCCACGGTGATCGGCATCGGCGGCCCGGCCTTCATGCCTTGGCTCAACGGTGAATGGGCTTGCAGCGGGATCAGCAGGGTCTGGGCCGGGCCCGCCGGCAGGTCGATGCGGCTGACCAAGGTACGGCCATCACTGCTCTGGACCTTGACGTAGAGGGTCAACGCCCAGTCCATCGCACTTTGGATGCGCAGGCTCATGGCCCCCGACTGGGACCAGTCCCAGGTGCCGGTCTGCGGGCTGAGCACCAGGCTCGGTTCGGCAGCCGGGCTGAAGGTGATGCGGCGCAACACTTCGCCTTCGGCG
>JAFHKH010000809.1 GCA_016937595.1 Pseudomonas cedrina subsp. fulgida | reverse complement strand
TCAACCCATCCAACGCATCCGACAGCGGCACAAACCGCGCCGCCATATCCGCCAGCGTTTCCGGCTGTTGCCGCGCCCACGCAGTCCAGCGCCTGGGCGGGTGGCGTGGGGGTCGTTGGCCTGGGTGGCGCGCTTGAGGTCGTCGAGCAGGGTGCGCGGGCTTGGGCGGTTTGCGCGGCGCGCAGCACGGCAGGTTGCCAGCGCGCGCGCCACCACAGGCCAAAGCCCAGCAAGGTAGTGCAGGCGAGGAGCAGGGTGCTCAGTTGCCACAGCCACAGCTGGTTGTCATCGGGGGCGGTGATGATGGTGGGCGTGGCGGGTGTGTCGACCGCCAGGCTCGGGTTGGTCGCCACTTGCAGGGTGCGCGCCGGCAGGCTGGTGCGTTCCAAGTGGTCTTCGTGGGTATTCCACCACACCACTTCAACGGCGGGCAGTTCCATGCTGCCTGCGCGGGTGGGCACCAGGGCTTCGCGGTCTTCGCGGCTGCCGGTGAGCCCGCGGTCGTTGGCCTGGTTGCCGAGCACCGGTTGGTCCGGGTAGCGGCGCAGGCCGTTGATGTCGGTGCTGGCAGAGCTGGCAGTTGTGCGCTGGACAGGCCTTCGGCCTTGACCGTAAGGCTGCGGGTGAGGGAGTCGCCCACTTGCACCTGTTCGGGTTGCGGGTTCCAGCTTTCAGTCAGGGTCAGGCTGCGTGCCGGCAGCCACGGCGTGTCGGCCGGGTACAGCGCCGGTTTGGGCTTGACCACCAGCGGCAGTTGCGCCGAGCTGACGTGAATCAGCTTGCCTGGCTTGGTGCCCTGCAGCGTGTTCTCCTGGGCTGGGCGCGATTCCACCAGCGTCGCGCTGAAGGTCTGGGTCGGAATCGCCAGCGTGCCGCTGTGTTGCGGGTAAATGGCGTAGCGGGTCTCGATCACGCCGTGGCGGATGCTGTTGATGACCTTCTCGTAGGTGCGCGACTCGCCCAATTGCTCCACGCGGGCGTCGGGAATCTGCAGCGGCGTGAGGCTGCTGTCGTCATACAACGACACCGAGTGGTACACGCGCACGGTCAACAGCGCCTGGGCCTGGACGTAGACGCTGGTCTGGTCGAGGTCGGCTTCGACAAACACCGGGGCCAGTTCGGCGGCGGTGTTCTGGCTGGCGGTTTCCACCACTTGCAGGCTGATCGGCTGGGTCTTGTACTCGCCCACTTGCAGGGGCGGGATGATCACGGTGCCGTTTTCCTTGGGCAGCAGGGTGATGATCCAGCGCGTGGTAGCGTGATTGTCGCCATCCAGGGTGGTGAGCTGGTTGATCTGCCGCGTACCGCTGACTTCGAACTGTGCCTCCAGGGGGGACAGGTCGGGCTTGCCGAACTGCGTGACATCGGTGGATTCCACCGTCAGTTCCACCGTTTCCCCCGAATTGAGGCGGCTGCGGTCGACGCTGGCGTTCAGGTTCGCCGCCTGGGCGTGGCCTGCCGACAAGGCGAGCAGGAGCAGTAGGGTGGTGCGGCGGCTCATCGAGTGGTGTCCTGATGTTGTTGCTGTTCGTACCAGAATTTGCGGCGCAGCAGTTCACCGGGGTTGTCCGGGATCTCCCGCAGCCATTGCTCCAGGGCCTGGCGCTGCTCGCCGTCAAGGCTGGCATCGCGCGGGCGCAGCGGCGGGGTGGTGGTCTGTTCATCCCCCAGTTCGCTGCCGGGCACTTCGTTGCCGCCGGCGTGGGGCGTGGCGCCGGTTTGGCTGTCGCCCGTGCCGGCTTTGCCCTGGCCCTGGGAAGACTGCTCGCCACCCGTGGCGTTTTGCCCACTGGCGCCCGGTTGCGCAGTTTGGCCGGGTTGGGTGGTTTCGTCATCCTCGTTTTTTGCCGGCGCAGTGGGTTCCGGTTGCGCCTGCTCCTGCATCAAGGTTTCCACCAGCGCTTTGTTTTTCAGGGCCGGCTGCAAGTCGGGCTGCGCTTCCAGGGCTTGCTCATAGGCGTCGATGGCGGCTTCCAGCTCACCGGACCTGGCCAGGGCGTTACCCCGATTGTAGTGAGCGTAGGCGTCATTGCTCTGGGCAAAACGCTTGATGGCTTCGGCATAATTGCCGGCTTCGTACAGCGCCACGCCTTGCCACTGCGGGTCTTCGAAGTGCTCGGCGGCCTCGGCGGGGCGTTTCTTCTTCAACAAGTGTTGACCTTGCTGGTCGGGACGCAGCCACAGGTCCTGCAGGCCGAAGGCGTAGCTGGGCTGGGGCGCGCTCAACAGCAGCAGCGGCAGGCAGAACAACCAGCCACGGCGCCCGGCGCAGGCGGCCAGCAGCAACAAGGGCAGGAGCAGCCAGTAACCCTGGTCGGCCCAGGTGTCCAGGTGCAGGCGTTGGCCGTCATTGCGCAGGCTTTGCGGCGGGTCGAGCACGCCGAGCTGGCGCAGGTCCTTGTCGTCCAGGCGTGCGGCGCGGTAGCGTCCGCCCATTTCGCTGGCGAAGGCCTTGAGGGTCGGGCTGTCGAGGCGCGGCACCAGGATCGCGCCTTGTTCGTCCTTGAGGAACTCGCCGCTTTCCTGGGTGACCGGGGTGCCCTCGCGGCTGCCGATGCCGAGGATCGACAGGCTCGGCGCCTGGGCGCTTTGCAGTTGCAGGCGAATGCCCTGGCGTTCCTGTTTGGACAGCGAGGAGCCCACCAGCAGCAGGCGACCCTGGCCGAGCCCGCCTTGCTTGAGCAGGCCGAGGGCTTTCTCGACCGCAAGGTCGGCGCGGTGGCCGGGCTCCGGCATGATCGAGGGGCGCAAGGCTTCCAGCAGGTTGCGGCTGGTGCCCAGGTCGTCCGACAGCGGCACCAGCGTGTGGGCGCTGCCGGCGTAGACGACGATGGCGGTTTGCGCATCGCTGCGTGCCTGCAACAAGTCGTACAGTTTGCGTCGCGCCTGTTCCAGGCGGTTCGGCGGCTGTCGGTGGCGGAGCATTTCCGGGGTCAGTTCCAGCAGCACCACTAACGGATCGGACGGCTTCTGGCTGGACTGCTCAACCCGCTGCCAGCTGGGGCCGAGCAACGCCAGCACGGCCAACAGCCAGGCGATGCCGAGCACCACCCACGGCGACTTGCTTTCGCGCCGTTGCCACCGCTGAGCAACACGGCGTGGAAGGCCGGCGGCAGGATGATCTGCCAGCGCCCGGCGCGTTTTTGCCGGTGCCACAACTGCCACAGCAACCAACCGAGCAACGGCAGCAGCAGCAAGCACCACGGACGGAACCAATGCGGCCACAGGTCGATCATCGACGCCTCCGCAAACGCAGGCGCTTGAGGCGTTGGCGCCATTCGGGGTGTTGTTGCAGGAAAATCCCCTTGCTCGACAGTCGATTGAACAACCGCTGCAAGGCGTTGTTCGGCCAACGCTCCTGGATCACCAATAACATGCTCAGCAGCAAGGCCAGGGCCAGCGGCGCGCTGTACAGCGCCAATGCCGGGCGCGCCTGGGTGGGTTGTTGCTCGACGGGTTCAAGTGTGTCGAGGGTCTGCTTGATGGCTTGCAGCTCTTCGCCATCGCGGGCGCGGAAATACTGGCCTCCGGTGGCTTGGGCGATGGCCTTGAGCGCCGGTTCGTCAAGGTCCAGGCTCGGATTGACCCCCAGAATGCCCAGGGAGCCGGTCTGTTCCGGGTCGCGCCGATACCGATCGGGTAGATCTTCACGCCTTCATCCGCAGCCAGGCGCGCGGCGGTCAGTGGGTCGATCTGCCCGGCGTTGTTGGCGCCGTCGGTGACCAGGATCAGCACGCGGCTCTGCGCCGGTCGCTGGCGCAGGCGTTTGAGGGCCAGGCCGATGGCGTCACCTATCGCGGTGTTTTTGCCGGCGATGCCGATCCGCGCCTCATCCAGCCAGGTGCGCACGGTGCGCCGATCAAAGGTCAGCGGCGCCTGCAGGTAGGCCTGGCTGCCGAACAGGATCAGGCCGACGCGGTCTCCTTCGCGGCCTTCAAGGAAATCGCCGAGCAGGTGCTTGACCAGGCTCAAGCGGCTCACGTCCTCGTCGTGCCAATGCATGTCCGGGATCCATGGAGCCGGACACGTCCACCGCCACCAGCAGGTCGCGGCCGCTGGCGGCAATCGGCAGTGGCTCGCCGAGCCATTCCGGGCGCGCGGCGGCGCTCAACAGCAGCAGCCACAGCACCACGAACGGCGCCTGTTGGCGCCAGCCGGGCAGGTTGGCGCGGGCGCGACGGCGGGCCAGGCCTTCAAGGTCGCTGAGGTAGCTGACTTTCAGCGCGGGTTCGCCGCTGTCGGCGGCCGGCAACACGAGGCGCATCAGCCACGGCAACGGCAACAGGGCGAAGATCCACGGCCAGGCGAACTCAAACATGTTTGCGAATCCAGGTGTCGACGGCCTGGGTCAGGCCGGCGATAGCCTTGTCATCGAGTTTGCATTCGGGCTTGTAGGCGCCCTCTACCAATACCATCCAGCGGGTGAGGCCGGCGGCGGGGCAGCGGTTGTCGAGGAACGCCAGCCACTTGCGACCGTTGAGGGTGTGGCTCTGGCTGTAGGGATAGTCGTTGCGGCACAGGCGCTTGAGCAGGCCATTGAGCTGCTGCAGCCAGGCACGGCCGGGGCGCCGTCGTAGGGTTTGGGCATCAGTGCCAGCTCAGCCAGGGCGGCGATGCGCAAGGGGTCCAAGGGTTGTTCGGCGCGGGCGATGGGACGGCGGGTCGGCAGGAAACGTCGCAGTGACCACAGGCCCCAGCCCAGCAGTGGAATCACCAGCAGCAACAACCACCAGCCCGGCGCCGGCGGCCAGAAGCCAATGGCTGGCGGGGCGATCAGCGGTTGCAGTTGGTCAAGGCTGCTCATTGCTTTTTAACCGGGCGTTGTGGGTTGAGGTAGTCGCGCAGTTGCTCGACCATTTCGCTCTGGGTGCTCAAGGGCATCAGCAAAATCCGCAGTTTCTGCGCAAGCAGCTCCCAGCGGGCAATGCGCGTTTCGGCCTGGGCCTTGTAGGCCTGGCGCAAGTCAACGTTCAGCGTGTCCAGTTCCAGTTGTGCGCCGCGTTCGGCAAAGCGCAGCAGCCCGGCGGCGGGCAGGGCGTGGTCCAGCGGGTCGGAGATCGGCAACAGCAGCAGGTCGCAATGCCGTGACAATAGACTCAGCTGTTGCTCGGCGCCTTCGGTGAGCGCGCGCTCGTCGCAGATCACAATCACCAGGCTGCCAGGACGCAACACTTCGCGGCCACGGCGCAGGGCCATGCCCAGGGCGTCGGCTTCCGGGCGGCTTTCGGTGCTCAGGCTCTGGTTGACGTGCACCAGGCGGTTGAGCAGTTGCAGCAGGCTTTGTTTGCTGCGGCGCGGTTTGATTTCGTAGTGCTCGTTGTCGCCGAATACCAAACCGCCCACCCGGTCGTTGTGCCCCAGCGCGGCCCAGCCGATCAGGCTCGCCGCCTGGGCCGCCAATACCGACTTGAACATCTGCCCCGAGCCAAAAAACAGCCGGCAGCTTTGCTCGACCATG
>JAFHKH010000808.1 GCA_016937595.1 Pseudomonas cedrina subsp. fulgida | reverse complement strand
AAAAAAAGCCCTGATCTTGCGATCAGGGCTTTTTCATTTACAGGCCGTTTTTAGCCTTGAACTCCCGACGCCGACGGTGCAACACCGGCTCGGTATACCCATTCGGCTGTTTGGTCCCTTCAATCACCAACTCCACCGCCGCCTGGAACGCGATATTGCTGTCGAAATCCGGCGCCAATGGGCGGTACAACGCATCCCCGGCATTCTGACGGTCCACCACCGGCGCCATGCGCTTGAGGCTTTCCATCACCTGGGCTTCGTTAACGATGCCGTGGCGCAGCCAGTTGGCGATGTGCTGGCTGGAGATGCGCAGGGTGGCGCGGTCTTCCATCAGGCCGACATCGTTGATGTCCGGCACTTTCGAACAACCGACGCCCTGGTCGATCCAGCGCACCACATAACCGAGGATGCCCTGGGCGTTGTTGTCCAGTTCGTTGCGGATTTCTTCGTCAGACCAATCGGTGTTGCTGGCCAGGGGAATCGTCAGGATGTCGTCCACCGAGG
>JAFHKH010000807.1 GCA_016937595.1 Pseudomonas cedrina subsp. fulgida | reverse complement strand
CGTGGGAACGATCATTCAGGGGGTGTCTGTTACACCACCAGCGACAGCAACATGATGAAGATCAGGGCCACGATCGACAGAATCGTCTCCATCGCCGTCCACGTCTTGAACGTCTCGGCCACGGTCATGTTGAAGTACTGCTTCACCAGCCAGAACCCGGCGTCGTTGACGTGGGACAAAATCAACGAACCAGCGCCCGTCGCCAGCACCAGCAGTTCACGGTTGACCCCCGGAATCATCCCCACCACCGGCACCACAATGCCAGCCCCCGTGATGGTCGCCACGGTGGCCGAACCGGTGGCCACGCGAATCACCGCCGCCACCAGCCACGCCAGCAGGATCGGGTTGATCTGCGCGTTCACCGCCATGTGGCCGATCACGTCGCCCACGCCGCTGGTCACCAGCATCTGCTTGAAACCACCACCGCGCCGATGATCAGGATGATCGCCGCGGTCGGCGCCAGGCTGGCGTCGAGCAGCTTGAGGATCTGTTTGGAGTGGATACCCTGGCGATGGCCGAAGGTGTACAGCGACAGCAGCAAGGCCAGCAGCAAGGCGCTGATCGGGTGGCCGATCATGTCCATCCAGTTGCGCACCATGTGGCCTTCGGCAAAGGCGATGTCGGCGAAGGTCTTGAGCAGCATCAGGAACACCGGCAGCAACACGGTGACCAGGGTGATGCCAAAGCTTGGCAGCGATTTGTTATCGGTCTCGCGGGCCAGTTGGTCGACCAGCTCCTGGGACGGGTTGCCCGGAATGTACTTGGCGATAAACGTACCGAAGATCGGACCGGCGATGATGGCGGTCGGCAGGGCGACGATCAGGCCGTACAGGATGGTCTTGCCGATGTCCGCGCCAAACACGCCGATGGCCAACAGCGGGCCCGG
>JAFHKH010000806.1 GCA_016937595.1 Pseudomonas cedrina subsp. fulgida | reverse complement strand
CCCGCGTTGGGTGCGAAGCGCCCCCAAATGAAGTCGAATGCGGAATATCAGACACTCCTCTGCGCCTGGTTTTGGGGCTGCTTCGCAGCCCAACGCGGGGCAAGCCCGCTCGCCACAGAAAGCCCAATCCCAACAGCAAGCCCTTTCTCCACAACAAGCCCGCTTGCCACGGGATCTCTATCGCGCGTTAGAACTCCAGGGTGCTTGAAAGCGAGACCTGCCGCGCATCGCCCAACGACACAAAAAACTGGCTCGCCGCCGAGGTGTAGTAGGTGCGGTCGAACAGGTTCTTCACGTTGAGCTGGAATTTGACCTTCTGCCCTTCGATCCGGGTGTCGTAGGTGGCGAACGCATCCGCGACGGTGTAGCCGGGCAGGTTGAAGTCGTTGGCCGCATCGCCTGCGCGTTCGCCGACATAGCGCGCGCCAGTGCCCACGCGCAGTTGGTCGCCGCCGAAGATGTTGCCGAAGTCATAAGCCACCGACAGCGAGCCGGTGTGCTTGGCGACGTTTTGCAGGCGGTTGCCTTCAAGCGTTGGATCGTTGTCCTTGATGTCTTCGGCATCGGTGTAGGCGTAGCTGCCGATCACGCTCCATCGGTCGGTCAACTGGCCGCTGGCGTCGAGTTCCAGGCCACGGGAGCGCACCTGGCCGGCGATGCTGTAGACCGTGTTCGCGCCAGAACCCACCGACACCAGCACATTGCGCTTGTTGATCGTGAATAATGCCGCGCTGGCGGTGATGCGTCCTGGAATGTCGAGTTTGGCTCCCAGCTCCCACGCCTTGGACTCCTCCGGCGTCAGGTCACCGGTCAAGGTGCTGCCATCGGCCAGTGCGGCGATGGTGGAGTTGGGCTTGAACGACTCGGTGTAGCTGCCGTAGAACGACAACTCATCGGTGTAGCGATACACCAGCCCGGCGCGCGGTACCCAGGCCTGGCCGTTGCCGTCGGTATTGGCCTTGAACGGCACGCCCTTGCCGGCGTACTGGTCGTACATCTGGTAGCGCGCGCCGGCGACGAAAATCCACTGGTCAGTGAGGTGGATCGCGTCCTGAAAGAACAGCGAGTCGCTGCGCAGCAGGTCGGTCTGGGCGCTGTCGGCGGCGCTGACGGTGGTGCCCGCGACTTCGCGGCCGTACACCGGGTTGTTGTAGTTGAAGGTGGTGCGCGAGTTCTGGCGAATCAGGTCGGCGCGGTAGATTTTGCGGTACTCGTCGTCCAGGCCGAACACCAGGTCGTGCTGCAGGCCGAACACATTGACCTTGCCTTCGAGGCTGGCGGTGGTGAAGCGGTCGGTGGTGATCGCGCCCTGGGTGCCATCCATCCGGCGGGTCAGGGTGCCGTTGGTATTCACGGCGCTGACGCGCACTTGGCTGGCGTCGTAGGTTTCGCGGTTCCAGCTGTAGCCGAAGTGGGCTTTCCAGTCGTCGTTCAGGTCATGGTCGGCTTCGAAGCGGTACAGATCGGATCGGCCCTCCATGTTGTTGAAGGGTTCATCCAGGCGGCGCGTGGACGGGATGTCCAGCGGATGATTGGACTTGTCGATGGCGGTCCCCCGGTCGAACGGCGAGAGAAATTCGCGATGCTCGTAGGCGAACAGCAATTGAGTACTGTCGCCATACCAAGCCAGGGACGGCGCCACCAGCGTCTCGCGGTGTGTGCCGAAGTTGCGCCAGTAGTCTTCGTCTTCATGATCGACGATCAGCCGATACGCCAGGCCGCTGTCGCCAATCGGGCCGGTGGTGTCGAGACCGCCGCCGCTGCCGTTCTTGCCATCGCCGAAAGTGGAGCCACGCACCGTCAAGGCCGTGGACTGCGCCAGCTCGGGCTTTTTGCTGACGATATTCACCACGCCGCCCGGGTCCTGGATGCCGTACAACAACGACGACGGGCCCTTGAGCACTTCGACGCGCTCGGCCGTGGCATTCAGCGCGCGCCCCTGCACAATCGGCATGCCGTCGCGCATGATCGAGCCGTTACGGTTGTCGCCAAAGCCGCGCAGCATCACGGCGTCCTGGGTACTGGCTAACGTGTTGGCCTGGGTAATGCCGCTGATATTGCCCAGAGCGTCATCCAGGTTGCGCGGGGTCTGGTCACGCAGCACCTGGGCCGGCACTATGTTGACGGTTTGCGGGGTTTCCAGCAGCGGCGCGCGCGAACGCATCACCGAACTGGTGGGCGGCGGCTGATAGCTGGTGCTGTCCTGGGCCTGCTGGCCAACGCCACTGATGGTGGTGGCGCCAAGGTTGACCGCGCCATCGGTGGGCACCGGCTCGAGGGCCAGGGTACGCGCATCGATCTGACGGAAGGTGAAGCCGCTGTTGCCGAGCAGGCGTTGCAGGGCCTGGGGCGCACTCATCCGGCCGCTGACCGCAGGCGCGCTCAGGCCGTAGGGGGCTTCATCGGTGTAGATCACGCTGATCCCGGTGACCCGGCTGAAATCGCTCAGGGCCTGGGGCAGCGGTTTGGCGGCCAGGGCAAAGTTGAACTGGGCGCTTTCGCTTTGTTGCGCTTGCGCCCGCGCCATGCCCAGGGGCAGTAACGCCAGCCCCGATACCGCCAAGACCGAGGCTCCCAGCCACTGTTTAACCCAACCGCCCGCCGTCGACTTCATGCTGTGAGAACCCGTGTAGAAAAGCTGTTAATGCGAATTGATCGCAGTTTCAAGCACTACACGAGTGGGCGCCCGGTTTACCTCACCTGATTCTCAAAATAATTTCGCCGCCCCCGGGCACAGATC
>JAFHKH010000805.1 GCA_016937595.1 Pseudomonas cedrina subsp. fulgida | reverse complement strand
AGCCGCATTTGCGTGGGCGCGGCGCCTGCCGGCTGGGTCGCGCACAGCGCCGCGTTTGAACACGCCGAACGGTTCGAGGCCGACGGCCGCACTTCGGCCACCGACCCGATGCTGCTGTATTTCACTTCCGGCACCACGTCCAAGCCAAAAATGGTGCTGCACAGCCACCAGAGCTACCCGGTGGGCCATCTGTCGACGATGTACTGGATCGGCCTGCAACCGGGCGACCTGCACCTGAATATCTCGTCACCGGGCTGGGCCAAGCATGCCTGGAGTTGCCTGTTCGCGCCGTGGAATGCCGGCGCGTGCATCTTTATCCATAACGTCGCGCGGTTCAGCGCGCCGGCCTTGCTCAGTGCCTTGGAACGCTACGGCGTGACCAGCCTGTGCGCACCGCCCACCGTATGGCGCATGCTGATCCAGGAGGACCTGGCCAGCTACAAACCGCGCCTGAGCCTGCGCGAACTGGTCGGTGCCGGCGAGCCGCTGAACCCGGAAATTATCGAGCAGATCCAACTCGCCTGGGGCTTGCCGCTGCGCGATGGCTTCGGCCAATCGGAAACCACCGCACTGGTCGGCAACACCCCAGGCCAGGTGCTCAAGCCAGGCTCCATGGGCCGACCACTGCCGGGCTATCGAGTGGCGCTGCTGGATGCCGACGGCATGGCCGGCGACGAAGGCGAAGTCGCCCTGCCCCTCGACGTGCGTCCGCTGGGCCTGATGCTGAGCTACGAAGACAGCCCGGAGAAAACCGCCGAGGTCATGCGTGACGGCTACTACCGCACCGGCGACACCGCGCAGATCGACGCCGATGGCTACATCACCTTCGTGGGCCGCGCCGACGATGTGTTCAAGGCGTCCGACTACCGCATCAGCCCATTCGAACTGGAAAGCGCGCTGATCGAACACC
>JAFHKH010000804.1 GCA_016937595.1 Pseudomonas cedrina subsp. fulgida | reverse complement strand
CCTGCATGGTTATTTCCTGCGCCCGGGCGACGCGGCGTTGCCGGTGGTGTACTCGGTGGACCGGGTGCGCGACGGTGGCAGCTTCAGCACCCGCCGCGTGACGGCGATCCAGAAGGGTCACCCGATCTTCACCTGCAGCGCCTCGTTCCAGTACGACGAAAAAGGCTTCGAGCACCAGAGCACCATGCCGTGGTGGTCGGCCCGGAAAACCTGCCGTCGGAGCTGGAACTGACCCAGCAGCGCGCGCACCTGATCCCCGAACACATGCGCGACAAGTTGCTGTGCCCCAAGCCGATCGAAGTGCGCCCGGTCACCGAAAAAGACCCGTTCAACCCGCAGCCGTCCGACCCGGTCAAGTACGTGTGGTTTCGTGCCGACGGCGCCCTGGCCGATGCGCCGGCGCTGCACAAGTACTTGCTGGCCTACGCTTCGGATTTCGGCCTGCTGACCACGTCCTTGCTGCCCCATGGCAAGACCGTGTGGCAAAAAGATATGCAAGTCGCCAGCCTTGACCACGCGCTGTGGTTCCACGCCGACTTGCGGGCCGATGACTGGCTGCTCTACGCCATGGACAGCCCATGGGCCGGCAATTCCCGTGGTTTCTCCCGTGGCAGCGTGTACAACCGCGCCGGGCAACTGGTGGCGTCGGTGACCCAGGAAGGCTTGATTCGGCATCGCAAGGACTGGGCATGAGCCTGAGCGAGATCAAGCATTGGGTGTTTGACATGGACGGCACCCTCACGGTGGCCGTGCATGACTTTGCCGCCATACGCGTGGCGCTGGAGATTCCACCCGAGGACGATATCCTCACGCACCTGGCGGCGTTGCCGGCGCAGGTCGCGGCGGCCAAGCATGCCTGGTTATTGGCGCATGAGCGCGAATTGGCGCTGGGTTCAGTCGCGGCGGAAGGTGCGGTTGAACTGGTGCGCGAGCTGGCCGAGCGCGGGTATCGCCTGGGGATCCTGACGCGCAATGCGCAGGAGTTGGCGCATGTCACGCTGCAGGCGATTGGCCTGGCGGACTGCTTTGCCATAGAGGACGTGCTGGGGCGTGAGGATGCGCCTCCCAAACCTGACCCCGGCGGTTTGCTGAAACTGGCGGCGGCCTGGGCAGTAGCGCCGAGCGAGATGGTGATGGTGGGGGATTACCGCTTCGACCTGGATTGTGGCCGGGCGGCGGGAACGCGGACGGTGTTGGTCAACCTGCCGGAAAACCCGTGGCCGGACTTGGCCGATTGGCATGCCGAGGATTGTGCGGTGCTGCGTCGGATGATCCAGCCCAGGCACTGAAGATCCAGTGTGGGAGCGGGCT
>JAFHKH010000803.1 GCA_016937595.1 Pseudomonas cedrina subsp. fulgida | reverse complement strand
TTTTTGGTATGGTGCAGCACATTCTCAGGGATTGATCTTTCATCCGCAGGAAGCGGCATCGACCTTCTTCAACGAGATGCTGTAGAAATGCCTGAACCGATCCCCATCAAAGATCACGAAAAAGAAAACCGTCTGGTCAACAAACGCCTCCTCGCCTGTGCGCTGCTGGTGATTGGCATTACCTGCGCGCTGGTGGGGCGTATGTATTTCCTGCAGGTGGTGCAGTACGACTACCACTCCACGATTTCCGAGAATAACCGCGTCCACGTATTGCCCATCACACCAACGCGTGGGCTGATCTATGACCGCAATGGCGTGGTGCTGGCCGACAACCGCCCCAGCTACAACCTGACCATCACCCGCGAGCGCACCACCGACCTCAAGGGTGAACTGGATGCCATCGTCAGCTTGCTGCATCTGCCCGCCGAAGACCGCGCCCTCTTCGACAAGGCGCTGAAACAGGCGCGCCACCCCTTCGTGCCCGTGACGTTGTTCTACGAGCTGACCGAAGAACAGA
>JAFHKH010000802.1 GCA_016937595.1 Pseudomonas cedrina subsp. fulgida | reverse complement strand
TTTTTTTGAGTGCGTCAGCACTGGCCGTCGATATCGACCAAGCCAGCTATGGCTACCCTTTGACCAACCCGTTTGAAGCGACTATCGCCACCACCCCGCCCGACCTTCGGCCTAAACTGCCGAGCGATGACGAAATCAACCAATCCGACTACACCCTGAACATGCGCCCCGAGCGCGAGTTCAGCCTGCCGGACAATTTCTGGGCGGTGAAGAAACTCACCTACCGCATCGCCAAGCAGGATCACGCCGCGCCGCTGATCTTCCTCATCGCGGGCACCGGTGCGCGCTTTGACAGCAGCATCAACGAATACCTTAAAAAACTGTATTACCAGGCCGGCTACCATGTGGTGCAGTTGTCCTCGCCCACCAGCTTTGACTTCATCGCTTCGGCTTCGCGTTTCGCCACGCCCGGCATCAGCCAGGAAGACGCCGAAGACATGTACCGCGTGATGCAAGCCGTACGCGCGCAGAACGCTTCGTTGCCGGTGACTGACTTCTACCTGACCGGCTACAGCCTGGGTGCACTGGATGCGGCCTTTGTCAGCCGGCTCGACGAGACCCGTCGCAGTTTCAACTTCAAGAAAGTGCTGCTGCTGAACCCGCCGGTCAATCTCTACACCTCCATTACCAACCTCGACAAGCTGGTGCAGACCGAGGTCAAGGGCATCAACAACACCACCACTTTTTATGAGCTGGTGCTGAACAAGCTGACCCGTTACTTCCAGCAAAAGGGCTATATCGACCTTAACGATGCCCTGCTCTACGACTTCCAGCAATCCAAGCAGCACCTGACCAACGAACAGATGGCCATGCTGATCGGCACCTCCTTCCGCTTCTCGGCGGCCGACATTGCCTTTACCTCGGACTTGATCAACCGCCGTGGCCTGATCATTCCGCCGAAGTACCCGATCACCGAAAGCACCAGCCTCACGCCGTTCCTCAAGCGTGCGCTGCAATGCGATTTCGACTGCTACCTCACCGAACAAGTGATCCCGATGTGGCGCGCGCGCTCCGACGGCGGCAGCCTGCTGCAACTGGTCGACCAGGTCAGCCTGTACGCCCTGAAGGATTACCTGCAC
>JAFHKH010000801.1 GCA_016937595.1 Pseudomonas cedrina subsp. fulgida | reverse complement strand
GGGCGAAACCGGCACCGGCAAGGAGTTGGTGGCGCGTGCCTGCCATGCGCGCAGCGCACGCCACAGCGCACCGTTTCTGGCCTTGAACTGCGCGGCGCTGCCGGAAAACCTCGCCGAGAGCGAGCTGTTCGGTTATGCACCGGGCGCCTTCACCGGCGCGCAACGCGGTGGCAAGCCGGGGCTGATGGAGTTGGCCAACCAGGGCACGGTATTCCTCGATGAGATCGGGGAAATGTCGCCGTACCTGCAGGCCAAGCTCCTGCGTTTTCTGAATGACGGCAGCTTCCGCCGGGTCGGTGGCGACCGTGAAGTGAAGGTCAATGTGCGCATCCTCAGTGCCACGCACCGCGACCTGGAGAAGATGGTCAGCGAGGGCACCTTCCGTGAAGACCTGTTCTACCGCCTCAACGTGCTCAATGTCGAAGTGCCGCCGCTGCGCGAACGCGGCCAGGACATCCTGTTGCTGGCCCGCTATTTCATGCAGCAGGCCTGCGCGCAAATTCAGCGCCCCGTCTGCCGCCTGGCGCCCGGCACGTACCCGGCGCTGCTGGGCAACCGTTGGCCGGGTAACGTACGCCAATTGCAAAACGTGATTTTTCGCGCCGCGGCCATCTGTGAAAGCAGCCTGGTGGACATCGGTGACCTGGATATCGCCGGGACGTCGGTGGCGCGCCAGGGCGACGGCGACGTCGACAGCCTGGAACAGGCGATGGAAGATTTCGAACGCAGCCTGCTGGAAAAACTCTACGCCAGCTACCCCTCGACCCGCCAACTGGCCAGCCGCCTGC
>JAFHKH010000800.1 GCA_016937595.1 Pseudomonas cedrina subsp. fulgida | reverse complement strand
GCGCGAGCGCTGCGGTGGGTCAGAACGGTACGGCGATGGTCAACTGGCTGTAGACGTTGGTGCCGTTGCCGGCCACCTGGTTACCGCCGGTGGTGGCATCCTGCTTGGGCTTGTAGAGGCCGATCAGCGGCGTGACGATCAGGTGCGGGTTGACGGCCCACTCGGCATAAACGTCCAACTCCCGGGCATTAAGGTTCAGCGCAGTGCTTTTGCGCACCGTGTCGAAGTCGAAGTACAGCGCGCCCAGGGTCAGGTTTTCCAGGGGTGTGGCTTTGAGGGCCACATGCTGGATGCGGGTGTTGCTGTTGAACGGCCCGGCATAGTTGCCGGCGACTTCGCCTTGCAGCCAGGTGCCGTAGCCGGTGCTCAAGCCGGTGAACAGCGAATCCCACTTCTGTGAGTAGCGGGTGTAGCGATAGCTGACCTTTGGCGTCCAGGCGACATCGGCAAAGGTGTAGCCGGCTTCGCCGTACCAGGCCTTTTCCGGTCCGGTGTCCTTGTCCTGCCAGGCATATTCGAACGCCAGGCTGACGTTCGGCAGGCCCGCGTCGCCTTCGCCGCGCACGCTGTAGATATTCATGCCCTTGCGCTGACGCTGAAAGTCACTGGCCCAGCGCTCGTTCACATCGATGCCATGCACCCAGGTCAAGCCCAGCGTGCCGGGCTTGGCGGTGTAATCCAGGGTCCCGGCGGCCACCTCGGTTTCGGCCTGGGCGCGGTTATCGGACTGCAGCCACAGCAGGCTGCCATGCAGGCCGTCCTTGCCGCCCAGGCGCAGGTAGGCGGTTTGATCGAAGGCGTGCCGCGCGGCCAGGTAATATGCGCCGCCACGGTTCATCGTGCCATTGGCCGGGCCCTTGCCCAGGTTGGGCCCGTCGTCGTTGACCAGGAAGCCACTGCCGAGCTTGACCACCTGACGCCCGCCGGAAATGTCCACGCCATCCTTGCCCAAGGCTGGAAACAGGTCGCCGGAGCGCCAGCCCAGGTAAGCGTCTTCGATTTTGCTGGTGCGCTCGCTGCCCAGCGTATTGCCGGCCGGGTCGCCGTCGCCCCAAGTCGCCGAACTGACCAGGGCAAACGCACCGTACGCCGTGCCATTGCCCGCCAGCGACTGATCGCCACTCAAACCGTATTTGATATAGCCTTCGCGCCAGGTCGAACCGCC
>JAFHKH010000080.1 GCA_016937595.1 Pseudomonas cedrina subsp. fulgida | reverse complement strand
TGGCGAGGGAGCTTGCTCCGTCGGGGCGCGAAGCAGCCCCAGCCCTTTGTCTGAAAAGACCGGAAATCCTACGCAGTCCAACGGGCGCAAGCGCCCTCGCCACAGGTTGCTCTGCCCTGCTTGTCGAGCCTAACGGGCTCCGCCATTGTCGCGGTCGGTCTGAGCGTCCTGATCCGATCCTGGGTTACCCGGCGGCGGGTTCCAATCCGACGGCTTCTCGCCAGTCCCCTGCTTGGGCTCGGACTCGGCTTGATCCAGACCGGACTCATGCCCCTCGCCCGCATCAGGCACTGCCTTTTTGGGTCCCGGGTATGGCGCTGCAGGACCGTTGTTATCATCCACCATAAATCACCTCCTCTCGGTAGCGCAGGGTTGCGCATAGGGTTGAGAGGATTTGCGTGGACGGAAAGTGCTGTTGCCTCGACGAGTGGTTTAAGCGATATCGTGGTCTGACCCCGTTTTATTTCTGAGTCAATTGTCCAGAATTTGGTAGCCGGTCACCAGGAGGACCTTTGCTGGATTGCCTACCGAAATTCGTATGAAGATCCCTACAATCCGCATCAGTTGGAATCCGGCGACATAGCCACACCAATACTGCTGGATGACGTCAAAACCCTGCTCTCCTAATACGCTCGCTACCCAGGACCACCCTCCTCTAAAGCCACTAAATCAGGCATGGGTTGCGGAAACGATCTAGAAAGTTGCGGAAATGATCACAAATCGAATGCAATAAAAAACCCCGTAGACCATTGATCTACGGGGCTTTAAGAGTGGAGGCCGAGGTCGGAATCGAACCGGCGTAGGCGGATTTGCAATCCGCTGCATAACCATTTTGCTACTCGGCCTCAAACGCTGAATGCTTCAACTACCAACACTCATCGCATAAAAACTTGAGCAGGCCATAAAGCCATGCCTCTACTCTAACTCATTGAATACATTGAGGTTTTTAATGCCTCGTTGCGTTCGATGGGCGCCATTATGTACGTATTTACCATACCGTGCAACCCCTTGATTTCAAAAATATTTCGTATTGGCATCAAGGGTTTGCGTGCCTGCCCTACTCCTTGATGTGCAGCTGTTGGTACTGCGGATCGGCCTTGATCTGGGCGTCGGTGAAGGGCAGCGGGTGCAGTTGTTTGCGGGAGAAGGCTTGGGTCTGGTCCTTGGCGTTTGGGGACGCCGGGTTGCTGGACTCGGAGAAAGCGAGCACGCCGGTGGCATGGGGGCCTTGGTCGTCGAAGGTGACGATTTGCAGGTAGCTGCTGCCGCTGACCACTTCGCGCTTGCCGTCGGCGCGAGGCACGGTTTGCATGGCGTTGTAGATGCCCAGTTCTTGCGGGCCGCCGTGGATCGGGGTTTGGCCGCTGACTTGGATGTCGCCCCAGGTACTGTTGGCGTTCAAGCCAAGTTTGGCGACCTCGGCGCTGGAGGCCAGCATGGCTTCGCGCAGGGCCTTGGCCACGGGCGCGCGATCGATGGCCAGGCCGCGCGGGGTGGTGAGGGGCTGGGCCGGGTCCAAGGCGACGCGCCAGGCATCGGGGATCTGTTGCAGCGATTGCATCAGGTTGATGAAGTGCACCAGGCCCAGGCCGCTGTCGAGGTTGGCGCGCCGGTCCCAGGTTTTCAGGCTGGTGCACAGGGCTGTGATGTTGGCGCCGAGGTGTTTGGCGCAGAACGCGAGCAGGTCGGGCATGACTTGCCCCGCCAGGTACACCTCGTTGTCCATCACCATGTTGTGCAGGTCGGCGACGCTGATCTTCTTATCCAGCGATTGCAGACGTTGCAGGGCGAAGCGCGCACGCGGGCCGAGGCCGATGTGGTCCTGGCTGATCACCGGGGAGAAACCGGTGAGCGGCGCCTCGGGGTTGGCCAGCCATGCCGAGTCGTTGGAATGCTGCACGTAGTCGCTGCGTTGCAGTTGCGGCAGTTGCTCGGCCGCGAAGATGCCGGGCTGGGCCGCGCGCGGGTCGATGTCCCAAGCGCAGGCACTGTGGGCGCCGTCGAGCATGATCATTTGCAGGCCGGCGCGGGGGTCGCTGCATTGCGCCAGTTTGGCCGCGCTGACGTTGGGCACCACCGACTGGTTCATGTACAGGCTCTGGCCCTGGTCGTCGGCGGCCAGGGTGTTGACCCACGGAATGCCTTGCAGGGTGTGCACCGAGGTTTGCAGCGTTTGGAGGCTGTCGGCGTGGTTCATCGCGTACCACTGTTGCAGCACCCGGTCGTTGCCGAGGTTGGCGTCACGCAGGCTGTAGGCGTAGTGGCTGTCCCAGTCGAGTTTGCCCGGCCATTGCACCACCGGGCCAAAACGCGAGCTATAGACCGTGTGCGACAGGTTCTTGAGGCTGCCATGCGCCTGTTTGACCTGCACGGTCAGCGTGGTTTTATCCAAGGGGACGGATTGGCCATCGAGCAGATAGCGCGTGGCGTCCTTGGGGTCCAAGGTCAGGCGGTACAGGGTGAAATGCTTGGAGGTGTCGACGGTATGGGTCCATGCCACATGCCGGTTAAAGCCGATATTGATCACCGGCAAGCCGGGCAACGCGGCACCCATGACGTCCAGTTGGCCGGGGATGGTCAGGTGCATCTGATAAAAGCGCATGCCGCCCACCCACGGGAAGTGCGGGTTGGCCAGCAACATGCCGCGCCCGTTGAATGACCGGTCACGCCCCACCGCCACCGCGTTACTGCCCCGATCAAAGGCGAAACGCTCGCGCTTGGCGGCGGCCCGCTTAAAGGCCTGGGCTGTGGACGCTACGCTGGCGGCCGCCTGGGGCGGTGTCGCGCCGACCAGGGCTTCGGCGAATTGGCCCACACCGCCTTCGACCAGCAGCCTGCGGGTCAACTTGACCAGGTCTTCAGCCACCAAGGGCCGCACCCACGCCGCCTGACATTGTGCCGGAGCACCCTGCTCTTTCAGATAGCGGTTATAGCCGGCCACATAGCCCTCAATGCGCTGCTGGATCTGCGGGCTCTGCGCTTTCCAGAACGCGGCGACCGCCTCCGGCGTATTCAGCCAACTGAAGAACAGGTCGCTGGCCAGGTTGTTGCGCTCTTCCAGGGCCGCCTGCTCGGGGCCGAAGAACCGGGCGCGCTGGCCATTGACGGTGGCGACTTCGTTGGCCAACAGACACAGGTTGTCCTGCGCATAGGCGTAGCCGATGCCGAAGCCCAGGCCACGTTCATCGGTGGCGCGAATATGCGGTACGCCGTAACTGGTGCGACGGATATCCGCCGATGCCTGCGCCACCTGCTCGCGCGCCGAGGCCGCCAGGCTCGCCCCCAGCAACACCCCGGCCACACATACCCTGGACAAGCCTTTGGAAATAATCACGCGCACTCCACCGTCAGATTTAACCGTCTTACCAAGGGCAATAACCCCACCGTAAGGACGCAAACCAGCGGGAATAATTTAGCGCAGGTGAGGTTTATAGAAAGCAGCGTGGATGTGACAAAACCGATACTGACGAAATTTCTACATCCAGGACTTCATGATTTCGCTCGCTCGTTCGTCTTATTAACCAAGAGCGCTCATTTTTTCCTGATCAGGCTCTGATAAGGAGTTTTTGCATGTATAACCCGCAAGTGCCCACGGATGGACATTCACCGGCCGCCGAGGCCAACTTCGCCAGCGGCACCCAAGCGTTCGGCAAGGTGCCCGAACAGCAAGGCAACCAGCGTATCCGCCACCTGCTCAAGTGTTTTGGCTTGCGCACCAGCCTGATCCGGCTGAAGGTCATCGACGCCCTGCTCACCGCCGCCGACAACCGGCGCACCCTGGGCGTACGCGGTGTGCACAGCCATTTGCTGGAGCTGGGCATCCCGTTGTCGTTTCTCAGCGTGCGCGAGGTGCTCAAGCGCCTGTGCAGCGAGGGCGTGATCACCCTCAATGCCGATAAAAGCTACAGCCTCCATGAAGAGGCCGCCAAGGTACTCGAAGGTCGCGCCTGATTCGCGACCCGTGGCCTAGAGCTTGACCTTGCGGCGCATGACACCGTTGATCACCACCACGACCACTGCGACGGCAATGGCGATGGTCTGGAAGGTTTTCTCGCTGATAACCCCGGTGTTCTGCAGGTAGGACAGGCCGAACATCGTCGCCAGGACGGCCAGGGCAATCAGAATCGAATATTTCAAGCGCTGCTTTTGTGTCATGACGGGTTCCTGAACCTGAAAAATATAGCCGCTGTGAATCGCCCATCGGCTACGACGGGCGCTCATGGTACAGGCGCTGACTGGCGCTGCAAACCGGTGCCGGGTTGCGCGCACAGTTCAACCAGCCAATCGACAAACACCCGCACCCGCTGGGACAACTGGCGATGCGGCGGGTACAACGCCGTCAGGGCCATTGTCGGGACGGCCAATTGGGGCAGCACTTCCACCAGCGTGCCCTGGGCCAATTGCTGGCGCGCGTGATAGTACGGCGCCTGGATCAGCCCGTAGCCGGCTTCGCAGGCGCAGAAGTAGCCGTCGGCACTGTTGACCGCGACCGCCGTCGGCAGGTTGACCGGGCGCAGTGCGGCGTCGATCAGAAACTCCAGGCCAAAGCGTTTGCCGCTGGCGCTGGAGACGTATTCGACCATCTGATGGCGGGCCAGGTCGTCGAGGGTTTCCGGCACGCCCATGCGCGCCAGGTAAGCGGGGCTGGCCAGGGTTATCTGGTCCATCATCGCCAGGGGGCGCGCCACCAGTGAGTCGTCCAGCGCCAGGCCACCGCGCAGCACGCAATCCACGCCTTCACGGATCAAGTCGACCGGCCGGTCGTTCAAGCCGATCTCCAATTCGATCTGCGGGTAGCGGGCGCTGAACGTGGGCAAGGCCGGGATCACCAGGAAGCGCCCGATGCGACGGCATATCGATGCTCAAGATGCCGCGCGGGTTCAGCCGGCTCGCCGAAAACACCGCTTCGGTTTCTTCAAGGTCCGACAGCAGTTGCACGCAGCGCTGGTAGTACGCGGCGCCATCCAATGTGGGGCTGACTTGCCGCGTGGTGCGTTGCAACAACTGCACGCCCAGGTGCGCTTCCAACTGCTTGATCAGCACCGTCACCGAGGCGCGCGGCAGTTGCAGGCTGTCGGCCGCCTTGGCAAAGCCGCGCAGTTCGACGATCCGGGTGAACACGCGCATCGCGTTGAAACGGTCCACGTCGTCACTCCCAGAGCAGACTGTTTAGATAATACGAATAGTGATAGTGCTTTTAGCCGGTTTATCCCAGGTTTGTCGAGCGTAACACTACGGGCCTACCCACACAGGAGCTCCACCGATGCACACTCGTCAACTTGGCAAAAACGGCCCGTTCGTCTCCGCCATCGGCCTCGGCTGCATGGGCATGAGCGATTTCTACAGCCCCGGCAGCGACAGCCGCGAGGCCATCGCGACCCTGCACCGCGCGCTGGAGCTGGGCGTCAACCTGCTCGACACCGCCGACATGTATGGCCCGCACACCAACGAACAGCTGATCGGCAGCGCCATTGCCGGCAAACGTGAGCAGGTATTCCTGGCCAGCAAGTTCGGCATCGTGCGTGACCCGGCCCAGCCCACGTCGCGTGGGGTGAATGGCCGCCCCGAATACGTGCGCGCAGCCATCGACGGCACGCTGCGGCGCCTGGGGGTGGAAACGCTGGACCTTTACTACCAGCACCGCATCGACCCGGACGTGGCCATCGAAGAAACCGTCGGCGCCATGGCCGAGCTGGTGCAACAGGGCAAGGTGCGTTACCTGGGCTTGAGCGAAGCCAGCGCCGCCACCCTGGAACGCGCGCACAAGGTGCACCCGATCAGCGCGTTGCAAAGCGAATATTCGCTGTGGAGCCGCGACCAGGAACACAACGGCTGCCTCGCCACCTGCCAGCGCCTGGGCATCGCCTTCGTGCCCTACAGCCCGCTGGGCCGTGGCTTCCTGACCGGCGCATTGCGCAGCCCGGATGACTTCGGCGCCGATGACTACCGCCGCTTCAGCCCGCGTTTCCAGGGCGAGAACTTCGCCCGGAACCTGCAACTGGTCAAGCAGGTGCAGGCGATGGCGGCCGACAAGGGCGTCAGCGCGGGGCAACTCGCGCTGGCCTGGGTGTTGGCACAGGGCGACTTCATCATTCCGATTCCCGGCACCAAGCAGCGCAAGTACCTGGAAGAAAACGCGGCGGCCGTCTCGATCAGCCTCAGCCCGGCGGACCTGGCAGCCCTGGACGCGATTTTCCCCAGCGACGCGCCCGCCGGCCAACGCTACCCCAAAGAGGTGATGGCGATGCTGGACATTTAGGGCCCTGCGCGAACGGCTCATCCAAGGTTATCAGGTCGCTCATCGAGACGGTGCGCCATTAAAGGCGCGCCGTTTTTTCTTGTACGTACGTACCTAAAGCTGCGCCTTCCCAAGCCGATAGCCCTACGAAGCTCCAACAAAGCCGCGTCGACAATAAACGCTTCGTAAGGACGATCCCATGCCCCCACTGCGCTCTATCCAAGCCCGCTACACCCTGTTCCTGATGCTGTTCGTCCTGGTGTTATTTGTGTTGACCGTGGTGGGTATCGGCCAGTTGGTCGCGCCCACGCTGCGCCATACCGAAGAACAGGTGGTGCTCAACCGTATCGACGAGGTGGCCGATCAGATCCAGGGCGACCTCAACAAGGTTCAATCCCAGCAACGCACCATCACCCAAACCATCCCGTTGCTCGACAGCGACGCCATCGACAAGGTCCTGCCTGGCCTGGTCGATCAATATGGCGAGCTGAAAGTCTTCGGCGGCGGCATCTGGCCATTGCCCAACCAGCGCACGCCTGGGCGCAACAAGCACAGCACGTTCTGGCACCGTGATGCCTCGGGCAAACTGGCGGTCAATACCTTCTGGAACAGCGACCCCGCGCCCAACTACTACGACCAGAGCTGGTACAAGGGCGGCCTGGCCTCGCCACCGGGCCAATGCGCCTGGGCCGCCGCCTACAAGGACGACGCCAGCCAGGAGCCACGCACCAACTGCGCCATGGCGATCCAGCGCGACGGCGTGCCCTACGGTGTCGCCACCATCGACGTGACCCTGGGCTTCTTCAATGACCTGGTCGCCAGCAAAGAGAAAGACATCGGCGGGCAGATGCTGATCGTCGAAGGTGACGGCAAGATCATCAGCAACAGCACGCGCATCAGCGGCCCGGTGGTGTTGAAAAACATCAGCGAACTCACCGGCACCTCGGCGTTCGCCGCCCAGGTCAGCAAGGCCCTGGCCCACCGCGACCAGGCGCTGCAACGCAGCGAGTTCGACAATCAAGGCGTGGCCAGCACCTTTTACATGCGCCCGATCGCCGGCACGCCATGGTTCCTCGCCACCGCCCTGCCCACTTCGCTGATCACCGCCCAGCGCGATGACGTGCTGGGCACCCTGGCCTTGCTGCAAATCCCGATGGTGTTGCTGCTGGTCCTGCTCGCGGTGTATGCGATCCGCCAACTGGTGCAACGCATGACGACCCTGAAAACCAATATCGACGCGCTGTCCGCCGGCGACGCCGACCTTACCCGCCGCATCACCATCCGCGCCGAAGACGAACTGGGCGCCATCGGCCATTCGGTGAACCGCTTTATCGTCTACCTGCAGAACATGATCGGCGAAGTCACCCAAGCCACCGGTGCCATGTCGTCAAGCCTTGAGCAACTGCAACGGACCTCCGCGCACACCAACCAGATCCTGGTGCGGCACGCCTCGGAGACCGACCAGACGGTCACCGCCATCACCGAAATGAGCTCCACCGCCGACACCGTTGCGCAGAACGCCGCCGAAACCGCTGCGTTCACCCAGCGCGCCAACGAGCACGCCGACCGCTCCCGCGTGGTCGTGGGCGAAGCCTCCAACAGCGTCAGCGCGTTGATCGGCGAAGTGTCCAGCGCCACCCACAGCGTGGAAAACATGCGCCAGGACGCCGCGCGCATCACCGAAACCCTCGGCGTGATTGGCGCGATTGCCGGCCAGACCAACCTGCTCGCGCTCAACGCGGCCATCGAAGCGGCGCGTGCCGGCGAGCAAGGCCGTGGTTTTGCGGTAGTCGCCGATGAAGTACGCGCCCTCGCCGCCCGCACCCAGGCCAGCACCTCGCAGATCAATGAAATGCTCACCCGCCTGACCGCGGGCGTCAGTTCATCGGTCGCGGCCATGGAAAACACCCAGGCCAGTTGCCAGTCGGCGGCCGACGCCACGGCGCGGGTGAACACCGGCCTGGACGAGATGGCCGGCTCAGTCAGCCATATCAATAACCTCAGCACCCAGATCGCCACGGCCGCCGAACAGCAAAGCGCGGTGACCGAGGAGATCAACCGCAGCATGGTGCAGATCCGACAAATGGTCGAAGAGCTGGTGCAGAGCGGCCACGCCACTGAAACCAATACCCAGAGCCTGCTGGATGCGAACGGCCGGGTGATTGCCTTGATGGGCCGATTCAAGGTGCGGTGATAAACGGATGAAACACTCCCGTGCAATGTGCGGGAGTGGGACTATTCTGACAGTTCGACGTACTCAGTACCGTCACACAGGAGGTGTGCCATGCGCGCAGCCGAGCAGTCGGTCCGCTTGGAGCGGATCAGTCAGGAACGTTTTATCCAGGCCCCTACCGAAGCCGTCTACGACTACGTGACCCAACCGGATCGCTGGCACGAATGGCACCCCACGTCACTGAGCGCCGACACCGGCACCACCGGATCACTTGCGGTCGGTGCGCGCTTTACCGAGTTCATCGACTTGCTGGGGGTGCGAGTTCCGTTGAGTTACCGCGTGCAAATCGACCGACGCCCTGGCGAATTCAAGGCGGTGTTCACGTCGGTGGCCGTCGACGGCTCCATTCACTTTTTCCTGCTGCCCCATCAGGGCGGCACGCTGCTCAAGCGCGTGCTGACCTATGAAACCGAATTACAACTGGCCACCTTGCACGCACGCATGATCGAACTGTCGGCCATCGCCCTGGGCCAGCTCAAGCACCGTTTGGAAAACCCGTCTCTCGTAGAATCTCGTATAATTTAGAAACATTACCAGCGGCCCCGTTTACCGGTGGGCGCTGGCTTGCCTGCGATGACGCCGTCATGATCGCCGCCGACCCTACGGCCCTCTTCCGCCTGCGAGCCCTCCCCATGAAAACTCGATTGCACCTGGCCCTGCTGTCAGCCATGTTCGCCACCCCGATGGTCCAAGCGGTTGAATACCCGGCGCAATGATCGCCGCCTACCTGGGGTTATTCTTCGCGGCGTTTGGCGCCGCGACCTTGTTACCGCTGCAATCGGAGGCCGTGCTGGTGGGCCTGCTCGTCAGCGGGCATTTCAACCTGTGGGTGCTGCTGGCCATTGCCACGCTGGGCAATGTGCTCGGCTCGGTGCTGAACTGGTGGCTGGGACGCTGGGTTGAACACTTCAAGACGCGGCGCTGGTTTCCGGTCAGCGACCGGCAGCTGGACAACGCGCGCCAACACTACGAGCGCTGGGGGCACTGGACGTTGCTGCTCAGTTGGCTGCCGATCATCGGCGACCCGCTGACCTTGGTCGCCGGGGTAATGCGTGAGCCCTTGTGGCGCTTCCTGCTGCTGGTGACCCTGGCCAAAAGCGTTCGGTACGGCGTGCTCGCGGCCGTGACCTTGCAGTGGGCGTTGATCCCCACGTAATCTTTTCGCAACAGCATCCGATCACTGTTCCCGGAGCCCTGCCCATGCCTCTGATCCGCGCTTTTTGTATCGCCGGCCTGCTTACGGCAAGCGCCACCCCGGTCCTTGCCGCGCCCTATGGCCCCGAACTCCAAGGCTTCAAATACCCCTACCCGCTGCAGCATTTCGACTTCCAGTCCCAGGGCAAGACATTGCAGATGGGTTACATGGATGTTGCCCCCAAAGGCCGGGCCAACGCTCGCACCGTGGTGCTGATGCATGGCAAGAATTTCTGCGGCGCCACCTGGGAAGGCTCGATCAAGGCCTTGAGCGACGCCGGATACCGGGTGATCGCGCCGGACCAGATCGGTTTCTGCAGTTCCAGCAAGCCCGACCACTATCAATACAGCTTCCAGCAACTGGCGACCAATACCCACCAACTCCTGGCACAGCTTGGCATTCAAAAGGCCACCCTCATCGGCCACTCCACCGGCGGCATGCTCGCCACGCGCTACGCGTTGATGTACCCCGAGCAAACCGAGCAGCTTGCCCTGGTCAATCCCATTGGCCTGGAAGACTGGAAGGCCCTGGGCGTGCCCTCGCTCACCGTCGACCAGTGGAATGCGCGTGAGCTCAAGGTCAACGCCGAGGGGATCCGCAACTACCAGCTCAACACTTACTACGTCGGCCGCTGGAAACCGGAGTACGAACGCTGGGTGGACATGTACGCCGGCCTGGCCAATGGCCCTGGTCGTAAGCGGGTCGCCTGGAACTCGGCGTTGATTTACGACATGATCTTCACCCAGCCGGTCTACTACGAGTTCAAGAACCTGCAGATGCCCACGCTGCTGCTGATCGGCACGTCCGATAACACCGCCATCGGCAAGGACATTGCGCCGCCGGCGGTCAAGGCCAAGCTCGGCAACTATGCGGTGCTGGGCAAGCAAGTGGCCGCACTGATTCCCCATGCAACCCTGGTGGAATTCCCAGGCCTGGGGCACGCACCGCAAATGGAGGAACCGGCCCGGTTTCACCAAGCATTGCTGCAGGGCTTGAACGCCCTTTAATCCAACCTTTTCGAGGCACTGGTGATGTCGCTACAGATCGCGGTCATTGATGATTGGCAGAACGTCGCCAGCGGCGTGGTGGACTGGTCGGTGCTCGACCCAGTCGGCCAGGTGCATTTCCTGCACGATTACCCGGCGGACACCGCCACCCTGATCGAGCGTTTGAAGGGGTTCGAAGTGATTTGCGTGATGCGCGAACGCACCCCCTTCGACAAAGCCCTGCTGCAGGGCTTGCCCGCGCTGAAGCTGCTGGTGACCGGCGGCATGCGCAACGCCGCCATCGACATCGCCGCCGCCAAGGCCCTGGGCATCCAGGTCTGCGGCACCGACAGCTATAAACAGGCGGCGCCGGAACTGACCTGGGCGCTGATCATGGCCTCGACCCGCAACCTGCTGGCCGAAGCCAACTCGTTGCGCGCCGGCAATTGGCAGGTCGGCCTGGGCGGCGACCTGTATGGCCAGACTCTGGGCATTCTCGGCCTGGGCAGCATTGGCCAGAAGGTCGCGCAGTTCGCCCAGGTGTTCGGCATGCGGGTGATTGCCTGGAGTGAAAACCTCACGCCGGAACGGGCGGCCGAAGCGGGCGTGACGTGGGTCAGCAAGCAGGCGCTGTTCGAACAGGCGGACATCCTCACCGTTCATCTGGTACTCAGCGAGCGCAGCCGCGGGCTGGTGGATGCCCAAGCGCTGGGCTGGATGAAACCCGGCGCGCGCCTGGTCAACACCGCACGCGGACCGATCGTGGACGAGGCGGCCCTGGTGCAGGCCCTGCAAAGCGGCCGTCTGGCGGGAGCGGCGCTGGACGTGTTTGCCGAAGAGCCACTGCCGCTGGATCACCCGTTCCGACGCTTGCCGAATGTACTGGCCACGCCGCATGTGGGCTATGTGAGCGAACAGAATTATCGGCAGTTCTATCGGCAGATGATCGAAGACATCCAGGCATGGGCCGCGGGCGCGCCTATCCGGTCACTCGGCTAACGCACCACACTGGTGCAACTGTGGCGAGCGGGCTTGCCCCAATGCCGATCAGTTAAGCAAACGCAATGCTCAAAGCAATAAAGATCAACTGTGGGAGCGGGCTTGCCCGCGAAGGCGTCAGTCCAGCAAACATTGATCTTGAGTGGCCCACCGCTATCGCCATGGCATATCGTTAAAAGTATTTTGTCCTACAAAATTTGCGCAAAAACCCTGCAGGCTCTGGGATCTGGCCTAGACTCCTGACCGATGGGTCCCTTCCAAAACAAAAACCCCGCAAAAAAACTAAACTTTTCAACTCGGCCCTAGGTCAAGTTTTAAGGCAAGGCGAGCACTCCGCGATTCACGCTACATGCCCGTCCATCCAATCTTTTTAAGTTAACCGTGCAACTGGCATACGCCTTGCCAGTTTGTCGTGCGCTTGTGCGCTTGGCCGCAGGAAGCGGTCATCGAGCTAATGGCAGCGGGCCATTAGCTAACCAACACGTCGGAGAGAACTATGATCAGTGCCGCAGCAAGTATTCAGGGAGAGCGTGTTATTCAGCCAGTTGGCGGGTCGACCTCTTTAGTCGTCGACCTCAATACGGTGCGGCCGGTGTCCAGTCATAACCCGAATCGAAAGAAAGTGCTGTTTGTAACCTCCGAGTTTGCCGACCTGGTGAAAACCGGCGGCCTGGGCGATGTGTCGGCGGCCCTGCCCCGCGCCATGGCTCACTTGCACGATGTGCGTGTGCTGATCCCCGGCTACCCGCAGGTGATGGAAAGCGACAACCCGATTCACATCATCGGCGAGCTGGGTGGCCACGCCGCGCTGCCGCCGTGCAAGATCGGGCGCATGGACCTCAAGGACGGCCTGGTCATCTATGTCTTGATCTGCCCTGAGCTCTACGAGCGCGAAGGCACGCCCTACGGCGCCAACAACGGCCGCGATTGGCCCGACAACCATATTCGTTTCGCCCGCCTGGGCCTGGCCGCCGCCGACATGGCCGCCAACCTGGCGCAGATCCACTGGTGCCCGGACCTGGTGCACGCCCACGACTGGCCGGCGGGCCTGGCGCCGGCGTACATGCACTGGCGTGGTTCGCGCACCCCGACGCTGTTCACCATCCACAACCTGGCGTACCAGGGCGTGGTCAGCCTGGCGTGCACACCTGAGCTGGGCATTCCGCCCCATGCCCTGCAGCAGGAAGGCATGGAGTTCTACGGCAAGATGTCGTTCCTCAAGGCCGGCATGGCGTATTCCAGCCACATCACCACGGTAAGCGCCACTTACGCCGAAGAAATCACCACCCCGGAATTCGGCTGCGGCCTGGATGGCTTCCTGGCCAGCAAGACCCAGCAAGGCTTGCTCAGCGGTATCCCCAACGGCATCGAAGACAGCTGGGAAACCTCGACTGACCCGCACCTGACCCACAACTTCAACGTGGGCGACTGGGAAGGCAAGGCCGTCAACGCCGCGCAAGTGCGCGAGCTGTTTGGCTTGAATGAGTCGAGCGGCCCGCTGTTCGCCGTGGTCTCGCGCCTGGTGTTCCAGAAAGGCCTGGACCTCACCGAAGCGGTCGCCAGCTTTATCGTCGAACAAGGGGGGCAGATTGCGATTATCGGTCGCGGCGAGCCCGAGGAAGAAAACGCCATGCGTGAACTGGCGCTGCGCTTCCCAGGCCAGATCGGCGTACGCATTGGCTTCAACGAGACCGATGCCCGCCGCATGTTCGCCGGCAGCGACTTCCTGTTGATGCCGTCGCGCTACGAGCCTGCGGGCTGAGCCAGATGTACGCCCAGCGCTTCGGTTCGCTGCCCGTTGCACGCAACACCGGCGGCCTGGCCGATACCATCGAAAACGGTGTGACGGGTTTTCTGTTCAACGAATCCACCGTCGACAGCTACAAAGAAGCCCTGAGCCGCGCGTTCAAGGTGTTCGACTTCCCGGACCTGCTCAACGCAATGCGTTGCCGGGCCATGACCCGCCCCTTCAACTGGAGCCAGGCGGTGGAACCCTACGCCGAACTGTACGAGCAGCTTGTCGCCAAAGCCTTGGGGAAATCCGTCAAGTAATCACAGAGAGGTTTTTATAGATGCCGTTACGGACTCTGGAAACCTGGCCCCACGGCGCAATCATGCTGGACGCGCAACACACGCGTTTCGCCTTGTGGGCGCCAGATGCGTTTTATGTCAGCGTTGAATTGGAAGGAGGCAAATCGGTCGCCATGCTGCCTCAGGCAGAGGGCTGGTTTGAAACCGAAATAGCGTGCCCGGCGGGCACGCGCTATCGCTTCAATATCGACGGGGAAAAAGATGTCCCCGATCCGGCGTCCAGGGCCCAGGCCTCGGACGTGCATGGGTGGAGCGTGGTGGTCGACCCGCTCGCCTACCCATGGCGCAACACCCACTGGCAAGGCCGCCCATGGCACGAAGCCGTGATTTATGAGCTGCACGTCGGCGCGATGGGCGGCTATGCCGGCGTCGAGAAGCACCTGCCCGCCTGGCTGAGCTGGGCGTCACCGCGATTGAATTGATGCCTTTGGCGCAATGTCCCGGTGAGCGCAACTGGGGCTACGACGGGGTCCTGCCCTACGCCCCCCAAGCCTCCTACGGCACGCCCGAACAGCTCAAGCACCTGATCGACAGCGCCCATGAGCATGGTTTGGCGGTGATCCTTGACGTGGTCTACAACCACTTCGGCCCCGATGGCAATTACCTGGGCCAGTACGCCAAGGGCTTCTTCCAGGAAGACGTGCACACCCCATGGGGCGCCGGTATCGACTTCAATCGTCGCCAGGTGCGGGATTTCTTCCTGGATAACGCGTTGATGTGGTTGCTTGAATACCGCTTCGACGGCCTGCGCCTGGACGCGGTGCATGCCATCGACAACCCGGATTTTCTCAGGGAGCTGGCCCACCGGGTCCGCGAGCAAGTGGACACCGGCCGACACGTGTGGCTGATGCTGGAAAACGAGCTCAACCAGGCCAGCCTGCTGCAGCACGACCGGGAGTTCGACGCGCAATGGAACGACGACTTCCACAATGTCCTGCACGTAATGCTGACCGGCGAGACCGACGCGTATTACAGCGATTTTGCCGAGGAGCCTACAGCCAAGCTCGCACGCTGCCTGGGTGAAGGCTTCATCTACCAGGGCCACACCACGCGGCACGGCCATCAGCGTGGCGAACCCAGCGGGCATCTGCCACCGAGCGCCTTTGTGGCGTTCCTGCAAAACCATGACCAGATCGGCAATCGCGCCCTGGGCGAGCGCCTGCACCAGCTCTGCCCGCCCCAGGCCTTGCAGGCGGCGACCGCCCTGCTGCTGCTGTCACCGATGATTCCACTGATGTTCATGGGCGATGAATCCAACGCCAGCGAGCCGTTCCTGTTTTTTACCGATCACCATGGCGAACTGGCCGAAGCGGTGCGTGAAGGCCGGCGCAACGAGTTTGCGGATTTCGCCGCCTTCAGGGACCCGCAGCGACGCGAGCGCATTCCCGATCCGAACGCCTTGGCGACGTTCCTGCAGACCACGCCCAGCTTTACCGAGAACGAACACACCCAGCTCTATCGCCACCTGCTGAGCCTGCGTCACCAGCACATCGTGCCGCACCTGCCCGGCAGCACCACGCTGGGCGCCGAGGTGCTGGCGGACGGCGCGGTCAGTGCGCGCTGGCGCCTGGGCAACGGCAGCCTGTTGCAGATTGATTTGAACCTCGGCGCGACGCCGCTGGATCGCCGCGCGACGGGCCCTGTCCTGTTCGAAACGCCTGCCAGCCATGGCGCGCACCTGCCGCCGTACAGCGCCCGCGTTACCTTATTCCCTGTTGGAGAGCACCCTTGAGTGAAGCGAACCTGGAAATCCTCGCCAGCCGAGCGGGACTGGCCGTCGATTGGATCGACGCAAACGGCCGCCCGCAACGCGTGAAACCCGACGCCCTGCGCGCCGTGCTCAAAGGCCTGGGCCACCCGGCCGACACAGACGCCGAGATTGACGCCAGCTTGCGCGAACTGGAGCAGGCGCAGCAGAACAAAATCCTGCCCCCCTTGATGACCATCGACAGCGGCAAAAGCCTGGACCTGGCGCGCTACTTTGAACCCGACACCCTGTGCCGCGTCAGCCTTGAGCATGGCGAAACCCTGGAACTGCGCCTCGATGGCGATGCCGTCCTGCCCGGCATCATCGCCTTGGGCTATCACCAGGTGCACATCGCCGAGCAGACCTTCACCCTCGCCGTCGCGCCTGAGCGCTGCTACAGCGTGGCCGAAGCCGTCGACACCCAACCCGCGCGTGCCTGGGGCCTCAGCGCGCAGCTCTATGCGCTGCGCCGCCTGGGCGATGGGCGGGTTTGGCGACACCCTGGCGCTGGAGCACCTG
>JAFHKH010000008.1 GCA_016937595.1 Pseudomonas cedrina subsp. fulgida | reverse complement strand
GTTGGTCTGTTCGGCAATCGAACGGATGGTGTCGAGGATGGTGTTGATGTTCTTGCTGTCCTGCTCCAGCAGTTGCATGGTTTGGGTCGACTTGTGCAGGTCTTCGCTGAGCTTGAGCACGCTACCGGTGGCTTCGCCGATATGCTGTTGGCCGCCGTGTACGTCGCGGTAACCTTCGTCGGCACTGACGGCGGCGGCGCTGCAGGAGCGCGCGACTTCGTTGGCGGTGGCCACCATTTCATTGAACGCCGTGCTCACCAGCTCCACGGCTTCGCGTTGACGGCCGGCAGCCTGGTTCATGTTATGGGCCACTTCGCTGGTTTCTGCGGCGGCGGTCTGCAGGTCCGAGGAGGCGTTGCCGATGCGCTGCACTAGTTGGGCGATCATGCCCAGAAATTGATTGAACCAGCCGGCCAGGCTGGCGGTTTCATCCTTGCCTTGCACCTTGAGCTGGCGGGTCAGGTCGCCTTCACCTTCGGCGATCTCTTGCAGGCCGTCGGCCACGTCGCGAATCGGACGCACGATCATGCTGGCGAAACTGGCACCGACAATGGCGAACACCACGGCAAATGCAGCGGCGATGGCCGCGATCAGCCAGGTCAGCCGGGTGGCGCCGGCCATCACTTCATCGCGCTTGATCAGCCCGATAAAGCGCCAGCCCAGGTCTTTGGAGCTGACCACGTTGGCCATGTAGGCCACGCCGTCGATGTCGATCCGGGTCACGCCGTCGCCGCGCTTGGCCAGCTCAGCGTAGTTGGGGCCCAGGTCGGCTAAAGGCTTGAAGTTGTGCTTGGCATCGCTGGCGTCCACCAGCACGTTGCCGTTACCCTCCACCAGCATCAGATAGCCGCTGTCGCCTAGCTTGAGCTTTTTGACCAGTTCGGTGAGTTGATTGAGCGACACATCAATTCCCATTGCCCCCACAACTTTGCCGTTCGCGTCAATAATGGTGTGCACGGTGCAGATCAGCGTCACGTCATCGGGTGCCCAATAGTAGGCGTCTGTACGCAGGGTACTGCCCGGTGCGCTCATCGCAGTTTTGTACCATGGGCGCAAGCGTGGATCATAGTTGGCTATGGTCTTGTCATCAGGCCAACCGGCGAAGCCGCCGTCATCCGTTGCGACGGATAAATACGCGGTATTCGGATGGCTTTTGGCGAACCTGTCGAAGACTTCCAATAGCTGTCGATTGGTTTCAGTAAGGGGGATCTGTGCAGCGCCAGCACCACTGTAATTTTTCAGGTCCCTGGCCGCGATGACCCGCGGATCCTTGGCGAAATATTCCACGTTCTGGCTGATGCCGTCGAAAAACTGCTTCATGCCATTGTCGATCTGGCGGATCTCGCGCCGCTGCTGTCGAGGAAGCTGGTCACGGCCCCTTCACGCAGATTCAACACGACCAGCACGGCCACCAGAATGACCGGCACGCACGCGATAGCGGCAAACGCCCAGGTCAGCTTTTGTTTGATATTCATGCCTTCACCTGCAGGTATTTATAATTTTAGGAGGTGTACTCATGCGTACCCCTGTATCGACTTTGGGGGTATGCGGATTAAAAAGATAAACGCTCATTTGCTTCGGACCTCCATTCTTTATAGGAAGGTCTCTCACCGATTTTTACGGTGACTTGTCTCGACAAGCCCACCACCAGTGTCGTTTTGACAATCGCTTGCGCTGGCCTTGCTCCATTTCTTCAGTTCAATCAGGCCTGTGTTTTGGCCTGATACTCGTCGCTACTTGTCAGCAAAAAAATGGTTTGTGCGGATGACCGCGCAGGCTGCTTAATCCTGCTGGACGAGGGCCAAGCTAGCCAGTGGAATTGGTTTGACCGGTGCTTGAGCGGTATAGGCACCCGTCTGATTGACAGCGATATTTCGTTCAGCCGACACCAAATGGGCAACAGTATGTTGGCAATAACGACCTTGGCATGGGCCCATGCCGCTGCGGCAGGCGAGTTTTACGCTGTTGACTGAGGAAACATGGGGATGCTTTTTGAGAAAATCGCACACTTGACCGGCGGTTACGTCTTCACATCGGCAAATCAGCGTTTCGCTATCAGCGAGTTTGGTGAGTGCATCCAGGCGAGGCGCAAAAAAAGTCGCAACAGTGTCTGCGAAAGGCTTTGCACGTCCGAGTGCCCTGCGAGCGGATATTGCGGATAGAGTAGAGTCAGGCCTCAGCGCTGCGACAATGGATATGCCCGCCAGTCTCCCTTGGCAATGAGCCATTTCGGCACCCGCTACACCGCAAGGTTCTCCGGCGACGTAAATATGCTCCAGAGAGGTGCGCATCGTGTCGTCATGATCGACAACCCATCCACCTCGCTCGGGGTTCCAATTGACACTGCAACCGGCCTGGCGGGCAAGCTCCGTGCTCGCCAGTAAGCCATAGCCGATAGCGAGTCCGTCGGCGAGATGATGGCGTTCGGTACCTGGCAGGATGTCCCAGTTGGTATCGACGTTGCTTAATGTAACGCGCTCCACACCTTCCTTGCCTTGAACGCGGGTGACGATAGTCGAAAAGCGCAAGGGCACCCCTTTGCGCCACAACTTGAAGAGTATTCCTGCAAGTTGACCAAACATTCTCCAGTGACCTGGTAGTGCACGCCAGCCTGCCAATAGTTCACAAACCTTTGGTCGAGGTCGCGCGATCGCTACTTCCTCGATCTGCGCGCCGGCGTCTACGAGCTGCCCCGCCAGCAACAGTAACAACGGGTGGGATCCGGCGAGCACATAACGCTGTGCCGAACAAAGAAACTGACTTTTAAGAAGCGTCTGGATTCCCCCAGCCGTCATTACACCAGGGAGCGTCCAGCCAGGGAACGCTACGGGTAAGTCGTACGCGCCTGTAGCGATCAGTAGTTTGCTGCAGTCAAGCAGATGAGAGTGTTCTCCCTCGACAATCGCCAGTTGAACTCCACCTTTTTCAGGATGGAAGACCCCCCAGGCACAGGTCGAGAAATACCATTTTATACGAATGTTGTTGCGTGCCTGCGCAAGCAGTTTTTGTCCGAATGGGTAACTGGCAAATGCACTACTCGGGGGTGCGTTAAAGGTCGAGGGAGGCTGGCGAAAAATCTGTCCACCGGGCGCGGCCTGTTCATCAATGACAGCGACGTGCAATCCGGCGTCACTGGCCAGAAGTGCCGCTGTCAGACCAGCCGGCCCTGCGCCGACCACTACAAGGTCATAGTTAAGGGTTTCAAGCTTCATCGGTCACCTCTACGCACATTCCCGGACTAACGAGGGTCATACAGCTGCGCTGGGCTTCCAGTCCGTTAATCTTGACCATGCATTCATAACAAACACCCATGTTGCATACCGGTATGCGCAAGGTGCCGGTCACACTGCGGCGGAAGCCGCGAGCACCGGCACCTAGTAACGCGGTCGCTACAGTTTCACCCGGATAACAGAACGTCTTGTGCCCATTCACGAGTATTTGGATGGGGGCAGGGCGCAAATCCGCCACGGGCTCGATGCGTCTGGAATCAGGCAAGGGTCAGGCTCCCAAAGCGGCGTGGATCGAAAGGAGTGATGTCCAGCGTTGCGGGTCGGCCGAGAATGCGTTCGGCGAGCAGTCGTGCGTAGGTGGGGCCCAAAGTAAAAGCTGACCCTCCCGTAGCAATGTATAAACCGTGACTTTTGGGAACTTCACCCAGCAGCGGAAGTTGATCAGCTACCAGGGCCGTTGTACCGGTCCACACCCGCAGGATAGAAAGTTTTTTCAGCGCGGGGACCACTGCCAGCGCGGCACTCATATTGCCAGTCAGTGAGCTGATCAACAGCTCGGGTCGGCGATCCAGGTCGATCACGCCATTAACATGATGCAAACGTGCAGGCCAGCCGCCGCCGATGAGAATATTACCGTCGCCGGTTTGCTTGAGCGAAAGACGACGCCCGGCGTGTTGAATCAGATGGCTGATCATAGGAGAAGTGCGTACGGTCGTGGTCATGGTCAGCGCGACTGGACTGACAGGCAGGCTGACGCCGGCCATGGCCGCTATTCTTCCTGACCAGGCGCCGGCGGTAATGGCCAGTGTGCGAGCCATGCATTCGCTGCCATCACTGAAATGCACTCGCCACACACCGTGTTCATAATTCAGTGTGCTTACGCCAAGGCCACTATTGATGCGGGCGCCAAGGCGGGCAGCTGCCGCAGCATAGGCCAGAACGCAACTGCGCGGATCCGCTTTACCCTCTGTTGCACAAAATGCTGCGCCCAGTATTTGTTCACTGAGGTAGGGCGCACGGCTACGCACTTGAGCCCCATCCAGCAGCTCTACGTCCAAGCCACTGGCGCGTTCGAGCATGACTTTCTGCTTCAAGGTTTCGATCTGTTGAGGCGTCTCTGCAACCATGAAACCACCGTGCTGAGAGACGCCCACTGGCATGCCAAGCTCCTTTTCCAGGCCGGCCCAGGCGTTTTGCGCATCAAGGTGCAACGGCATCGCCTCTGCTGCCTTGCGGGCGGCTTCGGAGCCATTCTCGATCATGCGGTATTCGAGCTGAAAGTGCAGGCTGCCAGCATTCTGGCTCGACGCTGCGCTGTTCAGTTGCGCGCGCTCGACCAGGCGCACTGTGGCGCCGGCCTTCGCCAGGTAGTAGGTCACCGCGCTTCCCAGCAGGCCGCCGCGATCACCAGGCAGTCAACCGTGCCCTGTGTCTCGGCCTGTTTGGGCATGACAGTCATTAGTGCGTTCACTGTGCAGTCGGGTTAACGATTTCGATGCCCAGACTGGTCAAGGTTGCCGCCACCGACGCGACTTCAACCTCGTTAAGCTCCAGCAATGGCCGACGCACGAAGCCTGCCGGCACCCCACGCAGACGCAAGGCAGTTTTGAGGATGGCTTGGGCACTCCCGAAGTTCCCGGCAAAATCCTTGTTGAACCACGCTTTCATGATCACCCGATCACGTTCGCCCAGCTCGATTGCGCGGGTCTTGTCGCCAGTGCGTATCAGGTTCCAGAAATCCGGGTGGTCGCTTCCCAGAACGCCGCCAGCCCCCATCAAGCCGTCGCCGTGCCCTAGTTCAACCAGGTCCGCCCCGAGCGTTGAGGTTGGAACATTGAAGTAACGAACCTTGCCCGACAGTCGATAAAGCCCGTCGAGAAAAGCCGCGAAATTCGGTGTCGAATTCTTGATGGCAACTACATTTTCGATGTCGGCCAGACGATCCAGCAAATCGACATCCATATCGACAACACATCCCCGCGGCCAGTTGTAAATACACATCGGCATATTGGTAGCGTCGGATACGTCTTGGTAGAACTGCACCAGCTCATTGGCACTAGGAACGATGTAGGGGGGAGGGGTCAGCAGAATTCCGTCCAGCCCGGCGCGTTCGGCGGCATGGGCGTGGCGGATGGCTTCAGCCGCAGTGAAGGCATTACAGCTGCCAATCACGGTCATTCGGCCGTCGATGGTGCGTGCAGACTCACTGAACAATTGGGCCCGTTCCGATTCGCTCAGGCTGAACCATTCTCCCGAGGTGCCCGCCAGCACCACACCATGCATACGCTGTTGAATATACCATTCGAGCTGGCCAGCCAGACCATTCAGATCTAAGTCGCCTTCACGGGTAAAGGGGGTGGTAATTGCCGGGATGTAGCCGTACCAGTCGACATCGTTTCTGTTCATCTGCAAACCCTTCGGATGGTCTCAAAATATCAAGGAACCGGAGGGGTGATCGACATGATGATCTCCACATCCTCTTGTTCTTCGTTCATGTATCGATGTGCAGCGCTAGCGTCGAATGTGATGCTTTCACCGGCGTTGACGATGTAAGGCATATCGCCAATGACGGCTTTGAGCGTCCCTCGAACCACGTAAACGCTTTCGAGCGACGGATGCCTCAGCGGGATTTCAGACGAACACTGCCCCGGCTGGAAAACCGCCCGCAAGACTTCCATTTGCCCGTTTCCCCGGGTCAGGCGCTCGTAGCTCACGCCACCCTTGGGGCCGATGAGAGTGGTTCGATCGCCTGGGCGACTAATCCACACGCTCGGGGCGCTTGGATCGGAGAAAAGAGCCGACATGGACTCTCCGAACACACTGCTGAGTCTGCGCAGGGTCATGAGACTGGGTTCAGTCACTTCTCTTTCAATCTGACTCAGCAAAGTCGCAGACAATCCTGTCTCGGCAGCCAAGGCTCGCAACGACAATCCGCGCGAGACACGCAACTCATTCAATCGTTTTCCTAGCACGCTCTGTTACTCCAGGCGATAGATGTTTTGTACGTTATGAGTGCACGACAATCAAGCTTTTTGTGCAGTCATGGTGCACATTTGTGCTGGTCTAAAATATTTATCCATTTCTTCACGGGTTTTATCCAGTATTTGCTTAATTTTTCAACTTTTCATCAGAAACGTTTTGACAGGTAGGCAGCTTAGCCTTACGTTCCAGATGTGCACTGTGACTGCACAACAATAAAAAAGGTAATCGATCATGACCGAACGCGCCTTACCGCTCATACGCGATCGCAAAAGCAAGCGCCCGCATCTGTGGATGCTTTGTTTGCCGTTCTTATGGCAAGTGGCTGCAGTGCCATGGGCCAACAGTATTGACTACGCGCCTCTAGGCCTACCGTTTCCGATGGTCTGGCAAATGCTAGGGGTGATTTTCTCCAGCGTCGTATTCGCCGTCATTTTTCATTTGGATCGCCGCGCAGGCGTCGAAGATGAGGAGCAGGCATTTTTGCTGGCACAGACCCACTCAAACGTTGAGTAGCATCGATGAAACTATTGATTGTAAGTCTTATTCTAATAATAGCGGTCGTAGGTTCCATCGTTTTTGGTCGTGTCCGACAGGCTCGCAAACGTAGCCTTGCCGATTGGGCGGTGGGGGGACGTAGTCTTGGTGGGTTGCTGTTCTGGTTTGTGAACGCCGGTGAAATCTACACGACATTTGCGGTGTTCGGAATTGCCGGCTATGCATGGGCTCTGGGCGCGCCTGCATACCTGGCTTTTTGTTCGGTGTCTTTGTCATACGCCATTGGATACTGGCTGATGCCCAAGATCTGGAAAGCCGGACGTTTACGAGGCCTTATCACTCAGGCTGATTTTTTCGCCAACCGCTATGACAGTCGCTGGCTCGGAATTACGACCGGTGTCATCGGAATAGGTGCATTAATTGTTTACGTGCAAATTCAATTGGTCAGCTTGGGGCTGATCGTTTCCTTGACCTTCGATGGTGCACTTTCGACTACCGCTTCGACTATCGTAGCGGGCTGCTTGATGGTTGCATTCGTGTTGTTTGCCGGGCTGCGTTCCGCTGCTTTTGCCGCGGCTGTCAAAGATATATTGATGATTGTGCTGGTCGTGGTGCTGGCCTGGACGGTGGCAGACGCCGTCGGTGCGAGTTCGTTGCTCGACATCTTTACGAAAGCTGAAGCGGCTCATCCGGGTATTGGAAAGTTTCCAGGACTGGATCTGAGCTCTCCAACGACCAGTGTCTGGCTGATGACGTCGGCCATCAACATTGCATTGGGCAATTGGGTTTTCCCTCACCTGTTTCAGGTTTCCTATTCGGCTAATAGCGCGACGTCTATTCGTCGCAACGCCATCTGGCAACCGATTTACTCGCTGGCGTTCGGTTTCATTATTCTGCTCGGATTTGCCGCGCTGGTCGCGGGAACCCAACCACCCGATGGAAACATGAATGCTGTACTGCTGCAATTCGTGACTGACAAATACCCGCAATGGGTCATAGGTCTATTGGCCGGAACAGGCTTCTTGTTGGCATTGGCACCTGGATCGGTATTGTTGCTCACTGCGGGCTCGATCTTCAGCCGCAACATCGTTGCTCCTTTTAAACCACAACTCAGTGAAAAACAGTCGCTGCGTATATCCCGTACCAGTGTGGTGGTTTTTGCGGCGATTGCCGTCGCCATTACCCTTACACAAAAAGGTTCGCTGGTTTCGATTCTCCTGAGCGCCTACTCAGCTATCGGAATGCTTGCACCCGGTGTATTCCTGGGCTTCCTGTGGAAGCGGACATCGGCTACGGGTGTCGTCTGCGGGATTATCGTGGGTTTCATGATCTTGCTGCTGCCTTCGTCGAGTGCCTACCTGGCTACTGCGCTACCCAATTGGGAGCCGGGCCTGATTGCCATGTTGGCCAATGCATTGGTTGTAATCGGGGTTAGCGTATTGACCAAGGCTCCGTCTGCCAAGCATGTGGAGCTGGGGTTAATGACACCTGCTGCCGGCCACTTCACTGCACCTTAAGAGGAGTTAGCATATGGGTGAGTCTCTCATTGGTTTTCGTCGAGTCGATCACGCTTCCTGGACCGTCTCGGAGCTCGAACCAGTCATTGAGTTTTACACAAAAGTTATCGGCGCCCGGCTTCTGTATCAAATGGGACCGCTGGATGCGGAGCAGATGCCACGCGACGCCGCCGGAAGGGATTGGACCGATACGCACCTGGGAGTCGCCATGGCCCGCTTCAGCCTGGCCATGCTCGAATTTCTTGATGGCTTCAAGGTTGAGCTCTTTCAATACGAGCGGCCGGTTGGCACCAACGCCGCGCCGCTGAGTAGCAATCACGTTGGTAGCCATCACATGGGTATCGAGGTGGAGGACCTTGAACAGGCCGCCAAGGTATTGATAGAGCACGGCTGTACGGTACTGGAGCGCATTGAAATGGATTCTGGTCCGACTGAGGGTAGCAGTTTTCGTTATTTCAAAGATCCTTGGGAAAACATTTTCGAACTTGTCGAAGTTCGCACAGCAGGCCCTGTGCCGTTAACTAACAGTGGAGAACAACCATGAGCAGGCGTGTAATTAATCCCCCGTCAATGTACCCAAGTGTACCCTTTGGCTTTTCTCACGCAGTTGAACAACAATCGGGTCGCACTTTGCACTTGGCCGGGCAGGTAGCGTGGAACGCCAAAGGCGAGTTGGTGGGGGCGCAAGATTTACTTGCGCAAACTCGCCAAGTGCTGATGAATCTGAAAGAAGTACTACGCGATGCGGGTGCTGTCCCTGCCGACGTCGTGCGCTTGCGAACTTACGTAGTCAATCACTCACCGGAACATCTGGCCGATGTGTGCGCGTTGATAAGCGAGTTTTATGAGGGGGCTGAACCGGCGGCCAACTCTTTCATCGGGGTGCAAACGTTGGCACTGCCTGAGTTTTTGATTGAGATAGAGGCCACTGCCTGTTTGGATTGATTAAAGTTGTTGTGCTGACTTTGCCTGAAACCGGTAGGGGGCCTTTCTCTTTAGGCATCCGCTGAATAGTTAAACATGTGAAACGACATGTTCTCCTAACAATAATAAAAAGGAACCACCATGAAAACTATCATGTGGAGTGCAATTGCGCTCGCAATAAGCGCGAATCAGATTCAATGTGCATCGGCTGCGGCCTATGTCACAGATCAGGCTGAATCCAAAGGCTTTATCGATGACAGTAAGCTTGATTTACTGATGCGTAGTTATTACTTCAATCGGAACAAAAAAGACGGTGCGGTCGACGATAAAGACTGGACGGGAGCCGTGCAGGGCGTCTATAGCTCTGGTTTTACTCAAGGAACAGTAGGTTTCGGCATCGATGCCTTTGGTTATATGGGCCTGAAGCTTGATGGTCAGGACAAATACGCCGGATCGGGCAACTTGACGACAACTACCAACAGTTTGGGGCAGATTGATGGCAATCATGATAGCTATGGTAAAAGCGGGGCCGCGCTAAAAATCAGAGTCTCGAAAACAGAGTTTAAAATTGGTGACATGCAACCATCCACCAGTCCGGTTTTTGCGGTGGGGGGCACGCGCCTGACGCCTCAAACCGCAAGCGGTATCAATCTAATGACCAGCGAAATCAAGGGGCTGGACTTGGAGGCTGGACACTTCTATTCAAGCACCAGTCAGGATCAGACTAATCGAGATGGCGAACTGTGGGCTGCCTACGCCGGTGTCAGCGCCAAAAGTATTGACTTCGTGGGAGGGCGGTACGCTGTTACCGATCGCCTCACGACATCTTTGTATGCCTCGAAATTGGAGGACATCTGGGACCAATACTACACTAATGTCAACTACGAAATCCCGATAAGCAAGTTTCAGTCGTTGAACGTGGACTTCAACTACTACCATACCGCAGATGAGGGGCGCGCCAACGCAGGCGCTATTGATAACAATACGTACTCGTTATCGGCTGCCTACTCTTTTATGTCCGCTCATCGCCTCACGCTGTCCTTTCAGAAAGTGAACGGCGATACACCGTTTGACTATATCGGTGTGGGTGACAATAATCGCGGCGGTAACTCGATGTTTCTTGCTAACTCCATTCAGTACTCTGACTTCAATGGCCCTGGCGAAAAATCCTGGCAGGCACGCTACGACTTGAACATGGCTTCTTATGGTGTGCCAGGCCTGAGCTTTATGACGCGATATGCTAATGGCTTCGATATTGATGGCAGTCATACACCGGCGAATAGCCCTTACACCGGTGAGTATGGTGCTAACGACAAACATCACGAAACTAATTTGGAGGCTAAGTATGTTGTTCAGGCTGGCCCTGCCAAAAACTTGTCCGTTCGGTTGCGTCAAGCTTGGCACCGTTCCACCTCTACCCAAATTGATGGTGATGCGGATGAATTTCGGGTGATTATCGATTATCCACTGTCTATTTTGTAAGTTTCTTTCCGAGCAACGCAGCAACCTCAGGGCTGGACGCTGAAAACGTTTGGCCCTGTCCGTATTCTGGGGGCAGGCGTCTTACGGCAAAGGTATTGTTGATAGTAGCGTTTCAGAGTTTCTGCGTTTTGCAGTATGACTGGGGCATTCTCCAAAAAACTTTCGGTAGTCTGAAGAAAAACGTCCCAGATGTGTGTAGCCCCAGTTCATGGCAATGCCTGATATCTGAGAATTTGAGAGATCCTGGATAATGGCTTTTCTTATTTCGCCAAGGCGATAACGGCGAATATAAAGCATGGGGGGCAAGCCGATATGTTTTTTGAATCCGTTGAACAGTTTAAGTCGGGATACTCCGCTATGAGAGACTATGTCATTAAGTTTTATGTCTTCTCGGGCATGCGCGTGGATATAATTTATTGCGCGCTGCAAGTAACTTGGGAGGTTTAGTTGTGGTAATTTTTTTAGATCGGCTGAATAGTTGTTTGGCTGCGTCAAAATAAGTCCTTTGACCAGCGTAGACTCTATTTCAATAGCCAGTGTTCTATTTTCCATAAAGCTGTCGACGCGACAGGCCTCTTCGGTGAAGCGCCGTGCTATTCGCCACCACCCTGCGGATGCTCCTTGCTCGCTACTGATAGCGGGTAGAAATTGTATATCGTCTTTTACCGGTTTTTGCAGAAGTGTCTCAAGGTGCGCTTGCATCAGCGTGCGTGGAATAGCGACCTGAATTTTTTTGCAATTGTCCGATATGTAGAGTTCTTGCGAAGCATTCGGCGAGAGAATAATTCCGTTCATGTGATCGGACCTAATGGTCCCATGGCGTGACTCCAGTCTCTGGCGCCCTTGAATCGGCAGTTCAATGCTGTAACTTTCCAGGTTGTACTCCGCATCGACACCAATAGTGACATCCGTGCCGTACTCGATGTAACCCACCGTAGCGGCCTGCAGTAAACGGGCGGTGTGTTTAAAATGGATGCTGTTTTTCGACAAAACGTCCAAGCGATGGGGGCCGCATACCTTGGTCATCCATGACGTGGCCGTTTGGGCATCGCAGAGGTCGACGTGAGTAAAGTGTTGGATCGATGTGTCAGCCTTTGCCTTTAATAAAATCATTGCCAGCTACCTTTCGCATCCCAATAAAATCATCAAAATTATTTAGCAAGTAATGCGCCACTTAACTGTCAGCGCCAGGGCAGACTGAAAAATAGGCAGGAAGTGGATAATGGCTTCCTCTATTTGGATTGTTTTTCTAATGGTGCACGGCGCATTTTTTGAGTGCATACGAAGTGGATAGTATCGATAACTACGGGGATAGCGAGCGGCGCCAGGTTCACGCTTAATTGGCGGGCGCCGGGCTATAACTGAGGTGCTTAAAATATAAGCGTGTCCAAATAATAATAATTAAGGGGCTAAGTATGCGACGTTTCGGATGTGTGTCGTGTTTGCTGGTGGCGTGTGGTCCTGCCATTGCGGGGGACTATCTCAAACCCTATGTAATGGCGGATCTTGGTTGGAGCACCACCAGTAATATCGGTGGTGAGCAGCAGTACCATTATCAGGAAGGGCGCCTGTCGCCAAACTTTATTGGAATCAAGGCCAGAAAAGAGTTGGGTGACGGATACGCGGTTATCGCAAAGCTTGAGTCGGGCTACTCCCTTGAAGATTTGAAGATCATTGGTAGCGGGACGTTCTCTCGGCAGATGTTTGCAGGCGTTGACTCCAACTATGGCCAACTGACCGCGGGTAAGCAGTGGGATTTCATGTTTGAAACCCTGGCAGCTGATCGTTGGGGAGACAAGCTCGGTAATGTGGCGTTAATGCAGCTGCAGGCGGGGCCTTTTAATCTTGGGCTGCCGACGGGCTCCATTGACTATAACCGTATCGCTGCAGGGTTCCCTACGGCCAAGGCAATTAAGTACGTCAGCCCCAGTTTTAACGGTTTGAGCTTTGGTGCGATGCACGGCGAAGGCGAACCTGACGGGCAGTTCAGCTACGGGAAAACCCAGAGCTACAGCCTCAAATATGTCCAGGCGCCGTTCAGGGTGATGGCGGCCTACACCGAGTCTCGCCAGCAAGCCATCAATGATGGGCATGACGGGATTAAAAACTACGGTGTGGGTGGCGCTTATGATTTTTCGTCCGTTACCGGGGACGTGTTGTATACCCGGACTGAAAATACCTTTAACCACGCCGCAATCGACTCTTATGCCATGGGTGTGCTCCTGCCGGTGACAGCCAACTCATCGTTATATGCAAACTACATGTACCTTAAAGGCAACGCCCAGCTGAATAACAACGTGGCTAATCAAATTGGCGTGACCTACGACTATCGTATTAATAAAAATTTGGATGCCTATGTCTCGGGTATTTATCAGGCCACCGGCGGTGCTGACGAAAATGCGTATATCTCTGGAGCCTATGGTGTCTCGAGTGGTAAGGAACAGAGCGTTCTGCATGTTGGCGTAAGGTTTTACTACGAGTGAATAAAGCCCTGACTTGATGAGCTGATTATTTCTGCGAGGATTCGTGATGACTGTTAATAAATCTACTACTGATGATCATTCGCTGAGCCCGGTACCCGACAGTGCAAGACATGGCTGGGTTCAGTTGTCCTGGAGTACCACCGGTCTCGTCACCACCTTGATTCAGATATTCATCGGGGCGTTGGTGACATTCGTTGCCGGAGTCTGGATCGGGTTGTTGGCGGGGGTTCTGGTAACCGTCGTCGGTGCACTGCTGGGCTGGGGCGTCGGGCACGTTGCCTATAAAACCGGTCTGGCCAGTTCCATGTTGGCTCGCCAACATGGTTTTGGCCGTCGAGGGTCAGCGATGGTGGCGCTGACGTTCGGCTTTATGATTACCGGGTTTCTCGCGTTGGAAAATGCCCTTCTGTATAAGGGGCTGCTATTTTGGCTGAACCTCGATAATACACTTTGGTTGCAAGTGGTTGCTTACGGGGTGATGACGTCAATTTGGATATTGCTCACGGCCTTCGGCTTTGAACTGGTATCAAAAGTGGCGTCTTATACATTGGTGGCCTTCTTGCTGTTGCTGGGCTACATGATGTTTGACGTGATTAATGCTTCCGGGCAGAACTGGAGTGAGGTATTAAGCTTTGGCGCGCAGTTTCCTCAGGAGCTATTGGTCAAGATGGGGGCTGATACGCCCATGGGGAAATTTGGATTTTGCGTCAATGTCCTAATCGGTTCTGCCGGAGCCTTGGCCTTAATTGATGGCGACCTGGGGCGTTACGCCAAGTCGTCCAAAGATGTGCTGATTGCCGCCGTGTTAGGCAATATTTTCATGGACATCTTCATGCTCGTGGTCGGGGCAGTTTTGATGTATGGCGGCACCGAGCAGTTGGTCAGCTATTACGTGTCACGCGGCGTTTCCCATGCCGATGCTGTGCAGGCAGTGTTGCAAAGCCCTGACAGTGTCGCTGCGGCCTTTATTGTGTTCGGCGGTTCGCTGGGCGCGATTCTGTTGTTTTTGGCTCAAGGCAAAGGCCAGGTGCTCAATACTTACAGTTCGTCATTGTCGTTGACCAATTTGTTTGACGTGACGATCGGCTGGCGCCCCGGTCGCCTGACCTTTGTGGTGTTGTCCAACGTGATTGCCTGCCTGATGTTGGCCGGTTCGATTCTGGACTGGGTTAACGGCTTCATCACCGTGCTTGGGGTGCTGACGACGTGTTTTGCCGGGATCATCATCGCCGACTACTTCTGGGTGGCTCCGCGGCGCGCACGGATTGGAATCGCTGAATTCAATTGGCCAGGCTTGATCACCGTGGTGGTCGGTTTTCTGCTGGCACGCTATGGGTTCAAGCCCTGGATTCCGATTGAGTTCGTGACCTCACTGCTGTCCTCATTTGTGCTTTATCCGGTTCTCAGTGCGTTAATGAACGGCAAACCGGTCGTCAGCAGCCAAGCGGGATAACGGACGGACTAAAAAAAACGAAAGAGGCAGTCTGTGGATAGTCACTGCGATTGCTGGATAGTGGCTTGTCTGCTGCATGGCACATAGTCAGTACCTGCACGATGGGCCCCGCACGTTGGAGCGCCCGTTGACTGAGCCTGGCCGTAGCGTCTGGTGCATTCGGTGCAACTGTCGGATGTGCCAGGGCCAGCAAATGCCAGGTATCTGTTGTACAACCATTTAATCCAATGGCCGGAGAGCTCTTGATGACAGCCCCAACTACAACAATTTTGTCGGCGCTGATGGCGCAGCTGGCGGGTGGCGAGCTACGCATTGTCGACCTGACACAAACCCTGTCGCCTTCCTTTCCGAGCTTGCAATTGCCTGCGCAGTTTGGCCAGGTCCAGTCGTTTACAATGGAGCGCATTTCGCAGTACGACGAAGCCGGGCCAGGCTGGTACTGGAACAATTTCACCTGCGGCGAGCATACGGGCACCCACTTTGACGCACCGGTGCACTGGATCAGCGGACGCGATCATCCCAATAACAGCGTTGACACGATAGCTGTGGAGAACTTTATTGCACCGGCTGTGGTGCTTGATGCCAGCGCCGAGGTGGCGGGTAATGACGACTGGTTGTTGACCGTCCCGTTCCTGGAAGCCTGGGAGCAACGTCATGGCCAAATCCCGGCCGGGGCATGGGTGTTTTTGCGTAGCGACTGGTCGCTACGGGCCGATGATGCGGCTGCATTTCTCAATATGCGCGAGGACGGCGCCCATACGCCCGGCCCCACGCAGGAAGCTGTCGAGTGGTTGATTGAGCGGCGTAACGTGCACGGTTTTGGCGTCGAGACCATCAATACCGACGCGGGCCAGTCTTACTCCTGGCCTGTGGCTTACCCCTGCCACACGTTAATGCACGGTTCTAATCGCTATGGTTTGCAATGCCTGAAAAACCTTGACCTGTTACCTCCTCAAGGCGCGTTGATCATTTCTGCCCCGCTGAAAATCGAGGGCGGATCTGGTAGTCCGCTGCGGGTTCTGGCATTAGTCGCATAGGAGATAGGGCGTGTCTGATTCTCAGGTTATTTTTGTCGGTAGCGGTATCAATTCGCTGGTAGGCGCAGCGCTGTTGGCTGCTCGTGGCAAGCGTGTGCTGGTGCTTGAGCGCAGTGATCGACTCGGCGGCTGTATTCGTACAGAGGAGTTGTTTGCAGGCTATCAGCATGAGGTGTTGTCCTCGTGGTATCCGCTTTTCATAGGGAGCCCTGGGTATGCCGAGCTTAAGCCCGCGTTGGAAAAGGTCGGTTTACAGGTGTTGTTCTCTGAGTACTCGACCGGTTTGGTCCGGCCGGATGGCAGTGGCCTGGCGCTCAAGGATCTGGCCGATACGGTTCGCCGCCTGGATGCGCTGGAGCCAGGAGATGGCCAGGCGATTGAGCTTATGGCCAAGAACATGTTCGGCGTGATGCGGCGCTGACCTTTGGCCTGCTGGGTAAAAACCCGTATGGCCTGGGACTGCTCAAGTTGCTGTTCAGTGAATGGCGAAAGCGCGGGGTCGACGGCTTGATGGCGTTCGCAGCCGGGGCACTGGAAAGCTTTCGGCGTTGGTCTGCACAAGCGTTGCGCTCGGACACAACGCGGGCTTTGATTGCTCCCTGGGCGTTACATTCGGGCCTGGGACCTGATGATGCCGGTTCGGCATTGATAGGCAAACTCACCTTCGCAGCGGTGGTGAGCGGGGGGATGCCGGTCATCAAGGGTGGAGGCTCACGCTTGGTAGAAGCGCTGGCGAAGATTATCGAGCAGAGCGGCGGGCAGCTTTTGACCGGCACTCACGTTGAGCGCGTGTTGGTTGAAGGACAGGGGCGCAAAAGCCGGGCGACCGGGGTGCGGTTGTCTGATGGCCGTGTTTTCGCGGCGACTGATGCGGTGGTGTGTAACGTGACGCCGCAGCAGCTCTATGGCGGATTACTGCCCGATGTGTCGGTAGAAGTCCGTGAACGTGCGGCAGCCTATCGCTACGGGCGTGCCGCGATGCAGATTCATTTTTCACTGAGTGAGCCTCCCGCCTGGCTGGAAGAAGAATTGCTCAAGGTGCCGGTGGTGCATATGACCGAGAGCATGGAGCAGGTCAGCGCATCGGCCACCGAAGCTAATAATGGTTGGTTGCCGGCACGGCCGACGCTCGTCATTGGCCAACCGGTGGTGGTCGACGTTTCACGGGCGCCTGAGGGTGGGTGGATCTTGTGGGTTCAATTGCTGGACGTACCTTCGCGGCTCAAGGGCGATGCGGCGGACTTGATTGAGGTGTCTGCCGATGGTCACTGGAGCGAAGAGGTGCGCGAAGCGTTCGCCGATCGGGTGCAGGCGCGCATGGAGCGGGTGATGCCTGGGCTGGGCTCGCGCATTTTAGACCGCCGATCCTATTCGCCGGCGGACCTTGAGCAGCTCAATTGCAACTTGGTGGGCGGCGACCCTTACTCGGGAGTGTGTACGCTGGATCAGTTTGTCTGGCTGCGGCCCTTCGCCAGTGCTGGGCGAGCTCGGGCGAATCGGACGCCGGTGAAAAATGTGTTTCATATCGGCGGTTCGACCCACCCTGGCCCTGGATTGGGGGCAGGGTCTGGAGTACTGGTGGCGCAGGCAATCTCACCGGCCAAATAACAGTCTGAAAGTTGCGAGGCACCCATTCGGCCCTGCGGTTAACGACCGCAGGCGAACTGCGTTTGGACTCGTGAGAGAGCGGCCTATTCGGCCACAGGCTTTGCGTCCCACATCTTTACGTAAGGATGTGAGCAGAACTCGATGATGGAGCCCCAAGGGTCCTGACAGTAGGCAATTTGATAGCCTTTATCGGGGTCTATTGTCAGTGTACCGCTTCGATCCTTGCCGCCTGCCGCCACTACCCGCGCAACAGCCTCGGTCACATTGGCATTAGGTGCGGTGAGACCCATATGGTTGTAGCCACTGAGCCAGAACTCAAAGGGGTTTTCCTTGGGTTGCGACGGTGTCGCTTGAAACTGGAACAGCTCCAGACCGACATTGTCGGGGGTGGCTAGATGGGCAAAGCGAAAGTGTCCGTAGCCTTCGCCATAAATCGCCTGGGCGGCTTTGCCCAGCGGGTTGTCATGCTCGCTCACTGTGAGGGGACCTGTGAGCAGGCGAAACCCGAGCACACTGACATACCAGTCAATGGCTGCATCGAGGTCGGGAACCGTGAGTCCGATATGTGGGGCAGTAAATTGTTGAGTGGCCAAAGTGGAACCTCCAGAAACGCGGGAATCAGGGGTGTTGGTTTAATGGCGGCGCAAGGTCTGGCTCGGTGTTTCGCCGTAGCGTAGCTTGTAGTCGTTGCTGAACCGGCCCATATGCGTGAAGCCCCAGCGCAGCGCGATGCCCCCGATGTTGGTGACTTCCCCACTGGTCAGTTCGGTATGCACCTGTGCCATGCGCAGGTCGCGCAGGTAGTGCATTGGAGTGACGCCCAGGAAGTCCTTGAAGCCTGTATAGAGGCTGCGCAGGCTGACGCCGGCCGCCAACGCCAGCTGTTCGGCAGTGATCGGCTCGTGTGCGTGTGACTGGAGGTAATCCTGAGCTCGGCGTACATGCCGGGGCAGGATGGTGCTGCGCCGCGCCGGCACGGTTTGGCTGTAGTTGTGCTGATGGGTCATCAACAGAGTTGAGGCGGTCAGTTGCTCGATTTGAGTCATGATCAGCTTGTGCTGCGACAGCTGTAGGTAATGGGTCGCGCAGTCTAGTAGGTAGGAGAGCAAGCATCGCCAAGGGGCGCACTCCTGCCATTGAAACCCAGCTCAAAGCGTAGCGGCTGTTCCAGGGGGTGGCCTAAATGGCCAACCAGCGTGCGCTCAACCAGTGAGCGCGAGATGCGCAAAATGATCTGATCGCTATCGCCATTCCAGTGCATTTTTGCACTGTCACCAGGGCTCAGGACCGAGGCCAGCTTAAACGACGACTCAATTCGCTGGCTCCCGCTTTCGACTGCGGCGGCCCCCTGCAGAGGCATTTGCACCAGGAAGCAGTTCTCCAGAGCGCCGCGCTCGATCTGGACGCTCGCGCCATAGCGCAGACGACTCAATGAGATGTCGCCCAGGGTCACGTAGTGCATGCGTGCGTCCAGGCGTTCGGCACCATTGGTTTGTTTGAGGTGATGGTTGGCGATGACCTGACCAACCATTGATCTGACCTGGTCCAAATCCGTGGACGCGAACAGCAGCCGCTCCGGCTCGCACAGTGCTCGCTCTACAGAAAAGCTTGCGCTCTGGCTACGTGTGTGTGGATAGGTCGAGGCTTGAATGTTCAGCACGGTTTATACCCCTCGCGGAGTTTGGCTGCTTTGCAGCCTGATTATTTTATATGAATATTCATATGCTACTTCGTAGGAAATATATTTCTCATGGTTTGCGGGAAAAAGCAATGCATGACCTTTACTGTCGATAGACGGTGTGCGCCTGCAGTCGACGAATGACTACGAGCGGTTAATGATCAAGACTTTTCAGCAGAAAAGGTTTTTTTGCGCCGCTTTGCACGTTTTTTGCTGTGTCAGTTCTGATGAGCTTCAGTCTGCTAAAGGCTGCCAGCCAGTCCTCTCTTTATCCTCGTACCGCTATCCATATCCGAATTTTGCCATAAGGTGGTGTGCATGATTAATCATGCGTTGACGCATCGCTTTGTCCGTATGAAGGTAGGGGACATAAGAAAATTTGTTAAACAGATCTGAGAGATAACCGACATGGCCGAACGATCCTTTGTCCAGGAAGTGAAGAAGTTACGCGCTGGCGCCGGAGAGGTTTTCAACGGCGAGGGCATCCTGGCGGTAACCAAGGCGTTACTGGAGTCGGGCGTGGCTTATGTTGGGGGATACCAGGGCTCTCCCATCTCGCATTTGATGGACGTGCTTTCTGATGCCCAGGACATTTTGGGCGAGTACGGAATTCGTTTCGAGAACAGTGCCAGCGAGGCGACAGCGGCGGCGATGCTGGCAGCCTCGGTCAACTATCCATTGCGCGGCGCGATTACATTCAAGGCGACCGTTGGCACTAACGTGGCTTCCGATGCTCTGGCCAACCTGGCGTCGGGCGGGGTGACCGGGGGGGCGTTGATTATTGTCGGCGAGGACTATGGCGAGGGCTCCTCAATCATGCAGGAGCGTAGCCATGCGTTTGCCATGAAGTCGCAAATGTGGCTGCTTGATCCTCGTCCCAACCTGCCGTGCATCGTACAAGCGGTCAAGGACGGCTTCGATCTGTCCGAGGCGAGTAACACCCCGTGATGTTGCAGATGCGGATTCGCTCCTGCCACCTGCATGGCCAGTTTGTGAGCTCCGATAACCGCCCGCCAGCGTTTACGGTCAAGGATGCGATGGAGAGTCCGGCCCGAGACATCGACCGCATTGTATTGCCCCCGGCGAGCTTTCTGCATGAGCGTGAAAAAATTCAGCTGCGCTGGCCAGCGGCTATTCGGTTTATCAAGGAGCGCCAGCTCAACGAGTTTTTCTCCGAGGGCGATGCCGACGTCGGCATCGCGTTGCAAGGAGGCAACTACAACACGCTGATTCGTGCGTTGCAAAAGCTTGGTCTGTCGGATGTCTACGGGGCCTCGAAAATTCCTCTCTACGTCATGAACGTAGCCTATCCGCTGGTCGACGAAGAGTACGAACGCTTCTGCAAAGGCAAGCGCGCGATCCTGATTTTGGAGGAGGGCCAGCCCAATTTCGTAGAGCAAAACGTCTCGGCGATTTTGCGTCAGTTGGGGCTGGACACCGCGTTGCATGGCAAGGATATGTTGCCGCTCACAGGGGACTACAACACCGCGACGATCCTGGGCGGGGTGCGGACTTTTCTGGAGCGCTATGGCATCGTCGAGCCCAAGGCCCCGGTGGTTGACCCTCTGAGCCTTGGCATCCCGATTGTGATGCTACCGGTTGAAGCATCTGCTGGTCCGTCGCTGGATCAGATCGTCCACCCTCGCACCGGGATTGTGCACGGGGGTGCCCCGAGCGCCGATTTTCACGGCGATCAAGTTGGTTGAGCGTGAGCTGGGCAAACATCACATCAGTGCCGACATTGGCTGCCATCTGTTTTCGATCCTGCCGCCGTTCAACCTCGGCAGTACGACCATGGGTTATGGCCTGGGCGCGGCGAGTGCGGCGGCCTTCAACGTGGCGCCGGGTAATGCGCCCTCCAGCAAGCGCGCCATTTCGCTGATGGGGGACGGTGGCTTTTGGCACAACGGTTTGACCAGCGGGATTGCCAACGGCGTCTTCAACCGCAGCGATAACCTGACCATCATCATCGACAACAACTACGCCTCGGCTACGGGTGGCCAGGACCTGTTGTCGTCGCGGGCGGTCAATGACTCGCGCAGTACGGGTCATGAGATCGAACGCGCGGTCAAGGGCGTGGGGGTTGAGTGGGTGCGCACGATCAAGCGCACCTATGACCTCAAGGCGATGGTCTCGACCCTGCGCGAAGCCTTAACCACTCAAGAAACCGGACCCAAGGTCCTGATCGCGCAGAGCGAATGCATGCTCAATTTGCAGCGGCGCGAGAAGAAGGTGGTGCGCAAAGCCATCGCCGATGGCAAGCGTGTGGTGCGCGAGCGTTTCGGCATCGACCCGGACACCTGTACCGGCGATCACTCGTGCATTCGTTTGTCGGGCTGCCCCTCGTTGTCGATTCGCGATAACCCGGATCCGCTGCGACTCGATCCGGTGGCAATGGTGATGGACAGCTGCGTGGGGTGTGGGAACTGCGGCGAGGTCGCCCATGCGGCGGTGCTCTGCCCATCGTTTTACCGCGCCCAAATAGTCAGTAACCCCACACGTTGGGACATCTTCAGCCAACGCCTGCGTTCGGCGGTGATCGGCTGGTTGCAGAGCGCTGATGCCCGGCGTCGCTCGCGGTATGCGTTCTGATGAGGGATGCCATGAACCACGATCAGCCGTTGATCAGCACCGTCGGTGTGCCAGGACATTTGTCTGAACGTTACACCTTTCACGTTTGCCCGGAGTTTTTCCATGTCCAGTGAGCCTATCAAAATTGCCATCCTCGCTATGGGGGGGGAAGGCGGCGGCGTACTCGCCGACTGGATCGTCAACCTGGGTGAAGAAAATGGTTACTTCGCGCAGACGACGTCCGTTCCCGGGGTCGCGCAGCGCACCGGGGCCACTATTTATTATGTGGAGCTGTTCCCTGGCGCCGATGTACCGCAAGCACGTGTACCGGTGCTTTCGCAGGCTCCGCTGCCGGGCGATGTCGATATCGTGCTGGCCTCGGAGTTGATGGAAGGCGGGCGCGCAGTGCAGCGCGGTCTGGTTACCAGCGACCGCACGACCTTCGTGACCTCGACTCACCGGGTGTATTCGATTGCCGAGAAGTCAGCCATGGGCGATGGCCGGGTCGATAGCGCTGCGCTGTTGCTCCAGGCCCGTCGAGCGGCCAAGACGTTCGTCAGCTTCGATATGGAGAAGGCGGCCGAGAGCGCCGGCAGCGTGATCAGTGCTGTGTTGTTTGGCGCTCTCAGCGGCACCGGGGTGCTGCCCTTCAATCGGGCGCAATTTCGGCAGACCATTGAGCGCGGCGGCGTGGGCGTCAAACCGAGTCTCAAAGCGTTTGAGCTCGGTTATGCCATGACGCGCGAGACGCAGGATCAGGAGCGAGCACCGAGCGTTTCAGCCAAAGTCAGCCCTGCTATTGCTGCGCAGCCCCAGCACCCAGTGGTTGCCGGTCTGGTTGAGCGTGCACGGCGTTTACCGGTTGCGGAGCTTGCCACAGAGGGCGTGCGGCGGCTTATCGATTACCAGGATCCGGACTATGCGCGTTTGTACCTGGACCGTCTTGAAGCACTGGCCGCTGCTCCCGGCGGCCAGGATGTCGAGTTGCTGCGTGAGACCGCTCGTTACCTGGCGCTGTGGATGTCCTATGAGGACACCATTCGGGTGGCAGACCTTAAGACTCGCAGCAGCCGCTTTGATCGGGTGCGGGGTGAGGTTCGTTCCCGTGATGATCAGGTGCTCGATATCGAAGAGTACATGCACCCGCGCATCGAAGAAATTTGCGAAACCCTGCCCGCAGGCCTGGGCCGCTGGCTGGCGCAACCGAACTGGGCGCACCGCCTGGTGGCTCGTTTCACCCAGCAAGGGCGAACGATCAAGACCAGTGCCTTGAGCGGTTTTCTCCTGCTTTACGGCTTGTCGCGCGTGCGTCGCTGGCGCCGTGTGACGCTGCGTTACAGCCAGGAAAACAGCCGTATTGAAACCTGGTTGCAGCGTCTGCATACGCTGGCTGCGCTGGACCCTGCGTTGGCGCTGGAAGCGGCTCAGTGCCAGCGCCTGGTCAAGGGATACAGCGACACCCACGCCCGAGGTTTGAAAAATTACGAAACCGTGATGGCGGTGGTGGATAAGCACCTGCGGCTCATGGCGCCAGCGACGCTGCGCGAACTGCGCGACGCGGCGTTGGCCGATGAGCACGGTCACAAGCTGCGCGAATGCTTGCAGCGCCACGCCTTACCCCTCGAAGGATAGTTGCTTATGAATGCGAGCACATTTACCCGCAAACACCGCATCCGTTTCTCAGAGTGCGACCCGGCCGGCATCGTGTTTTACCCGCAGTACTTTGTGATGTTCAACAACTTGCTGGAGACCTGGATCGACGAACTGCTGCCTGAGGTGGGATTCGCCGGCTACATCGGCAAGCTGCATTTCGGGTTGCCGACAGTGCGGCTTGAAGCCGACTTTCGGGCCATCAGCCGGATGGGCGACGACGTTATTCTGAGCCTTGAGGTGGTCAGGCTTGGCGGTAAATCGTTGACCCTGGCACTGGCGTGTACGGACCTTGAAGGTGAGGTTCGGATGAGCGTCACACAGGTGCTGGTATCGACCTCGCTGATCAGTCACCAGGCCATTGAATTGCCGAGCGTGCTTCGCCAAGCGTTGAGCGCTTCCCCCTCCCTTGAAAAAGACAAAAATGAAAGGAGCGCAATGTGAAAATTGCCTGCATTGGCGGTGGTCCCGCCGGCTTGTATTTCGGCCTGCTGATGAAACTGCAGAACCCGGCCAACGAGATTGTTGTGCTGGAGCGCAATCGACCTTACGACACCTTTGGCTGGGGCGTAGTGTTCTCTGATGCAACCCTGGACAACCTGCGCGAAGCCGATCCGGTGTCGGCGCAAACCATCGTTGATGAGTTCAGCCGTTGGGACGACATCGACATCCATTTCAAGGGTCGCCAGGTGCGTAGCGCAGGCCACGGATTTATCGGAATCGGTCGAAAAAAGCTGCTCAATATCCTGCAGGCGCGCTGCGAAGAAGTGGGGGTGAAGCTGGTTTTCGAAACCACGGTGCTAGACGATCAGGAGGTCGCTCGTCAGTACAACGCTGACCTGGTGATTGCTTGCGATGGTATCAACAGCCCTGTGCGCACGCGTTATGCCCAGACTTTCCAGCCCGACATCGACCAGCGAGATTGCCGTTTTGTCTGGCTGGGTACACACAAAGTGTTTGACGCGTTTACCTTTATCTTCGTGCAGACCGAGCATGGCTGGTTCCAGGCCCACGCTTACCAGTTCGAAAATGGCTTCTCCACATTCATCATTGAAACCACGAATGCTACCTGGCAGGCATCGGGTATCGAGCAGATGTCTCAGGAGGAGGGCATTGCCTACTGTGAAAAACTGTTTGCGCCTTGGCTGGACGGTGAACCGCTGATCTCTAATGCCTCGCACCTGCGCGGTGCGGCCATCTGGATTCGTTTTCCGCGAGTGATCTGTAACAAGTGGGTGCAGTGGACGCAGCCTCTGGGTGCCGACGGTGGCGATGTACCGGTGGTGCTGATGGGGGATGCCGCACATTCCGCACACTTCTCTATCGGCTCGGGTACCAAGCTGGCGTTGGAAGATGCCATCGAATTGTGCAACACCCTCAAAGCCGGCGGCGATCTGCGTGAGCGCTTGGCGCATTACGAGCAAGTACGCGGCATTGAGGTGTTGAAGATCCAGAATGCGGCGCGCAACTCCACCGAGTGGTTCGAGAACGTAGAGCGTTACGCCAGCCTGGAACCGGAGCAATTCGCCTATTCACTGCTCACCCGCTCGCAGCGTATCTCTCACGAAAACCTGCGTCTGCGCGACGCCCAATGGCTTGAAGGTTACGAGCGTTGGCTCGCCAAGCGTGCTGCGGTGGCAACGCGTGAAGACGAACGACCACGCCCACCGTTCTTGACCCCTTACACCGTGCGCGGTGTGACGCTGAAAAACCGCGTCGTGGTGTCTCCGACGTTGCTGTATTCCAGCCAGGATGGGGTTCCTGGCGACTTCCACCTGGTCCATCTCGGCAGTCAGGCCCTGGGTGGTGCAGGCCTGGTGCTGGCGGAGGCCACGGCCGTGAGTGCCGATGCGCGAATCAGCGCGGGGGACCCCGGCTTGTGGAACGCCGAGCAGGTGTCGGCGTGGAAGCGCATCACCGATTTTGCCCACGCTCAAAGCAGCGCGCGCATTGGCGTACAGCTCAATCACGCGGGGCGTCGCGGGTCTACGCAGTTGGGTTGGGAAAAGCCCGATCACCCCCAGGCTGAAGGTAATTGGCCCCTTCTCAGTGCCAGTGCGCTGCCCTATCTGGCAGGCGTTTCTCAAGTGCCTGCCGAAGCTACGCACGCTGACCTGGCGCGCATCTGTGAACAGTTTGCCGAGGCTGCAAGTCGCGCCGCACAAGCAGGTTTTGACTGGCTTGAATTGCAGGCCGGACATGGATTTTTGCTCTCAAGCTTTCTATCGCCGCTTACCAATCAACGCTGCGACGAATACGGCGGTTCGTTAGCCAATCGCCTGCGTTTCCCTTTGCAAGTATTGGCTGCGGTGCGTCGAGCCTGGCCTGAGCACTTGCCGATCTCGGTACGGATCTCGGCCACTGATTGGGCGCAGGGTGGCACGAGTGTTGATGAAGCCGTGGAGATCGCCCGAAGCTTGAGCGCGGGCGGTGCGGACATGATTGACGTTTCTTCGGGCGAGGTGGTGCCGGAGCAGCAGCCGGTTTATGGCCGTATGTACCAGACCCCGTTTGCCGACCGTATCCGCAACGAGGCGGGCGTGCCGACTATCGCGGTGGGTGCGATTACCGAGGCCGATCAGGTCAACGGCATCATTGCCTCGGGTCGTGCCGACCTGTGCGCAGTGTCTCGACCGCACCTGGCGGACTCGGCCTGGCTGCTGCGAGAAAGCGCCCGGTTGGGCTGGCATGACGTCGAATGGCCCAAGCCCTTGCTGTGGGGCAAGGACCAGCTTGAGCGCAGCTTCACCCGGAGCAAGTCCTGAGGGCCGAGCGCCCACTGCATCCTTGAGAAGGAGAAGATTATGACAAACTCGTATGACCAATACCGTGAAGGCATCGAAGGGCGTGCAGACGTGGAAGACACGGCTGAACTGGTAGCTTACTACCGCGAGCTGGACCAATTGCAGACGGGTGCCCTTTGGACCGTGGCCAATAAGATTGAGCCTTGGGAGCCCAAGTCGAGTTCAGTGCCGGTGATCTGGCGCTATCGTGATCTGCGCGAGCATGTGCTGCGTTCAATTGCACTCGTGACCCCGGAAAAAGCCGGCGCCGGGTGATCTACCTGAATAATCCAGGACGCACTGAGGTTTCGGCAGCGGTGGGCTGGCTGTACTCGGGCTTGCAAGTCATGAATCCGGGCGAATGCGCCTCGGCGCATGCACATTCGGCCTCGGCCTTGCGCTTCATCATGGAAGGGGAAGGCGCCTACACCGTTGTCGATGGCCACAAAATGACCTTGGGCCGAAATGACTTTGTATTGACCCCCAACGGCACGTGGCACGAGCACGGGGTGGAGGCGGGTGGCCAGCCGTGTATTTGGCAGGACGGCCTGGACATCCCGCTGGTGAATGCCATGGAGGCCGGTTTTTATGCCGTGCATCCAGACTTGCGGCAGGCCGTCGGCTATCCCGTCGATGACTTGGTGAGCCTGTGGGGGGCTGCGGGTTTGCGCCCCGACAACATCGGCTGGACCAAGCCCTATTCGCCGCTGTTCAAGTACCAGTGGGAGCCGACCTACGAGGCGCTGCTGCGCTACTCATCTGCCCGCGACGACAACCCTTTCGATGGTGCGTTGATGCACTACACCAACCCTGTGGATGGCGGCCACGTCCTGGCAACGATCGGCGCCAGTATGCAGTTGCTGCGTCCGGGATTCGTCGGCAAAGCGCATCGTCATACCGGTAGCTTTCTGTATCAGGTCGCCAAGGGCCAAGGCTACTCGATCATCAACGGTCAGCGCTTTGATTGGCAGGAGCGTGACATTTTTTGTGTGCCGTCCTGGGCCTGGCATGAGCATGTCAACACCAACCCGAGTGAAGACGCCTGTTTGTTCTGCTTCAGCGATTTGCCGGTGATGGAAAAGCTCGGCCTGTACCGCGAAGAGGCACTGGCGGACTTCGGCGGTCATCAGCCGGTTTTGCCATCGGCTTAGTGCCGGAACGTTGAATCAACCCTGAATTTTTTATCTGGAGATTTTCGATTATGCGACTCGTAACCTATCGCGCCCACGTAAACGCCGCCGCTCGACTGGGGGCCATTGTGGGCGACCTGGTCATTGACCTGCAGTACCTGGGGGCTCACGCCGGCCAGGCATTGCCGGCGGATATTCTGGACTTTATCGACCTGGGGCCGCACGCCGTGACGAGCACCACGGCGTTGCTCGAGAGCTACGCCGGCAAGTGGCCACTGAACAGCGCTTTACCGTTGGTTAACGTCAAGCTGTTGGCCCCCATCCCTAAGCCACGCAAAAACATCTTCGGCATTGGCCTGAACTATGTTGAGCACGTTGAGGAATCAAGCCGCACGCTGGATACGTCCAAAGAGCTTCCCAAGCAGCCAGTGATTTTCTCCAAACCGCCGACCACGGTGATTGGTCCAGGTGATGCCATCGAGCACAACGAAGCCATTACCCGCCAGATGGATTGGGAAGTTGAGCTGGCGGTCATCATGGGTAGCCGCGCCAAGCGTGTAGGTGAGGGCGACGCGCTGAACTATGTGTTTGGCTACACCGTGCTCAACGACATCAGCGCGCGGGATAACCGCCGCGCCGGTCAGTGGATCTACTCCAAGGGGCAGGACACCTACGCCCCGTTGGGGCCGGTCATCGTCACAGCGGATGAAATCGGCGACCCGCACAACCTGAACCTCACCCTCAAGGTCAACGGGGTGGAGAAACAGAGCTCCAATACCCGCCACCTGCTGTTCAATATTCCGACGCTGATCAGCGACATCAGTGCCGGTATCACCCTGGAACCGGGCGACATTATTGCCACTGGGACCCCGGCGGGTGTGGGCGCCGGGCGTACGCCGCAGGAGTGGATGTGGCCGGGCGATGTGGTGGAGGCATGGGTCGAAAATATTGGCACGCTGCGTAATCCCGTGGTCGCGGTCGGCAACGAACCTCGTAACGGAAAGAGTCAGTAAGCATCGGGCGGTCCAGATGGACGGCCGAATTCTCTGCGCATTTCGGATGAATCGCCATGCTTAAACTACCTAAATTCAAGGCAGCAGCCGTACAGACGGCCCCTGTTTTTCTGGACACTGACGCCACAGTAGACAAAGTGATTCGTCTCATTGAGGAGGCCGCTGGCAACGGCGCGCAATTGGTGGCCTTCCCTGAGGTTTTCGTTGCGGGTTATCCCTACTGGAGTTGGATTGGCAATCCGATTGAAGGCAGTCCCTGGTTTGAAAAACTGGTGCGCTCAGCGATCGAGATTCCCGGCCCCGAGATCAGCAAGATCGCCCAGGCTGCTGCACGTCATCGCATCAATGTGGTGGTGGGCGTCAATGAGCGCAGCAGCAAAGGCATTGGCACTATCTACAACACGCTGGTCACTATCTCCGATGAAGGCCGGATTCTGGGTCGCCATCGCAAGCTGGTGCCCACCTGGGCCGAGAAACTGACCTGGGCGCCGGGCGATGCTTCAGCGCTGCGCGTGCATGACACCTCTGTCGGCCCTCTGGGTTCCCTGGCCTGTGGTGAAAACACCAACACCCTCGCACGGTTTGCCTTGATCGCAGAAGGCGAGTTGGTGCACGTCGCCAGCTACATTTCGTTGCCGGTAGCGCCGCCCGAGTACGACATGGCCGAGGCGATCAAGGTACGTGCGGCCGCCCACAGTTTTGAGGGCAAACTGTTTACGGTGGTGTCCTGCTCTACGGTTTCTGAAGAGATTATCCAGGCGCTGGAGCCAGACTTCCCTAAGGCGCGCGAGTTGCTCACACGTCGCAACAGCGCATTTTCCGGCATCCTCGGCCCGGACGGGCGCGTGATTGGCCAGCCGTTGATTGACGAGGAAGGCATCGTCTACGCCGATATCGACCTGTCGCGCTGCATTCAGCCACGCCAGATGCACGACATCTCGGGTCATTACAATCGCTTTGACATCTTCGATCTGCGGGTCAATCGCCGTCCGTTGCAGTCCGCTCGTTTCGAGGATGCAAGTACCGTGGACAATTTCGATACACCGGTCGATCTCAATCAGGAACCTCAGCCATGAGCGCCCCACGCTATTACCGTATCGGCCAGATTGTGCCGAGTTCGAACACCACGATGGAAACCGAAATCCCGGCCATTTTGCGTGCACGCGAATTGATCTTGCCCGAGCGATTCACCTTCCACTCAAGCCGCATGCGGATGAAAAAGGTGACCAAGGAAGAGCTGGCCGCCATGGACGGGGACAGCGATCGCTGCGCGCTTGAGCTTTCCGATGCCAATGTGGATGTGCTGGGTTATGCGTGCCTGGTCGCGATCATGAGCATGGGGAACGGCTACCACCGTATTTCCGAACAGCGCCTGCACCAGCGCACCGTCGAAAACGGCCATCCGGCGCCCGTTGTCACCAGTGCCGGTGCATTGGTGCAAGGCTTGCAGGTGATCGGTGCGAAGAAGGTGTCGATTTTGACGCCTTACATGAAACCCCTGACGCAGTTGGTGATTGATTACATCGAAAGCGAGGGGATCGAAGTCGTGGACAGCATCTCGCTGGAGATTTCTGACAATCTGGAGGTCGGCCGGCAGGACCCGCGAGCACCGATTGAAATCACCCGCAGGCTCGTCACCACTGGCGTGGACGCCATCGTGGCGTCCGCCTGTGTGCAGATGCCGTCGCTGGCCTCGATCCAGCCCATTGAAGATCGAGTTGGGCTGCCGGTGATTTCGTCTTCGGTGGCCACGACGTATCAGATGCTCAAGAGCCTGGGCCTTGGCACTGATGTGCCTGGGTTTGGTTCGCTGCTGTCCGGGAGGTATTGAGGTATGGCGCGGGGTAGGGGTAATTCCCCCCCGCATGAGCCAAAGCAGATAGAATCGTCGCCGGTTGAGAAAGAGGACGAGGCGGCGATTGGCATGGCAAAGACAAAGGCGTTTGTAGACAATTATTTGCCCGCACTCTTGGGGCAGGCTTGGTACTTGGTATCCACCCAATTTCATGCCATCGTTGAGCAGCACGGGCTTTCCGTGTTGGAGTGGCGAGTGCTGTCTACGTTGGCCCGTGACGGTGCAATGACTATTTCTTCGCTGGCTCAGACCACCGTGAGCAAGCAGCCGACGGTCACTCGGCTGTTAACGCGTCTTGAAGCGCAAAAGTATGTAGAGCGTTCCATCAGCCTTGATGATCGTCGCTATACCCTGGTGCGACTCACTCGTTCAGGGCGACGTTTGGTGTCCGGTTTGGTTGTCCTGGCCGAGAAACACGAGCGTGAGATTCTTGCTCCTTTCGAGGCAAAGAAGATCGAAGCGCTCAAGGAAGTCCTGCGCGAACTCATCGATCAGCATAGCCCGAGACTTTGAATCTATAGGGCGCGCGTCTATCACCCGACAATACGCAGGTGTTTTGTCGAGTGATGCTGGGCTGTCAGACCATGAGCTTTAACCCGCTGTGACGGCGCATGAAAAAGTGGTTAGTGGGCGTTGCGTGACGACAAGGGGGCGGGCTCGCCAATGACTACTTGGGCCGTGTCATGTGAAACAGTCCTTCGGGTAGAACCTGGAAGTAATCGGCCGGACCACCGCCTCGCAAGATATGTTGTGCTCGGCTGGTATCGTAGATGCCGTCACGAATACTTGCATGATCGATGTGCGCCGCAATCACTTCACCAAAGACCATCCAGGTATCCAGAGGGGCACCATCCAGGCCGACCAGTTGTTGAACCTGGGTGACTTTACATTCCAGCGAAACCGGGCTCTCCATGACGCGCGGTGCTGCGACTTCAAGCGAAGGGACCGGCGTCAGTCCTGTCAATGCAAACTCATCGATACCGATTTGCTCTGTGCTGCTCAAGTTGACCCGTTCAGCGAGCGGTCGGGTCGCCAGGTTGTAGACAAACTCACCGGTGGCCTCAGCGTTGCGAACGCTGTCCTTTTTACCCACGCTGGAAAAGGCAACCAGCGGCGGGTGATAATTGAAAATGTTGAAAAAACTATAGGGGGCAAGATTCCGGCGCCCTTCAGCATCGCAGGTGGATATCCAGCCAATAGGACGTGGTCCCAGAATGGCCGGCAAGGGGTCATGGCGCAGGCCATGGCCGTCGCGAATTTTATAGCTGTGGCGCTCGTTAGTACTCATTGTGAAATGCTCTTGCTGATCAAAAAGCAATCGTTGCTTAGTTCGTATGCGTACAACAGAGCTTTGTAAGACAGCTTTAATTTGTCTGCGTTAAACAGATGTTTTCTTCATTATTTGGATGTTGGGAGTTGTGGTCCCCGCCAGGAACAGGCTGGCCCTGAACGCCAGGAATGGCTAGACGTCATTGAATAAGTTGAGCATATTATTTTTCGATCAGGCCAGGCCGCATCTTCACTCCGAGGTTCGACAGGACAAAATGTCTAGCATTGCGATCACCGATCTAACCGCGGCTTGGGACATTGACAGCGTCTCGCGCTCCGTTGTGGCTTTGAGTGCCACATCGGTAAAAAAGGACTGGGAAAATGCGAGGCATCAGCACCGCAAAGCGCAGCTGATCTACTCGCTTCGTGGCATCCTCAATTGCGAAATTGAAGACGGCGTCTGGATCGTGCCGCCGCAGTGCGCCGTTTGGATACCGGGAGACTTACCGCACGCGGCGCGTGGGGCGGGTGAAACTGAATGCTATTGCCTGTTCGTTGAGCCAGATGCTGCACCGGAACTTCCGAAAACCTGCTGCACGATTGCGGTGTCGCCATTGCTGCGTGAGTTGATCATGAAGGTGGCTGGTTTTCCTGAGTTCTACGCGCAGGGTGGACGAGAAGACCGGTTGATAGCCACATTGCTCGATGAGTTGGTGGCGGCACCGGTGGAAGACTTGCATCTGCCCATGCCGCGTGATCTCCGGTTGCGTCGTCTTGTAGAAATGATGCTGGACGACCCTACGGACAAGACCGCGAAGGCCGATTGGGCTACTCGAATTGGCATGAGCGAGCGCAGTATGAGCCGTCTTTTGCTGCATGAAATTGGAATGAGCTTTGGCCGATGGCGTCGGCAGATGCATGTGATCCTTGCGCTGCAACGTTTGACCAAGGGTGAAAGCGTGCAAACGGTGGCATTGGAGCTGGGTTACGAAAACGCCAGCGGGTTCGTCACCATGTTCCGCAAGGCCGTGGGCAAACCTCCGGCACGCTACCTCTCGGATCGCATCAGCGGCGCGGAGCTTGCTCGCGTGCCCCGGATCATGATCCCAAATGAAATCTCACCCTGATTGGATCAGGTTGTACTGTCCCGGTATCCGGTTGTTTGTGACAATGCGCAGCGGCGTGGCTAATGATGGGTCTCGGACATGGGGCGCGATGGTGGGGCCGCCACCGCGCTCAATGTCCGTAGCAACTACTTTGTAGTGGCCTGTTCCCATCCGCCACCCAGCGCCTTGAACACGCTGACACGCGCGGAACCTACGCGCTGGTCAGCAACGGATACCTGCGACTTCGTGTCGATCAGACTGGTCTGCGCGACGATCACGTCGAGGTAACTGATAGACCCGGCGTGGTAACGCTGGTCTGCCAACTGGAAGGCTTTTTCCGCCCGGTCGCGCGCTTCGATCAGTGCCTCGCGCTGCTGCATCGCGGCGCCGTATGCACTCAACGCTTGTTCGGACTCCTTCAAGGCATTCAGCACAGCGCCATCGAAGCTGGCCAGCGATGCCGCGTTTTGCGCCTTTGCCTGTGTGATGCGGCTACGAGCGACCATCGTGTTGGGGAAGCTCCAGGAGATCAGCGGCCCGAAGGAAAACGACCAGGTTCGATTGCCTTTTAGGTAGTCGTTGCGCAGGTAGTTTCCACCAAAGCAAATGGAGTGCATGGGGGGATTTCCTCGGAAAACGGGGGGACTTGGCTGGCCAGGCACTCAGGATTGAGGCAGGCAGACCACGACGGAGCGCAGCCTATCCGCGCCGACGTCCTCCTGTATTGCGAAGAAATTTCAATTTATTTCGCAATACAGCCAAAGCCATAAAGGCACGTGAACTTGGCCTAAATGAATAACAATCTGGCTGGATTCGGCCATGCATACCCATGCAGCTCTATTGTTAAATGAAGCATCTAAATACAAATGAGTATTGTTGATGTTAGTCATCGCGACGGTAAGGAAGTCCTGTGGGCCAATTGATATACGCGCAGAGCTGGCTGGTTGTCCCTGTCTGGATCGGGGACACAAAGGCGCAACCAGAAGCGCGCCCCTCACCGTGCTGGGCTCGGCAGTCGCTGCGGCAGTTCTCATTAGTGCGCAGGGCGCATTCGCGGCCGAGCCAGGGCAGATTCAGACCAAGGCCGGTGGAACGCCTCAAGAGGAGATAGCCTTGCCGGCCATCACCGTAACGGGGCCTATGGATACGGCGACCACCGAAGGTACTGGTTCCTACACTACGGGCCAGACGTCGGTGGCGACGCACCTGCCGCTGTCGCTGCGGGAAACACCGCAGTCGGTGACGGTGATCACCCGCCAGCGCATGGACGACCAGCAATTGAACTCGGTGCAGGGCGTGCTGGATAACACCACGGGCGTCTCGTCGTACCAATCCGACAGCGAACGGACGAGTTTTTATTCGCGTGGTTTCTTGATCAATAACGTTCAGTACGACGGCATACCCACCGTCGTCGGCGACATCGTCAACGGGAGCGGCATCGGCTCTCTCGATACCGCGTTCTACGATCGTGTCGAGGTCGTGCGCGGCGCCTCCGGCTTGCTGACCGGCACCGGCAATCCCTCGGCCGCCATCAACCTGGTGCGCAAACGACGACCCGCGACTTCTCGGCGTCCGCCTCGCTCGGTGCGGGGAGCTGGGATACCCACCGGGAAATGGCCGACGTATCGACTCCGTTGACCGAGGATGGCCGTATCCGCGCCCGCATGGTCGGGACGTCCCAGGAAGGAAACTCGTACATTGATGGCTACAAACCGCAGAGGAAGGCGTTCTACGGCATCATCGAGGCAGATCTGACACCCGACACGACGGTGAGTCTGGGCTATGACTACCAGGACATCACGCCGAAGGGCTCGACCTGGGGAGGCATGCCGCTATGGTTCAGCGACGGCACGCAGGCGGAGTATTCACGCTCCAAGAACTACGCGCAGAACTGGAGCCGTTGGGACAACACTCTCAAGACGGCGTTTGCCGAGATCGAGCACCGCTTTGACAACGGCTGGAACCTCCGGGCCGTCGCTAATCAATACCGCACGGAATTCGATGCCGAACTGCTCGGCCTGGTCGGCCGCCCCGATCGCGCCACGGGACTGGGCTCTTTTCCCAACGGGGCTCTTCCGGTGGCACTGGCGTCCGAAGGTAGCAGCCGTCAAAACACCTTCGACGTGATGGCGAGCGGCCCCTTCGAACTGCTTGGCCGCCAGCATGACCTGGTGGTGGGGGCGACGAGTTCGCGCCGCACCGCCAGTCAGGAAGCTATCGCTCCGTTCTATGCAGGCTTCACGCCGGTCAATGTCTATCAACTGAGCCCGGCCTTTCCCCGTCCCAACTTCGATGCCATGGCTTCGATACCGACCCGCACCCTGATCAAACAGAGCGGTGTCTATAGCGCAGCCCGGTTCTCGCTGGCCGAGCCTCTGAAACTCATTGTCGGCGGCCGCTTCAGCAACTACGAAATCGACGACGCCGTCGGCGGCTCTTCGTTGCACTACAAGAAGAGCAGTGAATTCACCCCGTATGCTGGTTTGATCTACGACATCGATAAGACCTATTCGGCCTACGTGAGCTACACGGGCATATTCAATCCGCAAACCGACTATCGAGACAGCAAGGGCAACGTGCTCACGCCGACAAAGGGAAAAACCAAGGAAGTCGGCCTTAAAGGCGCTTACTTGATGGGCGTCTGAATGCGTCGGTGGCCTTGTTCCATACCGAGCTGGACAACGCTGCACAGATGGTCGCAGGAACCTATACGCCAAGTGGTGCCCAAGCCTATATGGGTTCGGATGGGACGAAGTCGCGGGGTATCGAGCTGGACTTGCAGGGCGAGCTGGCGCGTGGCTGGAACATCTATTCAGGCATCGCCCATTTCACTGCACAAGATGGCGATGGCGTCCGCTTGAATTCGCAAATACCGCGCACCACGGCCCAGCTTTTCAGCACCTACCAGTTGCCCGGAGATTGGAGCAAGTTGACGCTCGGCGGAGGCGTGAAATGGCAAAGCCGCTTCTACCAGGCGCCCAATACCGGCACCAGTACGTTGGGCGGGGAACAAGGTTCTTATGCGCTGGTATCACTGTTGGGGCGCTACGCGATCACGAAGAAGATCACCGCGGCGGTCAACGTCAACAACGTGCTCGACAAGAAGTACGCGTTGGAGAAGGGCGATTTCGACACTGTAGGTTATGGCGCGCCACGCAACTTGATGGTGACGCTGGACTATAGGTATTGATTTCCCGCAGGCGAACATTTCACCCGCTGGAAATCCGCAGACATACAACATCCATTGATGATCGAGAAAGCTCTTATGCCTATTAAGCCTACCCTAAACGCCGCCCAAGACACGGCCATGAACAACGCAAACAAAGTCGCCTTGTTCTGGCTGACGACAGCCGCTGGTGCCGTACTTTTTGTCACCTTCCAGTTATTTTTCTACGTAAACGACTTTGCGAGAGCGCCCGGAGCGATACCGGCGATTACGTTTGAGCCCGATGTACTGTGGATGTTTTCAGCATTCTATGGCTCTTGGTTCGTAACGGTGCTTATCGCACTGAGAGGAACCCGTAAGGCTCAGTGGGTTACCCTGGTCCTCGGCAGCCTGCTTGTCGCCCTGAATACCCTCGGGGGAATCACCGACGGGCTGCGCGACGGTTGGCACATTGCCTTTTCGGCAGTGTTCTTCATTACGTTGCCCGGCGTGTTTGCCATTGCGGCCACCTGGCGTAGCATCAAAAGCAGAGGAAACGGCCATGTCGGTGAATAGTTCTGACTTCCCTTATGTCTGGATGAGTTTTACGCAAGCACCCGGACATGATCACCAAAAAGACTTCGCAGACTTTGAGGCCAATCTGCAGCGCGGGGAGCCTTTCGTGATCTTGACCGATACTGTAGCTGCCGAAGACCATGAGCACTCGCCGGAAGAAAAGAAACGCACGGCACTCTGGATGAAAAAGAACAAGGTTGAATTGCGCAAGTGGGTTCTGGCAATGATCATGATCGAACCCAACTCGGCAAAACGTCTTGGCTTTAAAGCATTTGCGGTCGTTTTTGCCAAGTTCTGGGGCCACCCTCTGCTTCTTGCTGCTACACGTGATGAGGCAATGAAGATGGCAAGAGAACTGCTTGCAAAGGCTGGACACCCATCTCACTGATGGCCCACTCTGCCGTCTGATGGCCCCTGAAACTCTGCCGCCGCGCACCGTCGCGGCGAGCGCCTAATCTAACCTTCGCTCGATCTTCGGCTTCCAAGGGTTTTACACACTCATGGCCACTTCGAGATGTTCTTAAGCAGCCATTTCGAGTGGCTGCCGGCAGCGCGACGCAATGGATAGACTCCGCGCACGGAGCGGATATTGCGACGGGCCCGACTGGCGTTTAATCCTCTGAACCGTCATCAGCTCAGAGGTCCTCGTAATGACCCAGAAAACCACCGCGCAATGGCAGCACTTCGTCGAAGGCTGCCTGGATTTTCGCCCTGCCGAAGGCGTCTATCGCATCGACCGTGCGATGTTCACCGAACCTGACCTGTTCGATCTGGAAATGGAGCTCATTTTCGAAAAGAACTGGATCTACGCCTGCCACGAAAGCGAAATCGCAAACAATCACGACTTCATGACCATGCGCGCCGGACGCCAGCCGATGATCATAACTCGCGACGGTGAAGGCAAACTCAATGCCTTGATCAATGCGTGTCAGCATCGTGGCACGACCTTGACCCGAGTAGGCAAAGGTAACCAGTCGACGTTCACCTGCCCGTTCCACGCATGGTGCTACAAAAGTGACGGTCGCTTGGTCAAAGTCAAAGCGCCAGGTGAATATTCCGAAGGTTTCGACAAGGCCACCCGCGGCCTGAAGAAGGCTCGGATCGAGAGTTACAAGGGCTTTGTCTACGTCAGTCTCGACGTCAACGGCACCGACAGCCTCGAGGATTATCTGGGCGACGCCAAGGTGTTCTTCGACATGATGGTCGCGCAGTCGCCTACCGGTGAGTTGGAAGTGCTGCCAGGCAAGTCGGCCTATACCTACGACGGTAACTGGAAGCTGCAGAATGAAAACGGGCTGGACGGTTATCACGTCAGCACCGTGCACTACAACTACGTGGCCACCGTGCAGCATCGCCAGCAAGTGAACGCCGAAAAAGGCGTGGCCAGCGGTGACACGCTGGACTACAGCAAGCTCGGTGCTGGCGACAAAGAGACCGACGACGGCTGGTTCTCTTTCCACAACGGTCACAGCCTGCTGTTCAGCGACATGCCCAACCCGGCAGTGCGCCCCGGCTACGCGACAATCATGCCGCGTCTGGTGTCCGAATATGGCCAGGGCAAGGCCGAGTGGATGATGCACCGCCTGCGTAACCTCAACATCTACCCGAGCATGTTTTTTCTCGACCAGATCAGCTCGCAGCTTCGCATCATCCGCCCGATTGCCTGGAACAAGACCGAGATCAACAGCTTCTGCCTGGGCGTGAAAGGCGAGTCCGACGCCGACCGGGAAAACCGTATTCGGCAGTTCGAAGATTTCTTCAACGTCTCAGGCCTTGGCACTCCGGATGATCTGGTGGAGTTTCGCGAGGCCCAGCGCGGCTTCCAGGCACGCCTGGAGCGCTGGAGCGATATCTCCCGTGGTGAAAGTAAATGGGTTGAGGGGGCGACACCGAACAGCGAAGCCATTGGCATTTCACCGGTGCTGACCGGTACCGAGTTCACCCACGAGGGGCTTTACGTCAATCAGCACGGCAACTGGCAGCGTTTCCTGCTCGAGGGCCTGGCCCGTAAGGCTGAGCAAGAACAATCCCTCAAGCTTCAGGAGGTATGAACATGAATGCCGAACTGCAATATCGCGTCGAACAGTTCTTCTACCAACTGAGTGCACATTGCGACAACAAGGATTGGGACGCCTACCTGGCAATGTTCAGTGATGACAGCGAGTTTCACTTGCCGCAGTGGGACTCCGAGCACGTGTACACCACCGATCCAAAAAAAGGCATGTCGCTTATCTACTACCCCAATCGCGGTGGGCTGGAAGATCGCGTTTTTCGTCTGCGGACCGGCAAGGCCGCCTCGGCCACGCCACTGCCGCGTACCCTGCACCTGATCAGCAACGTCAGGCTGCAAGCGCTGCCTGATGGTGAGCTGCAAGCCACAGTGAACTGGCACACGCTTTACCATCGCTTGCAGATCAGCGAGCAGTTCTTTGGGTATGCGACCTACACGCTAAGACCGGCCGCAGATAGCTGGAAGATCAGCCGCAAGCATGCAGTGCTGCTCAACGACACCATCAATTCCGTACTTGATTTCTACCACCTGTAAACCCGTGGATGCCTAACCATGACGTACAAAGCCGCCCTTAGTTTCGCCGACGGCAAGACCCTGTTCTGCACGGTTCAGAAGAACGAACTGCTGCTGGACGCTGCGTTGCGCAGCGGTATCACGATCCCGCTGGACTGCCGCGAAGGCGTGTGCGCCACCTGTCAGGGGCGTTGCGATTCCGGGCAATACAGTCAGGACTATGTCGATGACGAGGCGCTGTCAGCCGACGATCTAATGGAACGCAAAGTCCTGGCCTGTCAGACGCGCCTACTGTCGGATGCGGCGTTCTATTTCGACTACGACTCAAGCCTGTGCAGCAACGCCGGCCCCAGCACGCACTCGGCTCGCGTCAGCTGCATTGAGCGACCGTCGGACAGCACCGCCATCGTGCACCTCACGCTCGAAGGCGAGGCTGGAATCGAATACCTGCCGGGGCAATACGCGCGGCTGCAGGTGCCTGGCACCGAGCAGCGCCGCTCGTATTCGTTCGCCAGCGTACCGGGTAGTGAGGCGCTGCAGTTTCTCGTGCGGCTTTTGCCCCAGGGAGTCATGACCGATTACGTGCGTGATCGCTGCCAGGTCGGCGACGTGATCGATTTTGAGGCGCCGCTGGGTACGTTCTATCTGCGCCACATCGACCGCCCGCTGGTGATGGTGGCTGGCGGCACCGGGCTGTCGGCGTTTCTAGGAATGCTCGACCAGATCGCCGAGCGCGGTGGCTGCGGCCATCCTGTGCACCTGTATTACGGGGTGCGCAATGCGGCAGACCTGTGTGAGCTGAAGCGGATCGAAAGCTACGCACACCGTATTCCCGGCTTCAGGTTTGTGCCGGTGGTCAGTGAGCCGGACGCGCAGTGGTCGGGTAAGAGCGGCTTCATCGCCGAGCACTTGAAACCGTTGCAGTCAGCCGATCAGCCGTTCGACCTTTACCTGTGCGGGCCGCCGCCGATGGTAGAGTCGATCAAGACCTGGTTGCAAGACCAGCGCGAAGGTCTGGCGCGGCTGTATTTTGAAAAATTCACCGAGAGCAATGCTTGAATCGGAAAGGCTCTGCGAGAAAGTTAAACCCGCTGACGCTGCCGTTTTTTATGACTGTAGACCTCCAGATGCGCGCTGGCGACGTGGCGCATGGCGCGCCAAAGTCTCCGAGGGGTATTCGCCGAACGCCTGATGGTAATCGCTGGAAAATCTGCCCAGGTGATTGAAGCCCCAGCTCATGGCCACCTCGGTGACGTTGCAGCAGGCGCCGTCCTCCAGCAACGTGCGCCGTGCCGCTTCAAGGCGCACGTGCTTGAGCATCTGCATAGGGGTGCATTGGTAGTGCTGACGAAAACCATCGAACAGCCTGGCGCGCTTACATCCACGGCGTAAGCGATTTCTTCCGGGCGCAGATCCTCGCGCGCGTGGGTCTCGATGAATTCGCGTGCGCGCTTCAGGTAGTGGGGGATTCGGCCCTGGCTAACGTTGCGCAGGTCCTTCGAGTAGTTGCTCGGCTGGCTCAGCAGCAACGCCTTGATCAAGGTCGTCTCCAGGTCTCGGGCGACGCCCGGGAGGCGATAGAGCGCGTCGCCAGCGGCCAGCTCGCGCAGGTGAAAGTCTACTAGCCGCCACCACCCCGCGCTGGTGCCGTTAAGGGCATCCATGAGTGGCTCGAAATGTATGGGGGCGTCCAATGGGCGCTGCAGCATGTGTTCGGCGACGCTGTTCATGGCGGCAACGGTGATCGCGATTTGAACCTTGCGGCAGTTCCCGGAAATGCTCAGCTGCTGACTGTCTTGAGGGGAGATGATCAACGCTTGCGAGCTATCCGACAACAGCGCGCGGCCCGCAGTGCGTAGCTCTTGGCTGCCAGTTAGCGGCAAGCTGAGGCTATAGCTGCTGAGGTGCTGATGCGGTTCGACACCAACGGTAACATCGGTCCCATATTCGATTTTCCCCAGCGTGGTCGCCAGTGCGCCCAGACGGTGCCCACTGTGGGCAAAGGCGACCTTGCCCGGGCTTGCTGCCTGCAGTGAGTGAGGTCCGCAGATAGCGCACATCCAGTGCTGCGCAGCGGTTATGGGCTGCCCGGATGTATATATGTGGTCCAAGTGCATGGCGATCTCCCGTCGTTTGTGCAGTCAGGATCTATCGTTAGACAGCAAATTTTGTGCCGAACTCGCTACGGGCGCCCGAGGGGTCGCCTTGAGTGGTTCTGTCCTCCCGTTTCAGCACTGCCAAATGGGCCAGTGGCACTGGCTGTCGACCCGACTTGATCCGGTTGAAGATCAAGCGGTCAAATCCTCTGTGATGAGGTGCTAGCGTCACTCGGCAAGCTTGTCGAACGCCTTGTCAAGCGCGGTGCTCGCATCGGCCAGCCGTTGGCGGCGTTCATTTAGCCACGTCTGATCACTTTCCAGCGATTGTCGCGCTTCGGCGAGCATGCGCTTGACCTCGTTCGGCTGCGGGCCGCCGGTCCCTACGCGCGTTCGCACCATGGATTCCGGGGAGAGGGTGGTACGGAAGGCTTTCTCATCCAGTGGCAACTGGCGTGTTTTCCATTGGTACTTTTCTGCGGCCTGCGTGAACAGACGCTGCGCAGCAGAGTAGGGGAAGTTGGCTGGCTTGAAGTTGTTCTGTCGCGCCTCGCCCACAATCAGAGAGGCGAAGCTGTGGCCGATCCGGAAGGGGATTTTGTAATCGCGCTCCAGGGTATCGGCAAGCTCCATAGAGGTCGTCCAATCGTCACTGAGTTCTTCGGCAGCGCGCTGTGGGTCGATCACCAGGGCACGAAGCACTTGGTCCATCCGCGTGAACATGTCCTGCGCCGCGCCGAATACATCGTTGGTCTCGGAAGCGAACTTATAGTCGGTCATGCCAGTGGTGACATTATGAGCCCGCAGTGTAATGCCCTGAGAGCGACTCACCGTATCCGATGCCGATTCGCGAGTGCGCATAAGCAGGCCTGGATTACGCTTTTGCGGCATGGCGCTGCTGGTGTAAGTTGACCCTTCGTCGAGCAGGATCCAGGGCCGGGTTTGATGATACTGCGTATGGATATCACCGATCAGTGCACCCATGCGGATTGCCGAAGAGGCCGCGATGTTAGCCGCTTCAATGGGGATGTCGTAGGTGGACACTTGGCTGGCGTCGAGGGAGTTCTCCCGCACGCCGTCGAAGCCCAATAGTTCGGCCAGCCGCTCGCGATTAAGCGGCCAGGCCGAGTTGGCGAGCACGGCAGTGCCCATGGGGCTGAGGTTAAGACGTGCGTAGAGCTCGTGCAGGCGCTGTGCGTCGCGCTCCAGCGAGGCTTCGTAGGCAAGCAGGTAGTGAGCCAGGCTGATGGGCATCGCCTGCACGCCGTTGGTATAAGCCGGAATCCAGGTTTCGGTGTGCTTGGCAGCGATATCGATCAGGCGCGTGCGGATCAGGTTCACGCCGTCACCATACTGCAGGGTTTGGGCGCGTAGTTCCGCCAGCCGGTAAGTCGCGTAAATATCCTGGCGGCTTCGGCCGGAGTGAATGATCGAAGCATCCGGCCCGATGTCCTCGATCATAATATGCTCGATATCCAGCACGTCAGTCGGGCGCAGGCCATCTGGCTTCTGGCCCTGCTCGATGACGTGCTTTACGCCAGTGGCAATCTTGCGCGCCATCTCAGCGGTCACGATGCCCTCTTCGCTGAGCATCACGATCGATGCTTTGTTGATGCGGTTGACGCCGTCAAACTCATCCTCCGATTGCGCGGACCTACCTGGCGTAGCGACCAGCGCAGTGGTGGTTTTGGGTTTCTCTACGCAGCCGGTCTTGCAGGCCTGCTCGGTGTTATTGGACGCAGTTGCAGCCTGGTTGATGCCTACGCAGCAACTGAGGGTGACTAAGAGTCTGACGAATGTGTGCATGTGTTTGGGCCTATTGGTTAGAGCAAAGGTAGGGTGTAGCTGATGATCAGGGCGTTCAGGTCGATATCCGACGCGCCGGCGCTGCGGTAAGTACCGTTGCGCCATTTCACCTGGACATTCTTCAGCGGGCCACTTTGGAAGAGGTAGCCAAGATCGCTGTTGCGCTCCCATTCGCTGGCGCTGCGGCCGTTGCCAAGCTGGTAGTTGTCGCCGTAGAGGTAGCGTGTCATAAAGCTCAGCCCCGGAATGCCGATGGCTGCAAAATCGTAGTCATAGCGGATTTGCCATGAGCGCTCATCAGGGTTGGCGAAGTTGGGCGAGAGCACCACAAAGTTGATCAGGTAAGACGAGGTGCCGTTGATCCGGGGAAAGCCGGTTTCGCCCTGCATCTTCTGTAAGCCAAGGCTCAAGGCGTGCGTGCCCAGGCTGTAGGTGAAGCGTGCACCTAAGGCGGTGTTGTCGACGTTGCTGCTGCCGTCGCCAGTGGAGCGGGCATAGCGTAGTTCGCTGCGCAGCGACTGGTTGGCGGAAATGGGCAGCACATGAGTGGCTTCAAGCATGTGCTGGCGATAGTTGTCCTCAAGGTAGCCGTAGTCATAACTGGTGGTGATTGACTGATTCCACCGATAACGCAGCCCCGCGAAGTCAAAACGGTCGGTCTCCCGACCACCGCGAATGCCTTCGCCCGCGACGATCATCAGCTCGTTGCCACTGACGTTGCGCTGCTTGTTGCGGTTGAGTCGGCCTGCATTAAAGGTGAGACCGTCCAGCTCCTGCGACGTCAGTTGAACGCCTTGAAAGGTTTGCGGCAACAGTCGCGAGTCGCTAGGGCTGACAATGGGTAGCGACGGGATTAGAGTGCCGGCCTTGAGGGTGGTTTTCGAGAAACGGACTTTTGCTGCGGCACCAAACGAGCCGTAGCTATCGGGTGCCTTGTCGTCACCGACCGGTAGCAGGCCGGTATTCTGGCGATCCGGGCCAGAGTCGAGCTTCAGGCCGAGGGAGCTGATCGCGTCTACCCCGAACCCTAGTGGGCCCTGCGTATAGCCTGATTCGTACTTCAGAATGAAGCCTTGCGCCCACTCGTCACGTTTGGATTGCAGCGCTTTATCCTGGCGATAATCGCTGTTGAAGTAAAAATTTCTGAATTCGAGATTGGCTTTACTGTCGCTCAGAAAATCAGCATTACTTACCAAAGGCAAGGCGAGGCCGAACATCGCAACCGCGAACGGAAGCAGTGCAGTTTTTTGCATGGAAGTGTCTTCTATATCTGTTGTTATTATTGTTGGAATGACGAAGAGGAAAGGGGCTCTGAGCGGGTTTCTGGCTTGACGGGGGCGGAGCTTATAGACCGGATATTGGAAAGTAAAATACCGATAAGGTCTTGATAATGTTCATTTCAGGTATCGGTAGTCCGCCGCTGCGCATGGCGCAATAGCCCGATCAGGGGATCCCTTGGTATTTAAACACGGTGGTTCGGGCATGGAGTTTCGTTGGGCTTGTCGGCCCAGCAAGACTCATTGCTTGAGGTAGTCTTGCTTCGCCAAGCTAGAAGGGCTGGCCTCGCAGTTACACGCCAGCACGCTCACTGGCTATAGACAGAACATCAACCGCTGACATTGCTTCGTCTATCCAGTTAAATGCGTGTTGCGATATCCCTAGTCTAGCGGCTTCAGTATGAAAAAAGCTGAGGCCGAGTTTCATCGGCCTCAAGGCGTTGCATGAGGCTTGCTGCAGCAGTTGGATTATAAGGCTGGGCAGAAACCTGATGGTTTCAATAAATGGTTTTTAGAGTTCTTTTACTATTCTTAAAATAAGTGCGTCGCCCATGGCTTTGTTACGCCCATACGTGTCGTGCGTGTACGTTAGATTGACAGGAATGCTGTTTAAAAATAAATAGCGCGCTGCAAGGCCCACTCTGATGTTCTCGTACCGGTTACCATCCAACTGGTCTTTGACGAACTGATCCGCCTGTTCGTCGTCAACTTTATCATCGGTAAACTGGTAGGAGCCGACGACAGACGTTGCTACAGAAAACTTTGGAGTAACGTTATAGGCGGTTGCAACTTCCAAGTGAGCCATTTGGCCTGATGTGTAAGAGGCCCCGGTTGGGTTGTAGTAGGTCACTAACCCGTCACGGTTTTTAAAATTCAGCTCGTACGACGCATGGATCGAAATGTCTCCTCGTCCCTGTGGGTCGAACCAGTTGTAGTAGAATTGCGGATTCCAGCTCCAGTGGTTGGTTCCGAGATTGACATCACTGCGTCTGTCATACTCTCCTGTAGGAGCTGTAAACGTAGTGCCAAAACCGACGTTGGCATTGCCGACTTTCCAGGCTAATCCGAACGGATCGATGGCGAGGTCCGCAAAGCCTGTGTTAGTTGAGCTGTTCGAGCCGTTTTTAACCGTTGTGCTGACGATGGTCGGAAATATTTCAAATGCCGTCCAGGTGGATCCCAGAATCCCAGTATTTGGGAGGAATTTTAAGGCGAATACATTGTACTCTGAGTGAAGTTTGGTGTTGGGCGCTGCGTCTTTACCGTCGGGGCCGTTGATTCGGGTTGAATTATAAACGCCGGTATAGTTTACAAGCCAAGTACCGCCAGGTGGAGGAAGGTAGAAATGGCTCATTCCGTCAAGGCCAAAGGCAGCAGCTCCAGTAGAACCACCGTTTTCAGCAGAATAGCTGAAATTTGAAATACCTATCAAACTTGCAGTGACCAGAAACTTCGAAACGTTTTTCATGCTTTTCTCTCTAGGGAGTTTTTATTGTTTGGATAGCATTAGCCCCCTATTTTCATCTAGGTTTACGGCGTGGGCGTATTCCAAGTTTGCTGACAATTTTTGTTTTTCCTCTTTCATAAAACTGCTATTTTTGTGCGTTGACCTGGGCAGCGCTCGCTCCCTAAAAAACGTTCACGTTCGCTGTCCTTGCGCATCGTGTCAGCGATAGGGTTGGAAGCTAATCTGGTCATGGCTTGTTCCATAAGGCGTTTCGGATGACTCATCGATCAATGCGCCAAAGGTGGGGTAGTGGATTGACCAGGTGCGAATCAAATTCAACGGGAATGCCATAAAGCAAGTTCGAGCCGTCATGCGGTTCGCCCACTACCTGTCCGTCAGGGTCATTTCCATTAAAGCTATTTGTGAGCAGCTTTTTGAAAGACTTTAATTTTATCGTGCAGAAAAAAAGAAAAAATGCCAGCCATCGCATTGCGGTCCTAAAATTGCTGATACAGTCCTATAATCGGGCGAGAGCGACGAGCGGGGTTCAACGTGAGGGCTCAGATGAGGTTAGGTGATTCAAAGTCTGTTTTTTAGAATGAAAAGTTGTAAGAGACCGAAGGGGAGTAAGGCAGGATAAGCGGCTGGGCCTGGAGGTATGAAGGTGCTTCGTATAATAAGAAAATGGCAGCGACATTGGAATGCCTAATGCACTGTCTGAATATTAATGTGATTGAGGTCTGCCGAATGAACTTGGACGTTGTAGTCCTTATTTTTTTGGCTAGCTGTACCCTGGGAGGCTTGTATGGGTTCTTCAACGTTTTCCTCTTGCATAAAACGCGGATTAATAACCACGGACTTCAAAGATGAACGCACCGACTACCGCCCCTTCACAGAAACCCCTTGGCAGGTTGCTTATGATTATGGGGAGATTTTTTATTGCACGGCTTCCAAGAAAGAAGAGCATCTCGAGCTAGCGCATCATATGATTGGCGTCGAGTTAGCGCCCGGCATAGTCAGAACGAGACTGGACTCGGGTAGCTGGTCAAGCGATATCATGCTATCAGGGGCCCTTTACTACGTTGCCGCGGGATCGACTATCCATGTCAAGAAAGAGCAGCCTATTGATTTTGTATTGGCGACTATTTCACCCGAGTGTGCCGATCAAATGTTTCGGGAGGCCGGGTTAAATGGGCCCTCGCCAAGCATGGCATTCAACATGGTTGACCCTGGTGTGCATTTGAAAGCTCGCGCACTTCGCCAGATGTTGCTCCGTCAAGATGAAGACGTAGGCTCGTTTGCGTCTGATTTCGTAAAATATGCCTTCAGGCGGATCGTCAAGTCTCACCATGGTGACCAGCGCGCTGTGAGGTATCAATTGGCCCCCCATCAGGTTCGTACGGCACTTGAATTTATAGAAGAAAATCTATCGTCAACATTATCGGTTGAGCAAGTTGCTCAAGAGGCGCTGGGTATCAGCAGTTACTACTTTGCTCATGCCTTCACTGAGATGCTTGGGTGTTCGCCACATAAATATATTATGGATCGGCGACTTTCGAAGGCTCATGAGCTTATATTGAGTTCAGTCTCTTCGCTGGCTGATATATCTTATCGGGTTGGATTTTCCAGTCAGGCCCATATGACCAGTACCTTCAGTAAGCGTTTTGGTGTTACGCCAGGGCAGTTGCGGCAGTGTGCTATTTGATGCGTGATGGCATGAGTAACCCTGTTTGAAGGTGCAGGCGGCGCTAACCGGCCTATGATGTTCAGTAGGTCGGGGCGTCTATGCGCAGACACTCGGTAAGTTACTGTAAGCAGGCGCGCTCCGGCAATCCCGGAGCGCGCCTGCTTATTTTCAAAGTTTCGAACTGCTTTCGATAAATTACTGATTGGTTTGTTGTCGATCGGTGATCCGTTGAAGTCTGCAACTACGGAACCGAAAGACCTGTTTTTACAACTTGAGCCGCAGGCCGTTGGTCATTGCTTTCACTCAGCTGTTGCTTCTTTGTGGAAAGTAGTGACAAGTGCTCTGCCGCTCCGGGTTCGATACCGCCTGAACGTTTTTCGCGCTTCTCCAGGCACGAGTAGAACCTGTGTCAATCATCTGAAAGGGATGAAAAGTAATCACGATACCGCAGGATTTTGAAAGGCTTCTCCTTCCTTCGTCGTTAGTCTGGTCAAGCGAGATCAGTACATTACTACAAGAAATTTTGCAATTAGTCGCTGAGGCGAGAAGAGAGATCTTATGACCAACGAGCTGCCCGTTACCCAGAATCCAATGTGGGGTCCCAACCGATTGAAGCTTGGTGTCTTCGGCATCAACGGAGGCGCTGCCTTTACGAACCACCCTGATCGCTTCGTACCTACCTGGGATAATAATCTTCGTATTGCCAAGATGGCTGATCGCCTTGGCATCGAGGCGCTTGTTTCAGCATCGCGGTGGAAAGCTTTCGCTAAGGACGGCCACTACTCCGGCGATCTATACGAAACGTTCACATGGGCAGCTGCCGCTGCGGCGGTGACCGAACGCATCTGTGTAATGAGTACCGTTCACCTGTCGGTTATGCATCCGATCATCGCGGCTAAGTGCTCTGCCACAGTGGACCTCATTTCGAAAGGCCGGCATGGCCTCAATCTCGTGTGCGGCTGGTATCGCGAAGAGATGGAAATGTTCGGTGACGCGATGTACGGGCACGATGACCGCTACGGTTTGGCCGACGAATGGGTCCAGACCTTCGACCGGCTTTGGGTAGAGAAGGAAGGCTTCGATTTCGAGGGGAAATTCTACAATCTAAAGCAGGCAATCGTTCAGCCAAAATCGCCGCATCCGCGCCCAGTCCTGATGAATGCGGGTGGCTCCGATCGGGGGCGAGAGTTCGCGGCGAAAAACTGCGATGTCGCCTTCATCATTCCACAGGACCCAAGACCTGCGTCTCTGAAGAAGCAGGTCGATCACTATCGTGATTTCGCACGTGAACAATATGGCAAAGAGATCCAGGTCTGGATGTCCAGCTATGTGGTGCAGCGCGACAGCGTTGAGGAAGCTCGTGCCTATGTTGAGGACTATGTGGTCACGCAGGGCGACGACGAAGGCGTTGATGCTTTCATCGCTAACAATATCGGGAACGCCAAGACCATGCCTGAAGGCGTGATGGAGAAAATGAAATTTGCCATAGCGGCGGGATACGGTGGCTACCCTCTGTTGGGTACGGCGCAGGACATTGCTGCGACGCTTTCCTCGATCTCAGACGCCGGTGTGGATGGTGTGCTGTTGACATGGCTGGACTATGAGGCAGGTCTGAGCAATTTCGGCGAGACAGTGTTGCCGTTGCTTGAACAGCAAGGACTGCGCAGCCCGGTTACAGATTTCGACTGAGCCCAGGCCTCATTCCGGGTGCTCTTTTAGCTGTGACGTACCTATCTTGGTTGCCCTTGGCCGTATGTACCCGGATTTCGTAATGGGGCGCGCCTCGAGTGCTATCTGCCATAGCACGGGTACATAACCTATGCATTCGGTTTGCACGTCCACTGTAATTCTGGCTGTTGCGATGAATGAACCAAGAATGCCTCGATAAAGAATAACAAGTCAGGTGGCATAAAATGCAAAGCGCAAACGTTGAACAGGTCGACCTTCTGATCTCGGCCGGATGTATCGTTACCGTCGATCAGCAGAGACAAATCATCCGCGATGGCGCAATCGCTATCAACGGAACCGACATCGTCGCGATTGGGCCGCGTGACGCGATTGAGCGGGCGTATATGGGGCTTAAAACTATTCATGCCCCTCAGGGACTCATCACCCCGGGTCTCATCGATGCTCACAATCACCCAATCGACTATCTGATCAAGGGGATGGTCGACGATACGCCGCAAATTGTCCGACTCCGTGATCGGGTAATTCCTTACGAGGACCAGTTAACGGAGGAGCAAGCCTATGCCTCTTCTGCGGCAACCTTCGTCGAGATGATCCGCCAGGGGACTACTTGCTTCGTGGACGGTGCGGGCCCGATGCCCCACGCGGTTGCTCGTGCGGCCCTGGATCTGGGTATGCGAGGCATTGTTGCGCGCAAACTCGCGGATGTAGCGGGACCTTTTGGTGGACTGACTCAGGACACTGATGAGGCGATCGCTCTCGCCAACGAAACGGTCGAACAGTTCAACGGGGCCGGTGACGGGCTTCTGCGCGCGTGCTACGACCTCGACATGCCTGCGGTTGTGAGTGATCGCCTGGCCGAGATGGTGTTAACGCAGGCTATCGAGAGGGGAGTCGGTATTGTGGCTCACCTCATCGGGCGGCGCGCGCCTCCGGGGGAGCCCGAGGTGGTAGCCAACGCAGACATTGCGCGGCTGCATCGGCTGGGTCTGTTAGGACCGCACTTGCTGCTGGCACACATCGGATGGATCCCAGCCAATGATGTCGCCCTGTTAGCTGAGACTAAAACAAACGTCGTCCATTGCCCGGCATCAAGCCTCGTTGGCGGGAACGGCTGGGTCGCGCACGGTGTGATCCCCGACCTGGTTGCTGGGGGGGTCAATGTCGCACTCGGCACCGACGCCGCAATCATTGCTAGAACGCTCGACATGGTCCGCATCATGAATCTGGCCTCATGCGTCCATAAGGACGCCAGGCGAGATCCATTGATAATGGACCCCTACACCGTATTTGAAATGGCGACCATACGTGGGGCCAAGGCGGTGCATTGGGATGACCGGATCGGATCCTTGGAGGTTGGAAAAGCTGCCGATCTTGCGATCTTCGACACGAGCTCCCCGCATTGGTGGCCCGAGCCACTGGGTAATCCTGTGCCGGACCTGGTTTACGGCGGTACCGGGCGCGACGCTCGTACAGTGGTGATCAACGGTAAGGTGGTGATGGAGGACGGCAATCTCATAGGGGTCGACATAGCGTCGATCGCTTCCGCAGTACGGAGTGCTGCAGCTGCCTCTTACGCGCGGCTCGGTGCAGCACCTTCCGGGGTTTGGCCTTTACGATGAACGATGCTCTCAAGCAGAGTTTTCGCTAGAGAACCGTGATCCACGCGGCTCAACACATGAATTGAATCAAGCAGGAATTTATTATGAGCGAGAATACGGTGCAGGCTGACTTCAAGCTGGCGATGCGACGCCTGGCGGCGACGATCACTGTGGTGACATCCGGTACTGAGGATGACTGGACGGGGATGGCGGCCACCGCCATCACTTCCGTGACTGCCGATCCGCCGACTCTCTTGGTGGCGGTAAACCGGAATGCCAGCTTGTCTCCGGTCATGAAGCGCGAAGGTCGTTTCTGCGTAAATTTACTGTCAGAACGGCACGCGGATATCGTTGGGGTCTTTAGCGGACAGAAAAAAGGTCTCGAGCGATTCGAGACGGGCGATTGGACTCCTTCCGATGAAGGTATGCCGATTTTGAGCGATGCGAACGCAGCCCTCGTCTGCACGATATCGAATACCTTTGAGGTCGGCACTCATACACTTTTTATCGGTGAAGTAACGGCCGTTTATTGCCATTCGAAAATTGACCCTCTTATCTGGGTCGACGGAGGCCTCGCTCGCACAGGTGCATTAAGCGTGTCACCGCACTCAGGTTGAAGGCCGGCCCCTCATATCCCGTTATAGCCGGGTTGATCAGCGGCGGTTAGTTTTAAATAAAGGTGCCCCCAGGGTTGGTTACTATTGAACAGGTTAGCTTGTGTCCGTCGTCTTTTTGGTTTCAATTAACAACGGGCGACGATCACACGTCCGACGAGTGTGTAAGGAACAGTTATGAATACTAGAGTTGCAAACCATCCTATCCTGCCGCTGATCCTGGATCGCTGGTCTTCCCGGGCATACGACACAAACGCTCCCGTCAAGCGGGAAGAATTGGCAGTTTTGTTCGAGGCGGCTCGATGGGCACCTTCAGCGTTCAATGTACAGCCATGGCGCTTCGTCTTCGCATTGCGAGGTGACGCGGGGTGGGAAGCGATGCTTGACCTGTTGATCCCCTTTAATAAGGGCTGGGCTGAAGCAGCGGGTGCTTTGATCTGCATATGCTCGGAAGTAGATACGCCAACCAAAACTCCTGGGCAACGGCAACCGTCCTACAGCCACAGCTTTGACGCAGGAGCGGCGTGGGCGATGTTGGCACTGCAAGCCTCCAGCCTGGGCCTGGGGGCTCACGCAATGACAGGGTTTAACACTGACGCCGCCAGAAGTGTTCTGCAGTTGCCAGAAAATGTTCGACCTGAAGCGGTCGTTGCAGTTGGCCGCACCGGATCTGCTGCCCAGCTGCCAGAAGGACTTCGCGAGCGTGATGTCCCTAGCGATAGAAATCGAATCGATACATTTGTATACGAGCACACTTACGGAACTTCCGCGTTTTAGGGGGGGATTAAATCAGCCAACATTAAATACGGCCTTTTGTTGTGAATGCCTGTGAATAAGAGAGGAACGATCACTTGTGAACCAGGTGATCGTTCATATCGAGTGCTTCGACGAGAACGGCAACCGCGCCGATGCGCTGGATCTGCGCCGCGGATTCAGCATTGGGTATTGTCGAGCGCTTGGAATCCATGCACGTTCGGGCCGCAACATCGTCGGGATACTGCAGCGTGGAAGAACGTTGGCTGGCCGCGCGTGAGCGGGCCCTGCCAAGAATAGCGGTTATGTCTATTCCCCCGCGATCATAAGGCAATGGCTGGCATCTAGGGCCAATGGAAAATGCTAGTTCAGCGCGCGTACCACCCGTTGCTGACCGACTCGCACGTTATACATTCAGCGCGAACCACCGCTGCTCTGGTCGGCATCTGCACCTTTCCATCTGCGCACAACGTTTAGGTTCTGTGTGCTGGATCACGCACGGTGAGTGCAATGGCCAGCGCCACCAGTACGCCGGGCAGACCCAACGGAGAACGTCAGTGCGGCTTCGTCGATTTCGATCAGCCTTTCCATAGTCTCATGGCTATGAGAGGGGCTATTTATAACTATTGGAAAGTTAACATAAGATTATTCAGAATCAGAGGCTACGAGAATGTGAGCAGTGGTTTGCGTACGATGATTAAAAAATCGTTGAAGATGATTATGAATTTTAAGGCTTGGCTTCAAGCTTGACCGATGTAATTTCATCTGTGAAAAAATAATAAAACAGCTATCGGTAAGGTGTCTGGAGATTTATCTTATGCAAACATGCACGTCCATGCTGACTGTTAAAGTTGCGCGTCGTAAGGTGGAGACAGACCGGGTTATTTCTCTTGAACTGGTAAGTCTTACAGGCGAGCCTTTACCGCCATTTGAGGCGGGTGCACATATTGAAGTCAATGTCAGAGCAGGCGTTGTCCGGCATTACTCGATTTGCAATGACCCCCGAAACCGAGACCACTATGCACTGGGTATCTTGCGCGAAATACCGTCTCGAGGAGGGTCTGAAGCCATACACAATGAATTCGATGTTGGCACGACCGTTAGTATAAGCGCACCGAGAAACAATTTTAGATTAAATGAATCTGCCGGGCATTCAATATTATTTGGCGGAGGGATCGGGGTAACACCGTTGATTGCTATGGCGTGGCACCTATACGCCAGCGGCAGATCATTCGAACTGCATTATTGTGCACGTAATCATGCGAATGCCGCTTTTTATGATCAGCTTAAGCAAACCCCTTTTTCTGCGAGTGTCATTGGCCATTTTGACGAGGGTGAGCCGGAAAGTTTTTGTGATTTTTCCGTGGTTTTGAATAACCCTAATTCAGATCGTCATGTGTATATTTGTGGGCCTGGCGGATTCATGGATGTGGTTGCCAAGACGGCAAAGAGTCAAGGGTGGATAGACGAAAATATCCATATTGAACATTTCAGTGCTGAAGTAGATATTACGGGCGCCGAATTTACCGTGCGCACTAAAAAAACAAATTTAACGCTTCAGGTGCCGGCAGATAAATCGATTGCGCAGGTGTTAATCGAGGCAGGTATTAATGTTCCCATGTCTTGTGAACAGGGTGTTTGCGGTACGTGCCTTACTGGCGTGTTAGAGGGGACGCCCGATCATCGAGATTTATTTATGACAGATGCTGAACAGTCAAGCAATGATCAGATGACGATATGTTGTTCTCGTTCAATCTCCAAGGTTCTGGTCCTGGATATTTAAAGTCAACCTGTTCTGACGGTGTCATTACTTAATGAGTGTCGTGAATTATTTCTCGCGTCGCCCATGCAAAACAAAAGGAGAGGTCCATGAAATTTCTTCACAATGCTTGGTACCCTGCGGGTTGGGCAGACGATGTAGACGTTGGAAAGCTGGTTGCCAAAACATTCCTGAATCAGCGTGTGGTAATGTTCAGAGACAGCCAAGGTGCTATTAAAGGCCTGCAAGATCGCTGTCCGCACCGGTTCGTCCCGCTGCATCTAGGTGAGCTTAAAGGCGATACAATTCAATGTGCTTACCACGGGCTTGTGTTTGATTGTACGGGTGCGTGTGTTCTGAACCCTCATGGAAACGGTGCCATTCCGAAGGCTGCGAGGGTTAGAAGTTATCCTATAGCCGAACTGCACGGACTGATATGGATCTGGATGGGGGATGAAGCCAAAGCAGATCCCCAGCTCATAGGTGACTTCAGTGAAATGGATCCTGTCAGGAAATATGTGGGTAAGAGTTATCTTTCTGTCAACGCTAATTACGTGTTGGAAAACGATAACATTATGGACCTTAGCCATATCGAGTTTCTGCACAAGGCCTCGTTGGGTAGCAGTAAGGTCTCTGAAGGGAAAATAGATGTTGTTCAAGTGGGAGATACGGTTCATTCCAAAAGATCAACGGTTGGCGAAAAGCTGACTGCCGCTTTGGAAAAGATGCGTGGTATCCCAGCAGGTCAGTTGGTGGATCGGTGGCTGGATGTTCGCTGGAATGCTCCAGCAAGCATGTTGCTGACAACGGGCTATACCTTTACCGGAAGACCAAAGGAGGAAGGGCGAGAGCTATTCGTTACTCACCTTTTCACGCCAGAGACTGAGTCAACTACTCATTATTGGTTTGGTATCGCATTCCCTCGCTCTATGGGGCCGGAAGGGGAGAAGCTGGCTGAACAGAACGTCCAGTGGTTGATACAACCTTTCTCGGAAGAGGACATGCCTATGTTGGAGGCCCAACAGCAGGAGATCGGTGATCGAGATTTCTGGTCGCTCAACCCCGTACTTTTACCCAGCGACGGCGGGGCAGTACGAGCTCGCCGTGTATTGGACCGCCTCATAAAAGAGGAGCAAGAGGCTTTGATGGTCCCTGTCGCGCAATCTGAAGCAGGGATTAGATAGCCGTTAATTCTTCCCGAATAAAGTCAGCGCTTTTTTGGCCTCAAAAAGGCATCGAAAAGTGCTGTCTGCTTCAGGTCTGCGCTTAGGGTTTTTGTGTTGAGTCCAGGAGATGCTGAATCAGTACTGACTGATACGTAGAGAAAATCTTATCGTCACGATGTACCAAAAATACGGGCATGTTGAAGCGCAAATCAGGATGGTCAAGCAGCTTCAGAGAGCCTTGTTCAATCTCTGATCGTACTGATGAATACAGCATGAAACAAAGACCAAGATCATTTTTTACAGCATGTTTAATCGCTTCCGGGTGAGAAAGCTCAAGAACGATATTGCGATTTTCAAGGCCTCTTTTACGCAAAAGGTCGTCTTCAACCCGACGGTGAATAGTATTTAGCGGTGCACTGACGAACGCTACTCTGCTCAGGCTTGCCAGCAGATCGTTCTCATCCACCCATCGAGTTTGGGGAGCACAAACCAGCACTAAAGGCTCATCCCAGAGGTGGCGTGTTGTCAATCGATCTAAGTCTTGGTTAGGCTCTAAAAAAGTGACGGCGAAATCGCATCCACTGGCTCTGGCCGCCTCGATGGCTACGGTACTGTCTGAGACCTGAACAGTGACACGTCCTTCGTCGTGCAAGCTTGTGAACTCTGAAATGAGCGGCGGCAGGAAGTAAGAACCAAGGGACATAAAAGTTGCTATCGTGGCCTGACCGCGGCAGCCAGAATCGACCACAGCCAACTCGCGCTCCATTTCATGAGTGAGAGCAAGTACCTCCAGTGCCCATCGATGGACACGGTGCCCAGCCTCTGTCAGCGCAATATTGCGGCCGACACGTTTGACCAAAACACAGCCTAATTTTGCCTCCATGCTTCGCAGATGTGCTGTCACCACTGGTTGGGTCACACAAAGCTTATCCGCCGCTCCAGTGACACTCCCAAGCTCGGCAACAGTGCAAAATACTTCGAGTTTCTGAAATGTGAGATAGGGGTCGAATCCGCGCATAAACACCTTTATTCGTCGTTGTCTGCTATGGCCCGGTGCTTTATTCGATATAAACCTGTCTGAGGCTACTCACAATCGGTTTGGACGACAACCGCGGTGCGTGTCCTGAAACTATCGGTACGCCGGTTTTTCTGACCCTGGCCCAAAGCCTGGGCGGGGCGTGAAATTACAACCGTTGGTCGATGCTGCTCCCGCCGTACTCGGGGTGATTCGCGACATCCTGCAGGGCCGGAAAAGCAAGGTGGCCTGTGACATATTTCGAGGCTTTATATGAAATTCACAACGATTTCTGTTGCACGCAAACTCAAGTTTTATCAGTTAGTTGTGTTCGACCAAGTGCTGCAGAGTGGCTCTTTGGTTCGTGCGGCTCAGACACTTGGTTTGACTCAGCCAGCGGTGACCAAAATCGTCCATGATTTGGAAGAGTATCTCGGTGCGCCTTTGCTGATCCGTGGCAATCGCGGGGTAACGGCTACGGAGTTGGGAGAATTGGTGGTCCGTCGAGCCAAGTCGCTGTTGGCGGAATTGCGCTCGCTCACGGACGAGGTGAATGCGTTTCAGGAGGGCATTTCCGGTCATGTCATGGTGGGCACGCTGATTTCAGCATCGACCTCCTTGCTGCCTCGCGCCATGCAGTTGCTCAAGCAGCAGGCTCCAGGCGTTTTAGTGTCTCTGCGGGTGGGGCAGATGGATCAGCTGTTTCCTGCCCTTGCCGTGGGTGAAGTCGATTTGGTCGTAGGACGGGTTCCCGACGATTGGTGCCGGCGTAACGAGACGCCCATGCTTGAGGTGGACGTTCTGTATGCCGAAGAGTTGAGTATCGTTGCTGGCGCCGATCATCCGTTGCATACCGGGGCACCGGTCACGCTAGGAGATCTGCACCCATTCCCGTGGGTGTTGCCGACCCAGGACTCGTTGTTACGCCGTACTGCAGACAAACTGTTCTTCGACGCTGCTTTACCTACCCCAGGCAACGTTGTCGAGTCGTTATCGATTCTGACCAACATTTCCCTGATGCAGGACCAGCAAACGGTAGCCCTGATGCCCTATGGAGCCGCGCAACAATTCATCGGCGTGGGATTGCTCAAGGCCTTCGACTTGGGGGCAGCGATGCAGTTTGGTGATATTGGCTGCTTTTTTTCCAATGCTCGGGCGCTTGGTCCTGCTGCGCGGCTGTTTCGTGAGTGTCTCTATGAGGCGCGTGCAGAGTAAGACGCCAGGTATTGCCGGGCGTTGATGAGACTTCACAGGTATTCCATTTAACAATACCCAGCCTCAATATCCTGATTATCCAATAATAACGACTCTCCCTAAACTTCCTCCAAATAATTAAGTTTCGGAGGTTGATGTGTCTGAACCCTTACAGGTGCTGCGTAATTATATCTCGGGCGAATTTGTTGCCAGCGACCAGACCTTCCCTAATATTTCGCCCATCGACGGCCGGACTCTGAGCCAGGTTTGCGAGGCTGACAGCGTTTTGGTAGCGCGCGCTGTGGCTGCAGCGAAAGCCGCTCAGTCGGGCCCTTGGGCTAATTTCAGTCCAAGTCAGCGGGCGCAGATGCTGCACAAGATTGCCGATGGCATCGAACGCCGCTTTGATGATTTTGTCGCCGCCGAAGTGGCCGACACCGGTAGACCGGTGCACCAGGCTCGCAGTCTCGATATCGCCCGTGGTGTCCATAACTTTCGAACCTTTGCCGAGCTGATCAATCAAGCGGGCAGTGAGTGTTTTGAGATGCGTACGGGCGACGGTTCGGACGTGTTCAGCTTCTCCGTGCGTAAGCCCCACGGTGTGGTGGCTATCATTTCGCCGTGGAACCTGCCGATGCTGTTGATGACCTGGAAAGTTGCGCCGGCGCTGGCCTGTGGCAATTCGGTGGTGGTCAAGCCATCGGAAGATTCGCCATCCACCGCCACTTTGCTTGCCGAAGTCATGCACGAAGTTGGCCTACCAGCCGGCGTGTTTAACCTGGTGCATGGCTTTGGCCCAAACTCGGCGGGGGAGTTTCTAACGCGTAATCCAGACGTCGATGCGATCACCTTCACCGGCGAATCACGCACCGGTGCAACCATCATGAAAGTCGCTGCCGAAGGCGTGCGTGACGTCTCGTTCGAACTCGGCGGAAAAAACGCCGCCGTGGTGTTCGCCGACTGCGATTTCGACGCGGCCGTAGCGGGTGTTCTGCGCTCCAGCTTCACCAATTCCGGGCAGGTATGCCTTTGCTCGGAGCGGGTTTACGTCGAGCGCCCGATCTATGAGCGATTCGTCGCCGCCATGAAGGCCGGCGCCGAGGCGCTGAAGATCGGTTACCCCGACGAAGACGGGGTCAACATGGGCTCGTTGATCTCGCATAAACACCGCGACAAAGTCCTCGGTTATTTCGAACTGGCTCGTGCCGAAGGCGCGACCGTGGTGACGGGTGGCGGCGTACCGACCTTTGGCGACGAGCGTGATAACGGCGCCTATGTGCAGCCAACCATCTGGACGGGCTTGAGCGACGATGCCCGTTGCATGCGTGAGGAAGTCTTCGGTCCTGTGTGCCACATCGCGCCGTTCGACAGCGATGACGAAGTGGTACGTCGAGTCAACGACTGTGCGTACGGTCTGGCTACAGCCGTGTGGACGCGCGACTTGAAGCGCGCGCACACCGTCACGCGTCAATTCCGCGTCGGCATGGTCTGGGTCAACACCTGGTTCCTGCGCGACTTGCGCACACCGTTTGGTGGCACGCGACTGTCTGGTATTGGCCGTGAGGGCGGACGGCACTCCCTGGATTTCTACTCCGAAATCACCACCATTTGTATTAATCCATGAGCCGTCTGGAGTCATCGACCATGCATGAAGACCTTATAGAAGCTGCAAATCGGCTGCGCCAGGCCGAACGCAGTGGGCAACCCTGCGCGCCAGTGCGCGACTTGATTGCCAGTGCGCTCGCTGCCGACCCAAGGGCTGATCCCGTCGCGCTCGCCTATGCCGTGCAGCAGTACAACACCCAAGCGGCAATTGACGCCGGCATGCGGCCCGTCGGCCGCAAAATCGGCCTCACTTCCAGCGCCGTGCAGCAACAGCTTGGAGTGAATCAGCCGGACTTCGGTTTGCTGTTCGCCAGTATGTCCCGTGGTGACGACCGCCCCATCGCCTGGGCTGACACGGCACAGCCAAAAGTTGAAGCGGAAATTGCCCTGGTGCTGGAACACGACCTGTGCCACGAACAGCACACCATGGCTGATTTGATCCGCGCCACCGCATTTGCGTTGCCGGCCATCGAGATCGTCGGCAGCCGCATCGCCAACTGGGACATCCGCCTGGTCGACACCATCGCCGACAACGCGTCTTCGGGCCTGTTCGTGCTTGGCAGTCGCCCAGTGCAGTTGGACAAACTCGACCTGGTACGTTGCGGCATGAGCATGACGCTTGCGGGCGAACCGGTTTCGGTCGGTGCTGGCGCAGCATGTATGGGCAACCCGCTCAACGCTGCGTTGTGGCTGGCCGACACCATGGTGCGTTTGGGCGTTCCGCTGCGTGCCGGGGACATTCTGTTGACTGGCGCACTCGGGCCAATGGTCGCTGCGCGGCCGGGCAATGTGTTCACCGCGCATATCCAGGGCCTGGGCAGCGTCACCGCTGCTTTCGACCATCAACATTGAGCGAGGACCGCAGCGTGAACAAAAAACTTAAAGTCGCGATCATTGGCTCCGGCAACATCGGCACCGACCTGATGATCAAGGTCTTGCGCAATGCCAAAGCGCTTGAAATGGCGGTGATGGTTGGCATTGATGCGAACTCCGATGGCCTGGCCCGTGCCCAGCGCATGGGCGTCGCCACCACCCACGACGGCGTGGCGGGCTTGATTGCCATGCCACAGTTTGCCGAAATCGATTTCGTCTTCGATGCTACCTCTGCCACCGCTCATGTGCACAACGATGCCTTGCTGCGCGCAGCCAAACCTGGCGTTCGTGTGATCGATTTGACCCCGGCAGCCATCGGCCCGTACTGCGTGCCGGTGGTCAACCTGGAACAGAACCTGGATCAGCTCAACGTCAACATGGTCACCTGCGGCGGCCAGGCGACGATTCCGATGGTCGCTGCCGTGTCCCGCGTGGCCAAGGTGCACTACGCTGAAATTGTCGCCTCGATCGCCAGTAAATCCGCCGGTCCCGGCACCCGCGCCAATATCGACGAGTTTACCGAAACCACTTCAAAAGCCATCGAAGTGATTGGCGGCGCCACCAAGGGCAAGGCGATCATCGTGATGAACCCGGCCGAGCCGCCGCTGATGATGCGCGACACGGTTTTCGTGCTTTCCGAAGCGGCTGACCAGGCATTGGTCGAGTCTTCCATCATCGAAATGGCCGCTGCAGTGCAGGCCTATGTGCCGGGCTATCGCCTCAAGCAGCAGGTGCAGTTCGATGTGATTTCTGAAGGCGCGCCGCTGCATATTCCGGGGCAGGGCACCTTCTCGGGCTTGAAGACCTCGATTTTCCTCGAAGTCGAAGGCGCCGCCCACTACCTGCCAGCCTACGCTGGAAACCTCGACATCATGACGTCTGCTGCCTTGGCCACCGCCGAGCGCATGGCACAGTCGATTTTGAGCGCCTGAGGAGACGATCATGGACATCAATAAAAAGCTCTACATCAGTGATGTTACCCTGCGCGACGGCAGCCACGCCATTCGCCACCAGTATTCGATCCAGAACGTCCAGGATATTGCCCGGGCGTTGGACGCGGCCCGCGTCGACAGCATCGAAGTGGCTCACGGCGATGGCCTGCAAGGTTCCAGCTTCAACTATGGTTTTGCCGCGCACACCGATATTGAGTGGATCGAAGCGGCTGCCGACGTCATCAGTCATGCCAAGATCGCTACCTTGCTGTTGCCCGGCATCGGTTCTGTTCATGACCTGAAGGCAGCCTACAACGCGGGGGCCCGGGTGGTGCGCATCGCCACTCATTGCACCGAAGCGGATGTGTCGAAACAGCACATCGAATATGCGCGCGAATTGGGTATGGATACCGTCGGTTTCCTGATGATGAGTCATATGATCGCCCCCGAGCAGTTGGCCGCTCAGGCCAAGCTGATGGAAAGCTACGGCGCCACCTGTGTGTACATGGCCGACTCCGGTGGGGCGATGAGCATGCAGGACGTACGCGAGCGCTTCCGTGCTTTCAAAGCCGTGCTCAAGCCAGAAACCGAAACGGGCATGCACGCCCACCACAACCTGAGCCTTGGAGTGGCCAACTCTATCACTGCGGTGGAGGAGGGCTGTGACCGTATCGATGCCAGCCTGGCCGGCATGGGCGCCGGTGCGGGTAACGCACCGCTGGAAGTGTTTATCGCCGCGGCCGAACGCATGGGCTGGAACCATGGCACCGACCTCTACACCTTGATGGATGCTGCCGACGACATCGTCCGCCCCCTGCAGGATCGTCCTGTGCGGGTTGACCGTGAAACCCTGGCCCTGGGTTATGCCGGCGTCTACTCCAGCTTCCTGCGTCACGCCGAAATCGCTGCGGCCAAGTATGGCCTCAAGACCCTCGATATCCTGGTCGAGCTGGGTAAGCGCCGGATGATCGGCGGCCAGGAAGACATGATCGTCGACGTCGCCCTCGATTTGCTGTCTGCCCGTAAGGAACAACGCCCATGAATACCCATATCGCGCACATCGCCCAGGCCCTTGATCAGGCTGCACGAAAAGTCGAAGCACTGGCGCAGTTCAGCACGCAAACACCATTTTCCCTCGAGGAGGCGTACCAGATTCAACGCGCCTCGATGCAGCATCGCTATGACGCCGGCGAACGCATGATCGGGCTTAAACTGGGTTTCACCAGCCGCGCCAAGATGATTCAAATGGGTGTCGACAGCTTGATCTGGGGCTGGCTCACCGATGCGATGCTCGAAGAGGATGGTGGCCTGGTCGATTTGGGGCGGTTCATTCATCCGCGTGCCGAACCTGAGGTGTGTTTCCTCACGCGCAAGACCATCGACCGGCCGCTGACGCAACTCGAGGCTATCGATTATCTGGAAGCGGTGGCGCCCGCCATCGAGATTATTGATTCGCGGTATCAGGCTTTCAAATTCACCCTGGAAGATGTGGTCGCCGACAACTGTTCGTCGTCCGGCCTGGTGGTGGGTGCATGGTCCCGTGACTTCGCGAACCTGGCCAACGCAGGGGTGCTGATGCGTATCAATGGTCGGGTGGTCCAGGCCGGTTCGACGGCGGCGATTCTCGGCCATCCGTTGCGAGGCCTGGTGCAGGCTTCGCAGTTGCTGGCCAAGGCAGAAATTTCTTTGCCTGCCGGCAGCCTTATCATGGCCGGTGCCGCCACCGCCGCCGAGGCCCTGAGCCCTGGGGCCCATGTCAGTGTCGAAATTGCCGGTTTCGGTGAGTGCGGCTTCAATGTTCCGACAGTGCAAGGGGAGGCGCAATGAGCACCAATCGATCCACCGTTGTTGCGGGTAAAGCAACGCCTCGCGGGCGCTTCCCGCACATCAAGCGTGCCGGTGATTTTCTCTACGTGTCAGGCACCAGTTCGCGACGTTCGGACAACAGCTTTGTCGGCGTCGAAGTTGACGCACTCGGCACCACCAATCTCGACATTCGCGCGCAGACCCGTGCGGTGATCGAAAACATTCGCGACATTCTGAGCAGCGAAGGGGCGACCCTCGACGATCTGGTGGAGCTCAGCAGTTATCTGATCGATATGAATGACTTCGGTGGCTACAACCAGGTTTACGCCGAGTACTTCGACGAAACCGGTCCGACCCGCACCACCGTAGCCGTGCATCAATTACCGCACCCGCACTTGCGCATCGAAATCAAAGCTGTGGCCTATTCGCCGCTTAAACGCCAAGGAGAACAAGATGAATAAGCATCATTTCAGCGCCCCCTTGAACTTCAATCGCTGGATTGAAGAAAATGCTCATCTGCTCAAGCCGCCCGTGGGCAATCAGCAGATCTGGAAGGACGCCAACACTATGGTCACTGTCGTCGGTGGCCCGAACCAGCGCACCGACTTTCATGATGATCCAGTGGAAGAGTTTTTTTATCAGTTCAAGGGCAATGCTTACCTGAACATCTGGGATCGCGGCCGCTACGAGCGCATTGATTTGCGTGAGGGTGACATGTACCTGATGGCGCCCCACGTCCTCCATTCGCCGCAACGGCCGGAGCCTGGCAGCTTGTGCCTGGTGGTTGAGCACGTAAGACCTACAGGCTTGTTCGATGCGTTTCAATGGTCCTGCGCGCATTGCGGCTCGGTAGTTAAACGCTACGAAATGCAACTGCGAAGCATCGTCAACGACTTGCAGCCCGTCTACGAGGAGTTCTACGCCACCAGCGAAGAAGAGCGCCGCTGCACAGGCTGCGGCGAAATCCACCCGGGCCGCGACTGGAAGACCTGGCACCAGACCCTGGAAGCAGTAAAGCCCTCATGAAAATCGACATGCATTCGCACTTTTTCCCGACCATCAGCCAGGCAGAATCGGCCCGGCTGGATCCGGTACGTGGGCCCTGGTTGCAAACCTCCGGTAGAACGGGGCAGATCATGCTGGGCGATAAACCGTTTCGGCCAGTGCACGACGTACTCTGGGACATGGAGCGGCGTATCGAGCATCTCGACGAGCAGCAATTGGACGTACAGATCATGTGCGCCACGCCTGTCATGTTTGGCTACGACGTCCCCATCGAACGCGCCCTGCCTTGGGCGCAACTGATGAACGATCGCGCATTGGAAATGACGGCCATCGCGCCCGACCGGCTCAAGGTGTTGGCACAAGTACCGCTGCAAGACATCGACGCGGCCTGCCGCGAAGCCAGCCGTGCCAAGACTGCCGGCCATGTCGGCGTGCAGATTGGCAACCACGTCGGCAATCAGGATCTTGATGACGAGGGATTGGTGACCTTCTTCATCCATTGCGCTGAAAACGATATACCGGTGTTGGTGCATCCTTGGGACATGATGGGCGGCGAGCGCATGCGTAAGTGGATGCTGCCGTGGCTGGTGGCGATGCCGGCGGAAACTCAATTGGGGATTTTGTCGCTCATCCTTTCAGGCGCTTTCGAGCGCATTCCAACGTCGCTGCGTCTGTGCTTCGCCCATGGTGGCGGTGGTTTTGCGTTTTTGCTGGGGCGTGTCGATAACGCCTGGCAGCACCGCGACATTGTCCGCGAAGATTGTCCGCACCTGCCGTCGAGCTACGTCAAACGTTTCTATGTCGACTCCGCAGTGTTCGATCCGCGCTCACTAAAACTGCTGACAGACGTGATGGGAAGCGACCGGGTCATGCTCGGCTCTGACTCGCCGTTTCCCCTCGGCGAGCAACGCATCGGTTCTGGCGTTATTGAGAGTCCCGAACTGGCTCAAGACGACAAGGCCCTTATCCTCGGGAGAAACGCCCAAGTCTTTTTTGGTCTGACCTGACCGAGGTCTGAAGGTCGCTGCGCAGGCATCACCGTGACGCGATGGTAGCTTGGGGCCGCTGGTACAATCGCGCATCAACAAATCGGTAAGCCCGCTGTCAGGCGCAGGGAAATTTGTTCGTGAGTACCCGGTTCGGCTGTTCCTGAACAAGCAGTACACAGTGCCATTTCCTAGCAGTGGTCCGGTGTAAACCGCCCCCGAACCGCGGTTAGACCTGAACGCAGTGAACAACAGCGCCTGGCTTGCTGACTTTAGCTAAATTCTAACCCCTATCCTTGATGCCTAGCCCCTTTACTGACTTGGCTCGATTCTGATCCAGCGAGTTGTAATAGGTGTTTTGAGTTGTCGACATACTCTCGTGGCGTAAGTCAGCTTGAAGATCCTTGATGTCGCGAAATGGTGCGTCAAATGTAGCCGCCGTGTGACGCAACCAATGTAGGAATGCCGACGAACCCATTGTAGGTATCCAATTGTCCCGACCGACGAGATCAGAAGTTCGGAGATAGAGAGAGAAGAGGGTGGCCACAATAAATAACGTTCGCTCGTGCCTAGGATCCTCTGCGGCCATGACTGAATCGCCCCTGATTTTCTAGACGCCTTTGACTGGCTCCTTTTGGCCGGTCGCTGCCCGCCACAAACGGCAGAAATCGGCCACAAGCGATTTATCACGCCCCAACAAAAACTGGAGCGATTCACTGCACCGAATACTGCTCTTGGAAATAGAGAAGTTCGAGCGCTGATAAAACTGTGAGCAGCAGGTCGTCCTCGCCTGTGATCTGCAAGGAAATCTGCGCAGTCGGGAGCAGGTGCAGCCGGCCAGGGACATTGCCACCGAAACCTGCCTGGAGCACCGGCCGACGTCGTATAGGCTGAGTGTGGCCGACATTTACAGGCGTCGCGTCATGCTCGGCCACAGTCTTCTGCGCCGCCGTAAGTTGATGTTTTTTAGACGTTCAAATCGGCACCGCTAAAACCGTTGCGTTGATAAAAGCGCTCATGAACATTTCTAACATGGCATCTGATTTAACATAATATACATTATGCGAACCGTCATATACGAAGCTGGGGGACTCTGGCGGTCAGATTTAACGCCTGGCCCAGGCCTTGATCACTCTCCTGCAGCTTGTGCCTGCACCTTAGCGAGGTAATCCAGAACGAACGAATCCTGAGAACCTCGCTCCTTGTAATCGCTAACCACATTGGCCAGCGTCCATCGCGGCAACCTTTTCAGACGTTGGTGAGCTGCGACCAAACTACAGAATCGAGAATGTTCGCGCTCTTTGCGCCGGCTAACGCGACACCGCCCAACTCAGTGGCGCTGACTAACTGGCAACGCGTCGGGAATCGTAATAGCCGCAATGACGCAGTTGCAGGCTGTAAATCCAGATGCCGAACACCAGGGCGTACTCCTTGAATACCGGAAGCGACAGCACCTCACCCACGGAATTACCGCTCAGCAGGCTCAGGGTAGAAACCGCACCCAACGCCAAGGCCAGGATAAAGCACAACGAGTTGCCCTTGTTCTTGTACAGCAGCATCAAGCCGCCTGCGATGGTCAGCAGCGTGACGGCACAGACATTGATAAACAGCAGGATCGACATCTCGCCCGTTTCCATAGCGGTCTTGCTCCTGTGAGTGAGGCACGGTCACGAATTATAAAGGAACGACCTGGTTACCCCAACGCTTGTACCCTGCCCCTTTTTTATGCAATAAAAGCATAACTCAACTAAATAACTATTTAGTTGAGTTATATAAGTGCTTCAGTAACCACCTGCCGCCGTCACCGCGCCAGCCACAATCGCGATCCCCGAGCTGCTGCCCAGGCGTGTCGCTCCGGCCTCAATCATCTTCAACGCCGTCGGATAATCGCGCACGCCACCGGACGCCTTTACGCCAACGCCGGCGCCCACGGTCCGGCGCATCAGTGCCACATCTTCAAGCGTAGCGCCGCCGCGGCTGAACCCGGTTGAGGTCTTGACGAAGGCCACGCCCCAGGTCGCGGCAGATTTCGCAGGCCTGGACCTTCTGCGCGTCATCAAGCAGGCAGGTTTCCAGGATGACCTTCAACGGCACGGCACCGCAGGCCTTGTGAACCTGGGCAATGTCTTCGCGCACGGCGTCCAGTAAACCGTCCTTCAACCAGCCGATATTGAGCACCATATCGATCTCCCCTGCCCCGGCGGCAATCGCCTGTTGGGCTTCGAACGCCTTGGTGTCACTCAGGCCGGCGCCCAGCGGGAAGCCCACCACGGCACACACCACGACGGAGTTGTCGCCCAGGCACGACGCGGCATAAGGCACCTGCCCTGAATTCACGCACACCGAATAAAAGCCGTGTTCCCGGGCTTCTTCACACAAGGTGCGGATTTGCTCACGGGAGGCGTCGGCGGCGAGCAACGTGTGATCGATGTATTTGGCCAATGCTGCGGGTGGAAGACTGTTCATTTAAGGGGTCCTTGCCTGTATGTTGCCAATGAGTGGCGGCGCGTGTCACGACGCTCACTTTTATTAGTTGCAATATTCACATTTAATGTTACTTATTTAACATCAACATTCAAGCCCTGGAATACTCGTGGACAGTAGAAAAGCCGAGCGACTGAAGCTTATCCAGCAAGCCCTGCAAGACCAGAGCGCCATTCACTTGAAGGAAATGGCCGCCCTGCTGGACGTTTCCGAGATGACCCTGCGCCGGGATCTCAACCACTTCAGCGAGCACCTGCGGCTGCTGGGTGGCTACATCACCCGGGTCGGCAACGACGTCGGCGATTACCGGGTAGCCGAGCAGGACACGCGTCACGTCGAGGAAAAGCGCCGTATCGGTAAACTCGCCGCTCAGTTGATCCGGCCAGGTGACACGGTATTTTTCGACTGCGGCACCACCTCGCCTTTTGTCGTGGATTTCATTCCCGATGCGCTTGAGTTCACCGCCGTGTGCAGCTCGTTGAACCTGTTGCTCAAGCTGCAGAACAAGCCCAATTGCCACATCGTGTTGTGTGGCGGCACTTTCCACCGCAAGAACCAGGTCTTCGAAAGCAGTGCCGAAAGCAGCATCCTCGACAGCGTGCGCCTGACGTGGGCCTTTGTGACGGCCGCCGGCGTCAGCCAGGCATTTGGCGTGACGTGCTTCAACTTCAATGAAGTCGAGGTCAAGCAAAAGGTTATGCGCCAAGCCCAGCAACGCGTCTTGCTCGCCGATTTCAGCAAGTTCGACACCGTGCGCACCGCTCACTTTGCTGCTCTGCAAGACTTTCAGTACGTGGTCAGCGACAAGAAAATCCCGCGCGGCTACAAGGACATCATCCAGGCCAACGGCGCGCAATTGCTGGTTTAACCCAACAACTTCTGGCGCTCCTGCGCATTCAAATATCCGGTGGTGACGCTGAACGAAGCGCTGGCTCCAGCCGCCAGTTCGCGCACGTGACCTTTGGCTTTCTCGGCGTTATAGCCCTCGGGCTCGCAGGTGGACGGCAGCACGAACGCCGCCACTTGCTGATCCGGCGTGTACAGGATCCAGCGCACGGCATGCTCGAACTGCTCGGGACGGTACCGGGTATAGAACGCCGCTCCGTCGGGATGATCCAGCAGAAAGTGCGCCTGGCCCGCGGCATCCGTCCCCACGCCATCGAAGAAAAACACGATCTCCGGGTCGTACAGTGCCGGCTGCTCAAGGCAGCCCAATTGAGCCGGTTGCTCGGCCAGTTGCGCCATGTAGGCGCTCCAGGCCGCGTCGGCTTGACGTGGTCCGGCACGCTGGTGCGCAGGCGCTGGCGCTGCATGCCCAGCGGCTCGACAAACCGCGCACCGCTCACGAACGCATAGTTCATGTGGGCCATGTACATCAGGTCCATGGGCTTGCCGGCCAGGTTCGTCACCTCCATGTCGATATCGAACAAGGCCGAATCGGCGCGCAAGGTCACGCTGGGGCTCGCCCGGTAGCGGTCGCCGAACCCCTTGGCATACTGGTAGGCACCACCCAGGCGCAAAATGCCCTCGCCTATTTCAAGCCACGCCGTGTCCATCGGCGCGCAGGGCATTTCGCCGTGCAAGGCATGGGTGTCATCCGCCGCCGGGCAACCGTTGCGCAGCAAGCCGCTGTGAAACATGAAGCAGCCATAGGTATCAATGATCGTCGGGCTGGGCCTGGGTTGCTCGAACAGGTTGCTCATGGTCAGGTCGCAACCGTCGAACTCGGCTGACCAGATCATCTGCCCCTGATACGGCAATACCACCAGCCGTCCACGGCTGTTCTCCAGGCTCAGGGCCCGCACGCCGGACGGGTACGCCCAGGCGCTGACCTTGAATGCCGGCGACTGCAGGAGGATCTTCTCCTGCTCGCCAAACAGCGCAGGGTACAGCGGGATACGCGTATTCATGAGGCCACCGCCCCCGCCGCGCCCACCGGTACGCTGCCGGACTGGCGCATGCACTTGAGCGCATACATCACAATCACGATGAAGCACAGCAACGGTACGCTGTAGGCCAGTTGCATATTGCCGCCGCTGGCGTCGGACAACAGGCCCTGGAAGATCGGGATCACCCCGCCGCCGACAATGCTCATCACCAGCAAGGAACCGCCGACGCCGGTGTCTTCACCCAGGCCATCGATGGTCAGGCCGTAGATGGTCGGCCAGCACGGGCCGAGGAAAATGCTCACGCCGACCGCTGCATACACCGCCGAAATGTTCGGCACCAGAATCGTGTAGGCCAGCAGCACAATGCACAGCACACCGTAGATCGCCAATACCTTGGCCGGATGCAGGCGCCGCATCAACAGGTTGGCGATCATCTTGCCGACAAAGTAGGCGGCAAAGGTGGTCAGCAGAAACCAGGAGGCGCTGCGCTCATTCATACCGCCCATTTGCATGGCCAGGCGAATAGTGAAACTCCATACACCGACCTGCGCGCCCACGTAGAGAAACTGCGCCAACACCCCAAAGGTAAAGCGCGGGTTACGCCACAGCCGACCCAGGCTTTGACCCAGGCTGCCCGGCTTGCTACCCGCGGGTTTATTGCCCTTGCAGGCGGGAAACCGGGTTATGGCGATCAGGATAAAGACCAGCACCAGCACGGCGATCATCCACTTGTAAGGCAACAGCGTGGATTGGATCATTTGCAACTGCTGCACCGCCGCCTCGGAGGCGCTCATCTGCGTCAATTGTTCAGTGGTGGCGTCGGTATCCTTGAACATCACGAAGCTGCCCACGTACACCCCGGCCATCGCGCCGAAGGGGTGGAAGGTCTGCGAGATGTTCAAGCGCCGGGTCCCGGTTTCCCGAGGCCCCATCAGTGTCGAATAGGTATTGCACGCGGTTTCCAGGAACGACAGGCCCGCGGCGATCACAAACAGCGCCAACAGGAACATGCCGTACTTGGCTGTGGAGGCTGCCGGGAAAAACAACAGGCAGCCGAACATATACAGCATCAGCCCGATCAGGATCGTGCTCTTGTAGCTGAAGCGACGTACCACCATCGCGGCCGGAATTGCCACGAAAAAGTAGCCCAGGTAAAACGCCGATTGCACAAAGGCGGTCTGGAAATCACTGAGCAAAAAGGCTTTCTTGAAGTGCGCGATCAGCACGTCGTTCATGCTGGCCGCCGCGGCCCACAGTGCAAAAATGCTGCACAGCAGGATAAAGGCGAACCAGGGCGTGCGGTTCAGGTAGAAACCATCGGGTGTCTGTTGCAGCGCAGGTTTGTTCATTATTGTTCTCCGGGCTGGTTTGAAGGTGTTATCGCTGTTGCTGGAAGCGCTTGAAGGTGTCGGCATCGGGGTAAGACGTCTGCGTCCCCAAGGCCATGACCGAGCAGGCGGAATACGCCACGGCCTGTTCCATGGCCTGGCGGATATGGCCGTCGCGGTTCCAGTGGTGAATGAAGCAACCGATAAAGGCATCGCCGGCACCCGTGGTGTCGCGGGCCGCAACCTGTACGCCAGGCACGTGGAACTCGCCCTCCTCGCCGACATACAGCGCGCCGTGCTCACCGAGGGTGACGATCACGTGGCGAATGCCGCTGGTCACCAGGCTACGCGCGGCGGTTTGGGCTGACGCCGGCGAGTCCACCACCTGGCCGGAGATCAACGCCAGTTCCGATTCGTTGGGGATCAGGAAATCCAACTGCGCCAAGTGTTCAGCGCTCAGCCCGGCCAGGGCGGGTGCCGGGTTGAGCAGCACTGCGATGGCGTTGCGCTGAGCGAATTCGATGGCGTGGTAGACCGTCTCCAGGTTGATCTCCAGTTGCAGCACGATCAGCGTGCATTCGCGCAGGTCGGCCGCGGCGGCATCGATGTCCGCCGGCGACAAATGCGCATTGGCCCCTTTGACGATCAAGATGCTGTTATGGGAGTCGGCCCCGACGAAGATCGGCGCGACGCCGCTGGAAACGCCCCGGCACGCGCTGTACATAACGGGTGTCGATGCCAAAGCGCTGGAAGTTGGCCAGGGTGTTGTCGGCAAACATGTCGTCGCCGACCTTGCTCAGCATCAGGACATCGGCGCCAAGCTTGGCGGCCGCCACGGCCTGGTTGGCCCCCTTGCCGCCACAACCGAGGGCGAAGCCCGGCGCTTCCAGGGTTTCGCCCTGGGCCGGCATGCGGTCGATGTAGGTAATCAAATCCACCATGTTGCTGCCGATGACTGCGATCTTGCTCATTGCTATTCCACCTTGTTGCAGCACGACCAGGCCGATCATGCCGCTCTTGTTTTGTTATTTAAATAACATTAGGTGTGAATATTCAATCTTTTTTTTGCATTAGCCGATCAATGAATCCTGCGTAACGCGCAAAAAAAAACCGGCCCTCAGAGGGCCGGTCGGTCAAGCGCCGGTTTAAGTCAGATAATGTTGCCTGCCTTACAAGCTGAAACGATCCACCGACTGCGACAACTTGCCGGCCAACCCGGCCAGCTCATCGGTGGTTGAGGCGGTTTCCCCGATGATGCGGCTGTTGCTGGCCGACATCCCCGCGATCATCTCCACTTGATGCGCGATTTCATTGCTCGCCAGGCTCTGCTCACCGATCGTGCGCGAGATATCGTTGACCATTTCGGTGGTGCTCAAGGTAGCCTGCAGAATCTCGCGGATTGCCCGTTCCACCTCGGCGGTCACCGCCATGCCTTTATCCACCTGGGCAACGCCCTCCTCCATGCTGGTGACCGCTTCCCGCGTGCTCTGCTGGATGCGGCCAACCATGCTGGCAATTTCCTGGGTCGACGCACTGGTGCGTCCCGCGAGGCTGCGCACTTCGTCGGCGACCACCGCGAAACCGCGCCCTTGCTCGCCGGCGCGGGCGGCCTCGATCGCGGCGTTCAGGGCCAGCAGGTTGGTTTGGTCGGCGATCCCTTTGATCACCTGGATAATGCTGAAAATCGCCTCGGACTCTTTGTCCAGCGTGCGGATTACCTGGGCCGATTGCTTTGCGGAACGGGCGATGCCGTCCATGTCATTGACCACCTGATGAATCACCCGGCCGCCGTCCTTGGCCAGGGTTTCTGCCTGGTTGGCCATGTCCAGGGCGCGCCCGGCATGCCGGGTGATTTCCTCGATGCTGGCGGTCATTTCACTGGCGCGGCGGCCATGGTGCTGGCCGCCGCGCTTTGTTGCTGGCTGCTGTCGGCCACTTCATGACAGCCTTGGCTCAATTGCTCGCTCATGCCATTGACACCCTGGGCGTTGCTGCGCACCACCTCGATCATGCCGCGCAAATCCCGCTGCATGGTGGCTAGGCTGCGGATCAACGCGCTGGCTTCATCCTTGCGCTTGGGTTCGACAATCGCTTCGCTCAAGTTGCCACGCGCGATACTGGCAGCAATGCGGCTGGCCGTCTGTATCGGGCCCATGATGCTGAGTATGACCCAGCGGCCTTGTGCCAAAAGCAGCAGGAGGCTGACGAGCAATACCGCCCCCAGGGTGACATTGGCATTGCTGAGGGCCTGCCGGGTACCCAGGCCGGTCTGCTGGGTCTGGTCTTCGATCAGCTCGCTCAGGGCGGCCATTTCCTCTTCAAGTTGGTTGAAGGCCGTATTGAACGTCTGCAGTTCGCCGCGAGCCGCTTCCGGATTCTCCAGTGCCAGGGCGACGATGCGCTCACCGGCGGCGATGTAGTTATCCAGGCTGGGCCGGATTTTTTCCAGGCTGGCCTTGAGCGAATCGTCCAGCGGCAGCTTGAGGTTGTCCGCCAGCACCTGGCGAAAATGCTCGGCATGCTCGCGCAGCGAACTGTTGACCTCGGCCTTGCTGCTGGTGCTTTTGCCCAGGCCCACCAACAGGGCCGAGAGCACATCGGCGCGCAGGGCGTCATGCATCATGTCGGCTTCCATATGGTTGCGCAGCACCGTCATGCTGACTTCATTGGCATGCACGGCATCGCCCATCCGGTTATTACCCAGGTAACCGGCCAGGCTCATGATCAACGCCGTGAGCAATCCGGTCGCAATCAACAGCATCAAGCGTAATTTGATCGTCATGCAGCTTTCCCCGTGCATGGTGAGCCGGTTGGGACCCCAACCGCAGAAACCCCCGCTGTTCATGTTATCGGCCAGGACTCCAGGTTATTGAAGCTCGAGTTTGCGCTTTCGTAAGGATCCCTTAAGCTGGCGGCCCTTTGCTTCGCCCGGAACCGCCCATGTCTCGCCGTATCGCCCATCTCGCCCTGCTCCTGGGGCTGATCACCGCCGTCGGCCCCTTCGCCATCGACATCTACCTGCCGGCCCTGCCCACCTTGGGCGCCAGCCTGCATGCCTCGCCGGCGCTGGTGCAGATGAGCCTCACGGTGTTCTTCGTCATCATTGGTGTGTGCCAACTGTTCTACGGGCCACTCAGTGATGTGTTCGGGCGCAAGCCGCCGATTTATCTCGGCCTGGTGATCTTCGCCGTGGGCAGCGTGGGGTGTGCCTTGGCGCCGACATCGAAACGCTGATCGCTTTTCGTGCCCTGCAGGCGTTCGGCGCCTGCGCGGGCATGGTGATTCCGCGGGCAATCGTGCGCGACCTGTACACCGGCCATGACGCCGCGAAGCTGATGGCGCTGCTGATGCTGGTCATGAGTGTCTCGCCGATCCTCGCGCCGTTGGCCGGCAGCCTGATCATCGCGCTGTGGAGCTGGCGGGAAGTGTTTGCCGTGTTGTCGCTCGTGGCCGTGGCGTGCCTGCTGATGACCATCCTGCAACTGCCGGAAACCCATCCCGCCGAACGCCGGCTGGGCAAAACCCTGGGCAACGCATTCAGCAGTTATGGCGCATTGCTGCGCGATCCGGTGTTCATTGGGCTTTCGGTGGTCTGCGGCTTCGGGCTGGCGACGTTCTTTGTGTTTATCGGCAGCGCGCCGTTTGTGTATATCGAATATTTCGGCCTGACGCCCACGCAGTTCAGCCTGTGCTTTGCGTTGAACGCCGCGTCGTTCTTCGCCATGAGCCAACTGACCGCCCGCCTCAGCGCGCGCTTCGGCCTGGCCCGGTTGATACGCGGGTCTGTGATGGCCGTCGCGGCGGTGATGAGCGTGCTGGCGATCACCACGTTGTGGGTCGACAGCCTGGCGTTGATGATGACGCTGCTGTTTATCGGCTTCGGCTTTCTGGGCCTGCTGCTGCCGGCGGCCGGTGTGCTGTCCCTGGAGGATCATGGCGCGGTGGCCGGCTCTGCGTCGGCCTTGCTCGGGGCGATCCAGATGATCACCGCCGCCGTGTCGATGACCCTGGTCGGCGTGTTTGCCGATCACACGCCCGCGCCGATGTTGATCGGCATCGCACTGTGCGCCATCGCGGCGATGCTGACCGTGACATGGGCCCTGCGCCGCCTGCCGGCTCACTTGGCCAGCGCCCCACCCTCCTCCTGAGCGGCGCGGCCCGGCGCACACCATTCGTCGGGCCCGACCGGCATCCATTACAACTATCGCTGACTTGCCAACTACTAATCCCATAGCACCTCTGATAACTATGGGAGATTAAACATGACTGACTACCCTCGCCCGCCCTTCGCTGCGCAAGCGCAGAACGTGCCGGGCACGCAGAAGAAAATGGACCCCTACCCAGACTGCGGCGAACAGAGCTACAAGGGCTCGGGGCGCATGGCCAACAAAATCGCGCTGATCACCGGCGCCGACAGTGGTATCGGCCGCGCAGTCGCCATCGCGTTTGCCCGCGAGGGCGCGGATGTGGCGATCGCCTACCTGGATGAACACGACGACGCCAAGGAAACCGCGCGCTGGGTTGAAGAAGCCGGGCGCCAGTGCCTCTTGCTGCCCGGTGATATTGCGCAGAAAAGCGTGTGCCAGGCGCTGGTCGACAAGACGGTCGAGCAATTCGGCCGCATCGACGTGCTGGTCAACAATGCCGCGTTCCAGATGAGCCATGAAACGCTCGAAGAAATCTCCGACGAAGAGTGGGTCAAGACCTTCGATATCAACATCACGGCGATGTTTCGTATCTGCAAGGCCGCCGTGCCGCATATGCAGGCCGGCAGCTCGATCATCAACACCACGTCCGTCAATTCGGACATGCCCAAGCCGACGTTGATGCCGTACGCCGCGACCAAGGGCGCCATCGCCAACTTCACCGGCGGCCTGGCGCAGTTGCTTGGCAGCAAGGGCATTCGGGTCAACAGCGTGGCGCCCGGGCCGATCTGGACGCCGTTGATCGTGGCGACCATGACCGATGAGGACGTGCAGAACTTTGGCGCCGAAACCCCACTGGGCCGGCCTGGCCAGCCGGTGGAAGTCGCGCCGATTTATGTGCTGCTGGCGTCGGATGAGGCCAGTTATATCTCCGGCTCGCGTTATGCGGTGACTGGCGGTAAACCCATTCTCTAACCCTTACGCAAATCCCATGTGGGAGCGGGC
>JAFHKH010000799.1 GCA_016937595.1 Pseudomonas cedrina subsp. fulgida | reverse complement strand
AGCCCGCTCCCACATTATTGACCGTGCTCGCTCTTAAGCTGCGACGATTTTAGTCATCGTATAACTTCTGCTTGACACGCCCTCGAAACCCCGCAAATATCGCGCTCAATGTTGTACGACAACGTATGACAAATAATAAAAACAACAAGAGCAAGGGAGCATTACAGTGCGTCAATTCGTCCGCAATTCCTCGTCGCGTCTCGGTCTCATCAGTCTTGGCAGTCTGGCCCTCACCCTCCCCCTCGGCGCTCACGCCGATGGTTTCGTCGACGATGCCAAGGCCACGCTCAACCTGCGTAACGCCTACTTCAATCGCAACTTCACCAACCCGACCAACCCCCAGGGCAAAGCCGAAGAATGGACCCAGAGTTTCATCCTGGATGCCAAGTCCGGCTACACCACCGGCACCGTGGGTTTTGGCCTTGATGTACTGGGCTTGTATTCGCAAAAGCTCGATGGCGGCAAAGGCACCGGTGGTACACAGTTGCTGCCGATCCACGACGATGGCCGCCCCGCCGATAACTTCGGGCGCCTGGGCGTGGCGCTGAAAACCAAACTGTCGAAGACCGAACTGAAGGTTGGCGAATGGATGCCGGTCCTGCCCATCCTGCGCTCTGACGATGGCCGCTCGCTGCCCCAGACCTTTCGTGGCGGCCAGGTCACCTCCAACGAAATCGCCGGCCTGACCCTCTACGGCGGGCAGTTCCGTGGCAACAGCCCGCGCAACGACGCGAGCATGGAAGACATGTTCATGAACGGCCGCGCGGCGTTCACCTCGGACCGTTTCAACTTCGGCGGCGGCGAATACACCTTCAACGACAAACGCACCCAGGTCGGTGTGTGGTACGCCGAACTCACCGATATCTACCAGCAACAGTATTTCAACCTGACCCACAGCCAGCCCGTGGGCGACTGGACCCTGGGCGCCAACCTGGGCTTTTTCAACGGCAAGGAAAACGGCAGCGCGCTGGCCGGCGACCTCGACAACAAAACCGCGTTCGCCCTGCTGTCGGCCAAGTACGGCGGCAACACCTTCTACGTGGGCCTGCAGAAACTCACCGGCGACAGCGCGTGGATGCGCGTCAACGGCACCAGCGGCGGCACCCTGGCCAACGACAGCTACAACGCCAGCTACGATAACGCCAAGGAAAAATCCTGGCAGGTGCGCCATGACTTCAACTTCGTGGTGCTCGGCGTGCCGGGGCTGACCCTGATGAACCGCTATATCAGCGGCAGCAACGTGCACACCGGGGCAATCACCGATGGCAAGGAATGGGGACGTGAATCGGAACTGGCCTACACGGTGCAGAGCGGTGCGCTGAAGAACCTCAACGTGAAGTGGCGCAACGCGACCATGCGTCGGGACTTCAGCAATAACGAGTTCGATGAGAACCGGATCTTCGTCAGCTACCCGCTTTCGTTGTTGTAAGGCTTTTGCGTCGAACAGGGATTTCCATCCTCTGCAAATCCCCTTGTGGGAGCGGGCTTGCGCGCGAATGCGGTGTGTCAGTCAATTCATCTGGATCTGATAGACCGCCTTCGCGAGCAAGCCCGCTCCCACATGTTTGACGCTCACTCGTCGGCAAGAACGTTGACAACCTGGAGCTGCCTAACAATACTTCGACATAGTCATACGACAACCTACAACAAAAAATTGGAATTCCCATGACCACCACCCCCCCAGCTCCGTTCAACCGCCTGTTGCTTACCGGCGCCGCCGGCGGCCTCGGCAAAGTCCTGCGTGAACGCCTGCGTCCTTATGCCCAGGTACTGCGCCTGTCGGACATCGCCGAGATGGCCCCCGCCACCGACGCGTCCGAAGAAGTGCAAACCTGCGACCTCGCCGACAAACACGCCGTGCATCAGTTGGTTGAAGGCGTCGATGCGATCCTGCACTTCGGTGGCGTATCCGTGGAGCGCTCCTTCGAAGAAGTGCTCGGCGCGAATATCAGCGGCACGTTCCATCTCTACGAAGCCGCGCGGCGTCATGGCGTGAAGCGTGTGATTTTCGCCAGCTCCAACCATGTGATCGGCTTTTACAAGCAGGGCGAAAAACTCGACGCCCACTCCCCGCGCCGCCCGGACAGCTACTACGGCCTGTCCAAGTCCTACGGCGAAGACATGGCCAGCTTCTACTTCGATCGCTACGGCATCGAGACCGTCAGCATCCGCATCGGCTCCTCGTTCCCCGAACCGCAGAACCGCCGGATGATGCACACCTGGCTGAGTTTCGACGACCTGACCCAACTGCTCGAACGCGCGCTGTACACGCCCAACGTCGGCCACACCGTGGTCTATGGCATGTCCGATAACCTCGACACCTGGTGGGACAACCGCTACGCCGCGCACCTGGGGTTCGCGCCCAAGGACAGCTCCGAAGTGTTCCGCGCCCAGGTCGAAAGCCAGCCGCCGGTGGCCGACAACGACCCGGCCAAGGTCTACCAGGGCGGTGCGTTCTGCGCGGCCGGCCGTTCGGTGACTGAGTTCACACCAATCCAGGGAATGAGTGGCCATGACTGCTGAACTGATCGTCGACGCCCGCAATGCCGTGGGCGAATGCCCGGTGTGGGTGCCTGAGGAAAACGCGCTGTATTGGGTGGATATCCCCAACGGCGGCCTGCAACGCTGGAGCGCCGCCAGCGGCCACCTTGCCGCCTGGACCGCGCCGCAGATGCTCGCCTGCATTGCCCGCACGGCGCGGGCAACTGGGTCGCCGGCATGGAAACCGGCTTCTTCCAGCTCACCGCGCACAA
>JAFHKH010000798.1 GCA_016937595.1 Pseudomonas cedrina subsp. fulgida | reverse complement strand
TCGGCGAGTCCGGCTCGGGCAAGACCACCATTGCCCTGGCGCTGCTGGGGTATGCGCGGCGCGGTTGCCGGTTGTCCGGTGGCGTGGTGCGCGTCGGTGAGCATGACATGCTGGCCGCCAGCGCAAGCCAGTTGCAGAAGCTGCGCGGCAACCGCGTGTCGTACATCGCCCAGAGTGCCGCCGCTGCGTTCAACCCGGCGAAAAAGCTCATCGATCAGGTGGTGGAGGGCGCCTTGATCCATGGCCTCGGCAGCCGCGTCGAACTGGAGGCCAAGGCCGTCGAGTTGTTCCGCGACCTGGCCCTGCCGGAGCCGGAAAAGATCGGCCAGCGCTACCCGCACCAGGTCTCGGGCGGGCAGTTGCAACGGGTGATGGCGGCGATGGCGCTGATCAGCGACCCGTTGCTGGTGGTGCTCGATGAGCCGACCACGGCGCTGGACGTGACCACCCAGATCGACGTGCTGCGCGCATTCAAGCGCGTGGTGCGTGAGCGCGGTGCCACGGCGGTATACGTGTCCCATGACCTGGCGGTGGTGGCGCAGATGGCCGACCGCATTGTGGTGCTCAACGACGGCCAGATTCTCGAACAGAGCGCCACCGCGCCGCTGTTGGAAGGCCCGGCCCACGACTACACGCGCAGCCTGCTGGCGGCGGCACGGCCCGATGCGACGATTCGTCCGCCGAGCGGCATCGCCGAGGACACACCACTGCTGACCATCAGCGGCCTCACCGCCGGCTACGGCAACAAGAACGCCCAGGGCATGCCGCTGATCCGGGTGCTCGAAGGCATCGACCTCACCGTGCACCGTGGCCAGGCGATTGGCGTGATCGGCGAATCCGGTTCGGGCAAATCGACCCTGGCGCGGGTGGTCGCGGGGTTGCTGACCCCCGCGCTTGGCGGCCTCACGTTCGATGGCCAGCCCCTCGGCGGCAGCCTGGCCGAGCGCACGCGAACAGTTCCGGCGCATCCAGATGGTGTTCCAGAACGCCGACACCGCACTCAACCCGATGCACAGCGTCGGCGCCATCATCGCCGGCCACTGAAGATGTACTTCAATCTCAAGGGCGCCGCGTTGCGCGAGCGCACCCATGAATTGCTCGACCTGGTGCGCCTGCCGCATGCCCTGGCCGAGCGGCGGCCCAGCGAGTTGTCCGGCGGCCAGAAGCAACGGGTCAACCTGGCGCGGGCACTGGCGGCCAAGCCCGACCTGATCCTCTGCGATGAAGTGACCTCGGCCCTGGACACGGTGGTGGGCGCGGCCATCCTCGAACTGTTGCGCGACCTGCGCGCGCAGCTCGGCGTGTCCTATCTGTTTATCAGCCACGACATTTCCACCGTGCGCGCGCTGTGCGATGACATTGTGGTGATGTACAGCGGCCATAAGGTGCAAGCCGGCAGCCGCGAACGTTTGCCGCGCCGCCGTTCCACCCCTACACCGACCTGTTGATTCATTCGGTGCCGGAACTGCGCCAGGGCTGGCTGGAAACCTGCGGCGCCACCAGCGGCACGCTGCCGCCGGTGGGCGCGCGCGCCGCCGTGCCGGAACTGTGCACCTTCCTCAACCGTTGCCCGGTGCGCATCGACGGCCTGTGCAACCGCACCGCCCCCCCGCGCCGCAGCCTGGACAATGGCAGCGAAATGCTCTGCCACCATGATGCCGCGCAGTTGATCAAGACCCAGCGTGGCCTTGCGGCGCAGACCACCGGAGCTTATGCATGAAACCCCGCGTACTGGACATCCTGAAAAAACTGCTGGCGTTCGACACCGTGTCGTCCGAGTCGAACCTGGCCTTGATCGAGTACGTGCGCGACCTGCTGCTCACCCATGGGATCGAGTCGCTGATCGTCAAGGACGAAAGCGGCAAGAAGGCCAACCTGTTCGCCAGCACCGGACCTGAAGGCCAACCCGGCGTGCTGCTTTCCGGGCACACCGACGTGGTGCCAGCGGCGGGTCAGGCGTGGACCTTTCCCGCGTTCGCCGCCACCGTGCAGGACGGGCGCATCTATGGGCGCGGCAGTTGCGACATGAAGGGCTTCATCGCCCTGGCCATCGACGCCATGCTCGAGGCGGCCGGCAGCGCTTGAATCGCCCGTTGCAACTGGCCTTGTCCCATGACGAAGAGATCGGTTGCGTCGGCGTGCGGCGTTTGCTCGATGTGCTGCACTTGGCGCCGGTGCGCCCGTTTTTGTGCGTGATCGGCGAGCCGACCAACATGCAGTTCGTGTTGGGCCACAAGGGCAAGGGCTCCTACCGCACTTACTGCCGAGGCCTGGAGGCGCACTCGTCGCTGGCGCCGCGTTCGGTCAATGCGATCCACGTGGCCTGCGACTTTATCGCCGCGCTGCGCGAGAGCCAGCAGCAGTTGCAACGCCAGGGCGCCCAGGACCACGACTACGACGTGCCCTACAGCACCGTGCATGTCGGGCAGATTGTCGGCGGCAAGGCGCTGAATATTGTGCCCAACCTGTGCACCCTGGATTTCGAGGTGCGCAACCTGCCGGCCGACGATCTGGACGCGTTCCTGGAGCACCTGCGCGAGCGCGCCGAAGTGATCGTGCACGAGGCCCGCAAGCTCTCCAGCGTGGCGGCTATCGAGATTGAAACCATCAACGTCTACCCCGGCCTCGACACCCATCCCAGCGTCGAAGCGGTGCGCTTTCTCAAGCAGTTCGCCGCGCCGGACACCGGCACCGCCAAGGTCTCCTTCGGCACCGAAGGCGGCTGTTCAAGCAGCGCCTGGATGTACCGGTGGTGGTGTGCGGGCCGGGTTCATCGAGCAGGCGCAGCAAGCCCGATGACGTTTATCGAGATCAGCCAAATGCAGGCCGGCGAGGTTTTCCTGCACGGCCTGCTCGGCTCGTTGAAGGCCTAGCAGAGACTGCCGTCGCGGGCGCAATTTAGCAGGCCACGCTGCCTGCGCCACGCTTTCGGCATCCTTGTTCGTGGCACCTCCCTAGACTGGAGCGTGTCTCGGATCAGGACTCGACCATGCTCACTACTCGCCTGCAAGACCCCAGCCTCCTGGCTCAACTCGCTTATGTCGATGGCCGCTGGATCGCCGCCGACAGCGGCGCCACCCTGGACATCCTCGACCCCGCCAATGGCGAGGTGCTCGCCCGGGTGCCGGCCATGGACGCGCTCGACACCCGCCGCGCCATCG
>JAFHKH010000797.1 GCA_016937595.1 Pseudomonas cedrina subsp. fulgida | reverse complement strand
AGCTCGCTCCTACAGGGGATCTCATTTCAAGGCTCTCTCTACGGCGTCGGTGAATATTTTCGGGGAGGCAAGTTGCATCTCGCGGCTGGCGACTTCCACGGCCACCTGCACAGTGCTCGCACGGGTCAAACGCTCGCCGCTGGCCAGGTCGGTAATCAGGTAATTGACCTTCAAGCGGTTCTCCCATTCCACCAAACTGGCGCGTACGTTGAGGGTCTGGCCAAACACCGCACCGCGCACGTAGCGCAGTTGCATGTCGATCACCGGCCACGCATAGCCGGACTCGAGCATCGCCGTGTAGTTGTGGCCGATCTTGTCCAGCAGCGCGCAACGCGCCACTTCCAGGTATTTCACATAGTGCCCGTGCCACACGACGTTCATGGTGTCGACGTCAAAAAACGGCACGAGGATTTCAGTGTCGCAATGCAGTACGCCCGGGCTACGCATGCAGCCTCCAGTGCTGTTCGGCGATGCGTTGCAGGCACAGGCGCAGTTCGCCTTCCAGGGCGCGGTCTTCGATGACCGGCGGGAAGTCCTTGGCGAGTGCTTCGTGCATCGCCGCCAGGGCGGGCGGCAATGGCCGCGCATCTTCGGCCTGGGCGCGCAGCCAAACACCCTGGTTGGCGGCGAGCAAGGTCGCGGCGGCAACCTGTTCGGTCAACTCCAGCACGCGGATCGCATCGCGGGCGGCGATGGTGCCCATGCTGACCTTGTCCTGGTTATGGCACTCGGTGGAGCGCGAGAACACGCTGGCCGGCATGGTGTTTTTCAGCGCTTCGGCGGTCCAGGCGCTGGTGCCGATCTGCACGGCCTTGAAGCCGTGGTTGATCATCGCGCGGTCGGCCGGGGCGCCGGACAGGTTGCTCGGCAGGCCGTGGTTGTAACGCACGTCCACCAGCAGCGCCAGTTGGCGGTCGAGCAGGTCGGCGACGTTGGCGACCAGGGTCTTGAGGCTGTCCATGGCGAAGGCGATATGCCCGCCGTAGAAGTGCCCGCCGTGCAGCACGCGCTCTTCTTCGGCGTCGATGATCGGGTTGTCGTTGGCGCTGTTGAGTTCGATCTCAATGAACGAGCGCAGCCAGTTCAGACTGTCGGCCAGCACGCCGAGCACGTGGGGGCGCGCAGCGCAGCGAGTAGCGGTCCTGCAGGCGATGCAGCGGCGCGGTCGGCGCGTCGATGGCCAGGTCCTTGCGCAGCCACGCGGCGACTTGCATCTGCCCTGGGTGCGGCTTGGCCGCGAACAGGCGCTCGTCGAAGTGTTCCGGGTTGCCTTGCAGTGCTACCACGTTCAACGCGGTGATGCGCGTGGCCAGTTGCAGCAGGTAGTCGGCGCGGGCGAAGGCCAGGCAGGCCAGGCCGGTCATCACGGCGGTGCCGTTCATCAGCGCCAGGGCTTCCTTGGGGCGCAGTACCAGCGGCGTCCAGCCCAGTTCGCGGTGCACGTCGGCGGCCTGGCGGCGCTCGCCACGGAACATCACGTCGCGTTCGCCGGAGAGCGTCGCGGCCACGTAGGACAGCGGCGTCAGGTCACCGCTGGCGCCCACCGAGCCCTCTTCCGGGATCAGCGGCAACACATCGTGTTCGAGGAATGCATGCAGGCGCTCCAGCAGTTCCACGCGCACCCCGGACACGCCGTGGCACAGCGACTGCAACCGCGCGGCCAGCACCGCCCGTGTGGCTTGGGCGTCGAGCAACTTGCCCAGGCCGCAGCCGTGAAAGGTGTACAGATGACGCGGCAGGGCCTCGACGTGCTGCAACGGCACGGCGACCACGCACGAGTCGCCGTAGCCGGTGGTCACGCCGTAGATCACGCCTTCCTTGTCCAGCAGCGAATCGAGGAACTGCGCGCCCTTGGCAATGCGCTGGCGATACGCGGCATCGTCCTGCAAGTGGGTTGGCGCCTGACGATTGGCCAGGGCCAGCACGTCCTCGATGCGCAAGGCGCGTTCGCCAAAGGTTACCGGTTCATGCGTGGTCATCGGTCTTCCAGAAAGGGTAAAAGTTGAACCATTGTTGGGGCGCTTCCAGGCAGAACTGGCCCAGGCGCGTGGCATAGCGCGCGGTCCACAGGGCTATGACCTGCTCGCGGGTGCTGCGTTTCCATTCGATCGATTCGGCGAAAGGCTCAATGCTCAGGCGATAGCGCTGCTGGTGCTTGAGGCACATCAGCAGGTTCACCGGGCATTTGAGCAGGCCGGCCAGCAACCACGGCCCCTGCGGGAAGGCGGCGTCATGGCCGAGGAAGTCTACGCGCACCGTGCGCCCGCCGTGCAGCGGCACGCGGTCGCCGGCAATCGCCAGCCATTCACCGTCGTCCAGGCGCTGGCTGAGCTGCAGCATGGTGGCCGGGTCCAGTTCGCTGACCTGGATCAGGCGCAAATGGGTCGCCCCGGCTTCGCCCAGCAGGCGGTTGAAGTGTTCGGCGTGTTTGGTGTGTACCAGCACGTTCATGGTGACTTGCTCACCGATTTCTGCGAGGGCGCGGCACACTTCCAGGTTGCCCAGGTGCGCGCCCACCAGCATCTGCCCGCGTGCGCCACGCAGTTTCCCACGCAATTGCGCCGGGTCGTCGATGTCGATCTGTTCCAGGCGCAGCTTGCCGTTCCACACGTCGAGCTTGTCGAGCAGCGAGTCGGCAAAGGCCATGAACTGGCCGAACACCCTCCAATGGCTAGGGCGCAACGCGTCACGCCCGCTCCAGTCGGCCAGGCGCTGCTGGTACTGCCAGGCGCTCTGGCGCGCGGTGCGGCCGAACAGGAAAAAGTACAGCACGATGCCGTACAGCACCGGGCTCAGCAGCCGGCGGCCGAGGACCTTGACGGCGAACGCGGTGAGTTTCATCAGCCAGTAGCTGCCGCGCTCCTCGCGGTCGGCCCAGTGTTTGGTGCTGTCGCTCATGCCTGCCACCGCCGCCACAGGATCATCGGCGCACGCACCAGCATGCCGAAGAACAGGCGGGTGTGCATCGCCGAGATGCGCACGTTGTCGCGGAACAGGCGAAAGTGTGACAGGCCGTCAGCCGGGTAATGCACCTGGGTCGGCAGCCAGCGCATCGGCTGGTTGCGCCAGGCCAGGCGCACCAGGATGTCGGAGTCAAAATCCATGCGCGTGCCGATGTAGGCCGAGTCCATCAACGCCAGCGTGGGCGCCAGCGGGTAGATGCGAAAGCCGCACATCGAGTCGCGAATCTGCAGCGACAGGGTGTTGATCCATACCCACACGTGGGTCAGGTAGCGTGCGTACAGGCGGCCTTTGGGCACGCTGTCGTCGTATTCGGGGTAGCCGCAGATCAACGCGTCGGGATGCCTGCGCGAGAGGTCGAGGAAGGTTTCGACTTCGCGCAGGTCGTGCTGGCCATCGGCGTCCACTTGCAGGGTGTGGGTAAAGCCCAGGCGCGCGGCTTCGCGGAAACCGGCCATGACTGCGCCGCCTTTGCCCTGGTTGGTGGGCAGGGTGAGCAGGGTAACGTTGTCGAGCGTCGCCAGTTGCGCCAGTACCGTTGCGCAGGCGGGGCTGCTGCCGTCGTCCACCAACAGGCAGGGCAGGCCACTGTTGAGCAGGCTATGGACCACGGCGGGCACGGCGGCTTCGTGGTTGTAGACCGGGATCAGGGCGCAGGGGTTATGCATGGCGACCCTCATCGACAGGAGCAAACCTTGTGGCGAGCGGGCCTGTTTGCCACAACAAGCCCGTTTGCCAAAAAAGTCTATTCACTCGGCTTCTCCCAGCACTATCCGGCCGCTGGAGCAGGCCGCGACGCCGTTGCGGTAGGCGAAGTACAGCTTGCCGCGCTGCGGGTCAAAGCGCAGGTGCAGTTCGATGTTGTCGCCGGGCCGCACCAGTTGCTGGAACTTGAGCACCTCCATACCGGCAAAGGTCGCCGGCAAGTCGAGCAGTTGCTGGCCCAGGTTGAACGCCCATTCCACCTGCACCACCCCCGGCAGCACCGGCGTGACCGGAAAGTGCCCGCTGAAGTAGGCGAGGTCCGGCGGGACGCTCAGTTGCAAGGTCCATTCGCCGTCGGCTTCGGCGTGTTCCAGGACTTCGGGCGCTTTGGGCCTGGGCGCCAGCAGCAGCGCCTCGACGTCGGCCTGGGGCAGCTTGCCTTGGCTGTTCAGCGGCAGTTGCCGCAGCAAGCGCCAGCGCCGCGGCAACGCCAGGGCTTCGCAATGTTGGCTCAAGTGTTGGCGCAGGGTCTGGGTGAGCCTGCGCCGACCCTGATTGCGCAGGGCATGCAAGCCCTCGGCGCTCAGCACCACCAGGGCGCCGAGGGAGGCGCGGTTTTCCTGCACCACGCCCAAGCGGGTTTCCGCGACCCATGGGTGGGCCACCAGTGCCTGCTCCAGCATGGGCAGGGAGATGCGTTTTTCTTCCAGCTTGACGATGCGATCCAGGCGGCCGAGCAGCTCGAAACGGCCATCGGCATGAATGCGCGCGGCGTCGGCGGTTTGTTCGGTATGACCGGCGGGCAGGTAGGGCGAAACGATGCGCAGGGCACCGTCGACGTCCTGGCTCAGTTGCACATCGGCGAACGGCTGCCAGGGCTGCGCGCCCTGGCGCCAGGCGATGCCGCCGGTTTCCGAACTGCCGAGGATCTCGGTCGGCCATTGCTGCAAACGATCGTACAGGCGGCTGGCGGCTTCCACCGGTAAAGCGCCGCCGGACGAAAACACCCGCGACACCTGGCTCAGCGCCGGCCAATCGAGGTTGTCGCCCATGCGCTTGAGCAGCGCCGGGCTGGCGACCCAGGCAAATTGCGCATGCTCGCGGCTGGCGCGTTGCAAATCCTCGGGGAAAGCCAGTTGTTTGCGTACAAAGGGGCGGCCGGCGCACAGCGGCCACAGCACCCGGAACAGCAAGCCGTAGATATGCTGGGTGGCGACGCTGCCGATGATGCAGGCGCCTTTAAGGTCCGGGCCCCACAGGGTTTCCAGGGCCGCGACTTCATTGGCCAGTTGGCGCAGGGTCTTGTCGATGCGCTTGGGTTCGCCACTGGAGCCGGAGGTGCACAGGCTCAGTTGGCCGTTATCGAGGTCGAGCGCGGCAGCGCTCAACGGTGCTTGATACAGCGCGTCCAGGTCGGCCGCTTCGGTCAGCCAGGCGTCGACTACCGCATCCCAGCGTTGGGCGGTCTGGGGTTGCAAATCGGCGGGCAGCAGCACGCACCCCGGCCGCCAGGCGCCCAGCAGGGCAATCGCCAGCAGACCCGCATCTTCCAGATGCACGGCCAGGCGCCGGATACCCCGCGCCTGCAACCC
>JAFHKH010000796.1 GCA_016937595.1 Pseudomonas cedrina subsp. fulgida | reverse complement strand
GCAGTCCGGGTAGCCGGAATAATCCACAGCGTTCACACCGATAAAAATGTCACGCGCGTTGAGCACTTCGGCCCAACCCAGGGCCAGGGACAGGAATACGGTGTTACGTGCCGGCACGTAGGTCACCGGGATCCCTTCGCTGGGCGCCTGCGGTACGTCGATACTGCTGTCGGTCAGCGCGGAACCGCCGATGCCGTTGAGGTTGAGGCCAATCACCTTGTGCTCGACCACTCCCCTGTCACGGGCGACGCGGGCGGCGGCGTTCAACTCGGCACGGTGCCGCTGGCCGTAGTCAAAACTCATGGTGTAGCAGCTGTAGCCTTCAGCCTGTGCCATAGCGACCACCGTGGCGGAGTCGAGGCCGCCGGACAGCAGGATTACCGCACGTTTTGGGTCCATCGTCTGTTCAGTCATATCAGCGCCCCGGCTCGTCGTTCCAAAGGTATTTATGCAGCTGCAGTTGCAGGCGCACCGGTAGATTGTCCGCCACCACCCAATCGGCGAGGTCGCGTGCGTTCAAGTCATGGTGGCTTGGCGAAA
>JAFHKH010000795.1 GCA_016937595.1 Pseudomonas cedrina subsp. fulgida | reverse complement strand
GCGGTGTATCAGTCACCCAATTTATTGACTGACTAACCGCATTCGCGAGCAAGCCCGCTCCCACATTGACCGCGTTTATTCAGCAGGAGATGTCAGCCTGGCTTCCAGCTCGGCCACCTTCGCCTCCAGGCTTTCCAACCGCGCACGGGTGCGCGCAAGCACCACCATCTGGCTATCGAATTCTTCCCGGCTCACCAGGTCGAGTTTGCTGAAGCCGCTTTGCAGCAATGCCTTGAACTGGCTCTCGATTTCATTGCGGGGCAGTTGGGTTTCACCGCTGAACAAGCGAGAGGCGTGGCCGCTCAGGGCGTCGAGAAGGTCTTTGGGCGCGAGCATGGGAAATATTCCGGAATAACTGTTGGCCAGCAGTGTATCACGCAGCGTCTATAGTCTTTTTCACGGTGAGCGCACGGTTTTCGCGCAGGGTGCCGGGCGGTGTCGCACTGTTTTTGTGCGCATTGGCGCCGCCGCAAAGCCCCGAGGGTGGGCATAAGTGGGCAAAGGACTGATTTCAGTGATTTTTACGGAGCTGGCAAGGTTTCTGCTTAGACGATCATGACCCATGCACTGATGCAGTCGCTGTGACGAATGCAGTGCGCCGACGGATCAGGGGTACAGGTTTCGTCACCAGTGGTTCGCTGGCGTCGCAAAGGCAAATGCCGAGGCGACGATGCGTTACAAAGCCAGGCACTGCGCTTAGACTTGAGACGGGTTTGTTTTCCTGGGGCAAGTCCACCAATTCGGGAGAGAGTTTTCATGAAGCTAGTCACTGCCATCATCAAGCCGTTCAAGTTGGACGATGTACGCGAGTCGTTGTCCGAGATCGGCGTGCAGGGCATTACCGTTACTGAGGTCAAGGGCTTCGGTCGGCAGAAGGGTCATACCGAGCTGTATCGCGGCGCGGAATACGTGGTCGATTTCCTGCCGAAGGTGAAGATTGATGTCGCCATTGACGACAAGGATCTTGACCGGGTTATCGAAGCGATAACCAAGGCCGCCAACACCGGCAAGATTGGTGACGGCAAGATCTTCGTGGTCAATCTGGAACAGGCTATTCGCATCCGTACCGGCGAAACCGATACCGACGCAATCTAAGCCGCCAAACCCCAACGCCCCAGGAGAAAACAATATGACTCTGCGTAAATTCGCAGGGCTCGGAGCCCTGTTGTCCATCGTAATGCCAAGCCTGGCCATGGCGGCAGACGAAGTGGCTGCTCCAGTCCTCAATTCCGGCGACACCGCCTGGATGCTGACCTCCACCGCTTTGGTGCTGTTCATGACCATCCCCGGCCTGGCGCTGTTCTACGGCGGCATGGTTCGCTCCAAGAATATTCTGTCGGTGATGATGCAATGCTTTGCAATCACTGGCCTGATCAGCATCCTTTGGGTTATCTACGGCTACAGCATCGCGTTCGATACCACCGGTATGGAACAGGGCGTGGTCAACTTCAATTCCTTCTTCGGCGGCATGGGCAAGGCGTTCCTGGCGGGCGTTACCCCGGCCAGCATCACCGGGCCTGCGGCGTTGTTCCCGGAAGCGGTGTTCATCACCTTCCAGATGACCTTCGCCATCATTACCCCGGCACTCATCGTCGGTGCGTTCGCCGAACGCATGAAGTTCTCCGCGATGCTGATCTTCATGGCTATCTGGTTCACCCTGGTCTATGCGCCAATCGCGCACATGGTCTGGAGCGGTAACGGCGGCCTGTTGTGGGACTGGGGCGTGCTGGACTTCGCTGGCGGCACCGTCGTGCACATCAACGCGGGTGTGGCTGGCCTGGTGGCGTGCATCGTGCTCGGCAAGCGTAAAGGCTACCCGACCACCCCAATGGCGCCGCACAACCTCGGTTACACCCTGATCGGTGCGGCCATGCTGTGGATCGGCTGGTTTGGCTTCAACGCCGGCTCCGCCGCGGCGGCCAACGGCACTGCCGGCATGGCGATGCTGGTCACCCAGATTGCCACCGCTGCCGCAGCGCTGGGCTGGATGTTCGCCGAGTGGATCACCCACGGTAAGCCAAGCGCACTGGGCATCGCCTCGGGTGTGGTGGCCGGTCTGGTTGCCGTCACTCCGGCGGCTGGCACCGTGGGCCCGATGGGCGCCCTGGTGATCGGCCTGGTTGCCGGTGTGATCTGCTTCTTCTGCGCAACCAGCCTCAAGCGCAAGCTGGGCTACGATGACTCCCTCGACGCATTCGGTGTGCACGGTATCGGCGGTATCGTCGGTGCGATCCTCACCGGTGTGTTCGCAGCGCCTGCATTGGGCGGCTTCGGCACCGTGACGGACGTCGCTGCACAGGTCTGGATCCAGTGCAAAGGCGTGGGCTTTACGGTGATCTACACGGCGATCGTGACCTACGTCATCCTCAAGGTGCTGGACATGGTCATGGGCCTGCGGGTAACCGAAGAGGAAGAGGCTGTCGGCCTCGACCTGGCGCAACACAACGAGCGCGGCTACAACTTGTAAGTACGCGAAAAAAAATGCCCGGCTTGCCGGGCATTTTTTTGTCTGGCGTTTGTCAGTCATAACACTGTGTGCCGGTTTTACGCGGCATTTGTGATGGGATACACACGGCACTTTCAAACGTGCGAATGTCTTACAGGCATGTAGGCGTATTCGGCACTTTGTTTTTTCCCAGAGCACGCTAGAATGCGCGCCGATGGGCGGAGAACTGTATGTGGCAACAGACCCTGATTACCCTGCGGGCCAAGCCTCGGGGCTTTCACCTGGTGACCGATGAGTTGCTGGCCGGCCTGCCTGAATTAAAGGCGTGTCGCGTGGGTCTGTTGCATCTGTGGCTGCAGCACACCTCGGCCTCGTTGACGATCAACGAGAATGCCGACCCGGCGGTTCGCCGTGACTTCGAGCGTTTTTTCAACTCGCTGGTGCCGCAAGGGCGTGCAGGGTTCGAACACAACGACGAAGGTCCGGACGATCTGCCGGCGCACTTCAAGGCCAGTCTCCTGGGCTGCCAGCTGAGTTTGCCGGTCAAGGCCGGCCGCTTGGCGGTGGGGACCTGGCAAGGTGTTTATCTGGGCGAGCACCGCGATCATGGCGGTGCCCGTAGAGTCCTCGCTACCTTGCACGGTGACGAGGCATAAGCCACTGGAAATCCGGTGGATATTGATTTTTTTCCGGCGGCCTCGACAGAGGGTGAAGCTGGGCTATAACTAATCTGCTTTTCGCAAGTCATGAGGTAGAACATGAGCGACGATGATCTGGAAAACGACGACCTTGAAGTGGGTGACGACGAGGACACTGAAGAAAGTCTTGAAGTGGCGGCTGATGACGTTGCTGAAGACCTCGATGACAGTGCTGCCGATGACGCCGCTCCCAAAGCCAAAGGCAAGGCCAAGGCTGCTGTTTCGGTAGACGAACTGCCCAGCGTTGAGGCCAAGAACAAAGAGCGCGATGCCCTGGCCCGTGCGATGGAAGAATTCCTCGCCAAAGGCGGCAAAGTGGTCGAAGTCGAGCCCAATGTGGTTGCGGACCCACCGAAGAAGCCGGACAACAAGTACGGCAGCCGACCTATTTAAGGTCAGTCACCTGCTTGTAAGAGGAAGCCCGCCGTCGCTGCGGGTTTTTTCATGTTTGGAATAAATTCCTACAGGCCGCCGCCGGCCAATGTGCGGGCTTGCTCGCGAATGCGGTGTCTCCGTCAGCACAGTAGTCACTGACAGACCGCATTCGCGAGCAAGCCCGCTCCCACATTTTGATCTCGGTGTTACTGCCAGCTTTGGAGCAACTCCGGCAACTCCGTCAGGCTGCGAATCTGTGCATCCGGGGCTTTATCCCCTTCCCACGCCTTGCCCGTCGGGTTGAACCACACTGCCCGCAACCCGGCCTCTGCGCCCCGGCAATATCATCCCCCCGGATGGTCGCCCACATGC
>JAFHKH010000794.1 GCA_016937595.1 Pseudomonas cedrina subsp. fulgida | reverse complement strand
CCAGCTCCCACATTTGAACCGGGATCGACATAAGAAACCGGCACCTGCACCGCAAGGCATTTGCTGCTGAGCGCCGCCTGGAATTTAGTAGTAACTATGGTGACATCACCCTCCCGCATCGCAAATCTACCGAATACGGCGCGCCCTCTTGCCAGCCCTGAAACCAGGTGGGATACAGGCATTCAAAATGCCGCTCACCACCTGCTCAATGGAGGCCCGCCATGGCTCACCCCGATTACCTTTACCGCGCAATGACAGCGGCCGACCTGCCGGCTGCGCATGCCTTGTCGGTGCAACTCAAATGGCCTCATCGCGAGGAAGATTGGGCGATGTTGCAACGGGTCAGCGACGGCTTTGTGGTCCTCGATGGCGAGCGCCTGATCGGCACGGCATTCACCTGCCCCCAAGGCGATTACGCCACCATCGGCCTGGTGATCGTCAGCGATGACTACCAGGGCCAGGGCATCGGCCGGCGCTTGATGGAGTCGGCCCTGAAGGCCTGCCAGTCGCGTACGCCACTGCTCAACGCAACCCTGGCCGGCGCGCCGCTCTACGCCAGCCAGGGTTTCGTCGAATTCGGCCAGGTGCACCAGCATCAAGGCCACGTGCAGGTGCCCGAGCAGACCGCGCTGGCCGAAGGCGAAACCTGTCGCCCGTTG
>JAFHKH010000793.1 GCA_016937595.1 Pseudomonas cedrina subsp. fulgida | reverse complement strand
CTGCGCCATTTCGACCTGACCCGCGAGGCCGACCACGCCTTGCAGGAAATCGTCAGCCAGACCCACGAAACCGCGCAGATGTGCCTGCTCAACGGGCGCAAATACACGGTGGCGCTGATGCGTGAAGGCGAGCGGCATTTCCGGATTTCCTCGGACATCGGCGAAAACGCGCCGATCCCCTGGACCGCTTCCGGGCGCTTGCTGCTGGGGCATTTGAGCGATCAGCAGATCGTCGATCTGATCGACCCCGACGACTTTATCCTGCCGGACGGCCAGCGCCTGGCACTGGACACCTTCCTGGCGCAAATCCGTCAGGCCAGCCTCGATGGCTTCTTTTCCTTCGACAGTGTGGCCGACACCTTTACCCATTGCTTTGCCGCCCCGGTGCGGGACGCGCAAGGCGTCAGCATTGCGACCCTGTGCATCGTCGCCCCACGTGCCGATGCGCTCAAACACTACAACAGCTATCGCCGGGTGTTGATCGACAGCGCCAACAACCTGGCCCGGCGCATCAACGAATAGGAGTTTTCCATGTCTGCCATCAACGCCGTTGAAAAGGGTGCCGCCGCCGTCGGTGCCCATCTGGTCCGCGACGTCAGCCTGCCCGCCCTGGTGCTGCACCGTGATGCCCTGGCGCACAACATCCGCTGGATGCAGGACT
>JAFHKH010000792.1 GCA_016937595.1 Pseudomonas cedrina subsp. fulgida | reverse complement strand
AGCCCGCTCCCACATTAGGTCCGAGGTGTTTGTGGGATCGGGTCACCCCACCAGCCGCTGCAACGCCTCGTGCAACGGCCCCGGAATCGTCACCGGCTGGTTCGTCGCCCTGTTCACAAACACATGCACAAAGCGCCCCGCCGCACAGGCCTCCTCTTCGCCGGCCTTGAACACCGCCAATTCATACTGCACCGAACTGTTGCCCAACTTGCCCACGCGCAGGCCGATTTCGATGCGTTCGGGGAAAGCGATCGACGCGAAATAATCGCACGCTGAACTCACCACAAACCCCACCACCTCACCGTCATGAATATCCAGCCCGCCCTGTTCGATCAGGTAGGTATTCACTGCCGTATCGAAAAAACTGTAATAGGTCACGTTATTCACATGACCATACACATCGTTGTCGTGCCACCGCGTAATGATCGGCTGGAAGTGAGGGTAATCGGCACGTTGTGGCACTGAGTCAGGCATGGGCACCTCGGGTGAAAGTGGGTTTACAGAGCATTCAAATGG
>JAFHKH010000791.1 GCA_016937595.1 Pseudomonas cedrina subsp. fulgida | reverse complement strand
TGGCGCCGTGGATCACCGTGCACCCCTGCGGGCCGAGCTTGACCACCAGGGTTGCCGGGGTCAGTTCACGCACTTTACGCAAGGCGCCGAGCAGGTCTTCAGTGCCACCGGCGATCAGGAATTCCTCCTCGGTGCCGACGATCAAGTCGAAACGTGGCAGGATTTTCTGCACGTGCTGGCTGACATTCTGGTCGGCGACAAACCGCGTCTCGCCATCCGCCTTGCCCGCCAGGCCCCACAGCACCGGGCGATAGTCGATATCCAGCACGCGCTTGACGTTGTGCCTGGCGGCGTAATCCAACGCCTGGAGACTGGCCTTGTAGACACCCTCGGTGGAGAAATGCGTGCCGGTGATCAGCAACGCCTTGCTCGAAGCAATAAAGTCTTCACGGATGTCTTCGGCGCGCAGGGCCATGTCGGCGCAGTTTTCGCGGTAGAACACCAGCGGGAAGGTTTCGCGGTCCTTGAGGCCCAGCAGCACCAGGGCGGTGAGGCGCTCCGGGTCGACCTTGATACCGCTGACATCGCAGCCTTCACGGGCCAGGGATTCCACCAGGAAGCGGCCCATATGGTCGTCGCCGACGCGGCTCAGCATGGCGGACTTGAGGCCGAGCCTTGCGGTGCCAAAGGCGATATTGGCGGAGGAACCGCCCAGGTACTTGGCGAAGCTTGCAACGTCCTCAAGCCGCGCGCCCACTTGCTGTGCGTAAAGGTCGACGCCCAGGCGCCCGAGGCAAATCAGATCCAATTGACGCCCACTGGCAAAACGAGTCTGGCCCATGCTGGCTCCTGTTATTTTTATCAGCCTGCGCTGTGCCGCCGTGGCGACGGCAAACGCTCTTGGTGCAAGCAGACTAGAACGTCCAGCGGCGCCAATCAATATTTATTCCATATATTTTTCAGGTGGAATATTTTTTCCATTAAGCTGGCACAGGATCATTCCAGCCCCACTGCATCGTTTCAGCAGGCCCCGCCGCTCGTGATGCCGAGGTATTTTTTT
>JAFHKH010000790.1 GCA_016937595.1 Pseudomonas cedrina subsp. fulgida | reverse complement strand
ATTGGTCGAGCAGATGGTCGGGCGCAGCCTGGAGCGGATTTTCCCCGCGCTGCAGGCGCCGCGGGAGCAGGTGATGCTGCAGGTCAAGGATTTGAGTTGCCGTGAATTCGCCCTGCACGGCATCGATTTCAGCGTGCGCGCCGGTGAAGTGTTCGGCATTGCCGGTGTGGTCGGCGCCGGCCGGACCGAACTGGTGCGCACCCTTGCCGGCGCGGCCCAGGACATCCGCGGGCATATGGTGCTCGATGGCGAGGTGCGTCAACTGCGCTCGCCATTCGAGGCCATCCAGGCCGGTGTGGTGCTGGTACCCGAGGACCGCAAGCAGCAAGGCGTGGTGGTGGAACATCGCATCGAAGACAACCTGATCTACGGCAACACCGACCTGCTGGATAAACGCGGCTGGGTGTTCCCTGCCGCGCTGCGTGAGTTCGCGCGCACGGCGGTGGCGAGACTGGGTGTCAAAGGCGCGCCGCAGTCGCGCATCTCCAGCTTGTCCGGCGGCAACCAG
>JAFHKH010000079.1 GCA_016937595.1 Pseudomonas cedrina subsp. fulgida | reverse complement strand
TGGCCCACCGCTATCACGGGCAAGCCCGCTCGCCACATAAAAGCAGTACACCCTCAAGCTTTGTGTGGCTCAACGGGCACCCGCCGGCAATCCTCCGGCCCGAGCAGCCGCCCATCCGCCGAGCGCAGCTCCAGCGCTCGCAGCGGCTGGCCGTTGGCGCAGTCCACCATCACCGAATGCGCTTCGCCTGCGCCATAGAAAAAACCCCTCGCCCCACTGACGCAGCCCAATGATCACAGTGAACAGCCCGCGGCCCTTTTCGGTCAGGACGTATTCCTGATACGCACTGCCATCCGACGCCGGCACGACCTCCAGCACCCCATGGGCCACCAGGCTGCGCAAACGCGTGGACAGAATATTCTTGGCCATCCCCAAACTGCGCTGGAATTCACCAAAGCGCCGCATGCCATCAAACGCATCGCGGATGATCAGCAACGACCAACCGTCGCCAATCGCATCCAGCGAACGCGCCACCGGGCATTCGGCACTTTCAAAGCGGGTGAGCTTGACCATCGGGGGTTGCCTGTCGTCGATCAATAATGTGGTTGCAATATAAAACCGGAATCCCTATCGTACAACTGGTTTCATTTTAAAACCAAAAAAGAAAGGATTGTCCGCATGTCGTCATCTCCCTTGAGCGGCGCGGTGGTGTTGCTGCTCGCCATCGCCTGTGGCCTGTCGGTGGCCAACGTTTACTACGCCCAGCCCTTGCTCGACGCCATGGCCGAGACCTTCGCCATGGACCCCGCCACCGTGGGTATCATCATCGCCCTTACCCAGGTCGGTTATGGCGTGGGGCTGTTATTACTGGTGCCTTTGGGGGATCTGCTCAACCGGCGCAGGCTGATCGTCACCCAACTGCTGCTCTCTACCCTGGCCGTGCTGGTGGTGGCCTTGTCGTCCAACAGCTTCTGGCTGCTGGCGGGCATGGCGCTCACCGGCCTGCTGGCGGTGGTCGCCCAGGTCATGGTGGCATTGGCGGCTCAGTTGGCATCGCCCGAACAACGTGGCCACGTGGTAGGGCTGGTCACCAGCGGAATCGTGGTGGGCTTATTGTTGGCGCGCTGCGTTTCAGGGGCCATGGCAGACCTGGCGGGTTGGCGCTCGGTGTACCTGCTCTCGGCGGGCCTGACCCTGTTGATGGCCCTGCTGCTGTGGCGGGTGCTGCCGGACACCGAGCAACCCCGCGCCACCGGTACCTATGGCGCGCTGGTCCGCTCGGTGTTCAGCTTGTTCAAGGAGGAGAAAGTCTTGCGTGACCGCGCCGTGCTGGCGATGTTGACTTTCGCCGCCGGCACGTCCTGTGGACGCCGCTGGTGTTGCCCTTGAGCGCCGCGCCGCTGTCGCTGTCGCACACGCAGATCGGCCTGTTCGGACTGGCCGGTGCCGCCGGCGCGTTGGGTGCCGCCCGCGCCGGACGCCTGGCCGACAAGGGTTTGGCCCAATGGACCAGCGGCACGGCATTGCTGCTGATGCTGCTGTCCTGGGTGGCCATCGGCTTTACCCAGTCGTCGCTGTGGGCATTATTGCTCGGTGTGATCGTGTTCGACCTCGGCCTGCAAGCTGTGCACGTCACCAGCCAGAGCCTGATCTACGCCGTGCGCCCCGACGCCCAGAGTCGCCTGGTGGCCGGTTATATGCTGTTTTACTCGGTGGGCAGCGCACTCGGTTCGGTCAGTGCAACGGCCATGTATGCCTGGGGCGGTTGGCTCGGCGTGTGTGGCCTCGGTGCAGCGATCAACCTGCTCGCGTTGATCTACTGGCTGGCCACACTGCCCTCCAAGACCGTTTCAGTCCTTGCTGCCGGTCATGCTTTGCAGCACCCCGTCGCGGCGGATCAACCCATGAAATAGCGCCGCCGCCAGGTGCAGCAACACCGTCAGGAACAGCAGATAGGCCAGATACCCGTGCGCCTTGCGCAGCAGCGCAAACAACGGCGCATTCGCCGCCACCAGCGCCGGCAACTGCACCGAGCTGCTGAGCATGACCGGGTCGCCCGCCGCCGAGATCATTGCCCAACCCAGCAACGGCAATACCAGCATCAAGGCATACAGACCAGGTGCGACGCCTTGGCCGCCAACACCTGCCACAGCGGCAAGTCAGTGGGCAACGGCGGTTGGCGCGTGGAGAAGCGCACCACCAGCCGCACGATCACCAATGCCAGGATCGCGATCCCCAGCGGCTTGTGCAGGTGGATCAGCCATTCATGCCGCTCTGAAACAGAAGCCGCCAGGCCCGCGCCGATAAACAGCATGGCGATGATCATCAACGCCATCAGCCAGTGCAACAGGCGCGCCAGGGGCGCGAAAAACCGTGGTTGAGCATTCATGGCTTCGACTCCTGGGGGGCGCTGTGCAATGGGCTGACTTCACCGGCGCGGCGCAGGTACGAACTGGCGTACGCCGCCGAACGTGCTGCCAGCAACGGGTCGTTGGAGGCTTCGATGCCACTGGGCAAGATCAGCGGATCGAAGTTGATGTCGCGGCAATCACCGTCCGCTTGCGGTTGGCTGCTTTGCAACACCAGGGTGCCGGCATTGATGACTTTATGCGCGCCGATCCACGCCTTGCTCGCGTCATCCAGAGGATCGCCGGGGTTGGCCAGGGTCATGTTCAGTTGCCAGCGTAGCGGCCCGGCGGCAAGGCGCTGCACCAGGTCTTTTTCAAGGAAATCACTCCCGGCCGGGGCGGTATCGCCCGCGGCATCCTGGCTCTGGGGCACCACGCCCCAACGCACGGCCTGGCGCTTGCCATCGGCGCCCACCAGGTAAAAGGCGTTGATGCCGTTGTAGGTTTCGGTCGCATAACTGGCCGAAGGCTTGGCGGTCTTGACCCAGGCCAAAAACTGCGCGGTCTCGGGATGCGCGGCGAAAAACGCTGGCATCGCTGCGGGGTTCGGCTTGCCGGTCGATGGGTCCGGTGCGCCGGCCTTGAGCATCTGGTAGAACGCTTCAGGTGTGCCCACCGGGAACACGGGCATGCTGTTCATGCCGGTGCGCCACTGCTGGCCGTTGGCCTGGGTGAACTGCACGGCGAAACTGCGGATCGGCACGCTGCTGTCCGGCGCATAAGGGTTGCCGCTGGGCAAGGCAAACCGGCCGATCAGCGGCGTCTTGGCCTCACTGAACACTTGGGCGCTGGAATACGCACGGGCCTCGGGGCTGCTCTCGAAATACCCGGCCACACACACGCCCTTGGCATGGTTACGCCGGAAGCCGGGGTGCACGCCATTGTTGGTTTCCAGGGCATTGACCAGGGTTTTCGGCCGCAGGCGTTGTGGGTCGAGGGTGCCATTGACGTAGGCAAATGCCCCCGCCACAACCGCAACCACGGCACCGATACCCGCCAGGCGCGCGATCAGGCTCGCAGTGCTCAACGCAGGACGGGGCGGTGAAGAGTGATCTACCATGATGGAGCTCCAGGGCCATAGGCCTTAGGGGTGAACATAAGGTCGGAGCATTAAGACGAACGCCGATCGGTTCTATTCCCTCGGCCTGGATTTATTTTCCAAGGTCGGGAATAACCGCTCACGCCAGTCGTCTCCCTAGTCCCAGCGTAGTGAACAGCCCGCTCCCATGCATGAACTCGACGAACCGTTACGTGAACTCATCCCCAGGCTGCGGCGCTTTGCCGCCTCCCTGACCCGTAACGCCAGCAGCGCCGACGACCTGGTGCAATCGACCCTGGAACGGGCGATCACCCATTGGGCCGAAAAACGCGTCGAAGGCGACTTGCGCGCCTGGCTGTTTTCGATCCTCTACCGGCAGTTCCTCGATGCCCACCGTCGCACCCGGCGCCATGCACGCATGCTGGAGTTCTTCACCGGGCGTGACGATGCGCAGCCGTCGGTCGAGCGCACCGTGATCGCCCAGTCGACCCTGCAAGCCTTCGATCAACTCAACGCCGAGCAGCGCGCGCTGCTGCTGTGGGTCTCGGTCGAGGGCATGAGCTACAAGGAGGTGGCCGAAATCCTTGCCGTGCCCATCGGCACCGTGATGTCGCGCCTGTCCCGCGCGCGGCAAGCCTTGCGTCAACTCAGTGATGGCGAAATTGCCAGCCCTTCCCTGCGGATACTCAAATGATCAGCCTGCCCCCCAGCGAACGCGATTTGCATGCCTACGTCGATCACCAACTGCTGGAGAGTGATCGTCGCGTGCTAGAAACTTACCTGGCCGCCCACCCGGACGTCGCCGCCCAGGTCCATGCCTGGCAGCACGACGCGCAATTGCTGCGCGCCGCGTTGGGCGGCGCCCTGCAGCAGCCAGCCAACCCCGACCTGGACCCGGCGCTGATCCGTCAGCGCCTCAAGCGCCAGTCGCGCGCCACTTCGCCACGGCCGCCGTGTTGCTGATCGCGGTCAGCCTCGGCGGTGTCGGGGGTTGGCACGCCCGTGAAGCCACCCAGCCAGCGCTGTTGCCGATGGCCGATGCGATGCAGGCGTTTCGCTTGTTTGCCCAGGACGGCGTGATGCCGGCCGACTACAAGGGCCAGGGTAGCGGCACGATGCAAGCCTGGCTGGATCGCTACTTCAGCCAGGCGCACCGCCTGCCCGACCTCAGCGCAGCCGGGTTCACCCCGGTCAGCGGGCGCTTGCTGACCACCGAGCAAGGCGCCGCGGCCATGGTGCTGTACGAGGACCCGCAAGGGCGGCGCATCAGTTTCTACATTCGTCCACCGGGCCCGGAAAACGGTTTCCTGCCCCGTGGCAGCCGCAGTGCCGATGGTTTGCAGGCTCAATACTGGTCCGGCGCGGGCTACAACTATGCGGTGGTCAGCCCGGTGGGCCAGCCCACCCCGCCGATGTTGTCGTTCTAGCGGTCGGGGTTCAAGGCAGGGCCGCTCCCTCCTCTGTTGATCAAACCACGCGACACCCTAAAGTGGGCGTCCGCCGACAGACAGAGTGACTCGCATTGGCAGCGCTTTCCCTGATTCGTCGCCTGCTCGGTAAAAAAACCGACACCCTCGGCGACGCCTCGATCCCTGCGTTCTTCGCACACAAAGCTGAACAACAAGGCTATACCCTGAGTCCTGGTCAAATCCGCGCCATTGCAGCCCTGGCCGGTGAAACCCAGCAGTTGCTCGCGGGTGAACCTGCACGCAGCCTGTACCTGTATGGCCCCGTGGGGCGTGGTAAAAGCTGGCTGCTGGATGGCTTTTTCCAGGCACTGCCCATGGCTGAAAAGCAACGCGTGCACTTCCACGACTTTTTCGCACGCCTGCATCAGGGCATGTTCAAGCACCGCGAGCAGGACGATGCTCTGGCCGTGACCCTTGATGAGTTGCTGGCGGACTGCCAGGTGCTGTGTTTCGACGAGTTCCACGTCCACGATATCGGCGATGCCATGCTGATCACGCGCCTGTTCAAGGCCCTGTTCCAGCGCGGCGTGCTGGTGCTGGTGACGTCCAACTATGCGCCGCACGCATTGCTGCCCAACCCGCTGTACCACGAACGTTTCAAGCCGGTGATCGACCTGATCGCCGCGCGCATGCAGGTGCTGGAAGTCAACTCGCCCGAGGATTTTCGCAGCCTGCCCCAGGCCCGGAGCACGCAACGTTTCACCTCAGGCCAATACGTGTGGCCGGGGACCGCCAGCCAGCGTACGGCGCTCGGTCTTCCCGCCACGGACGGCCCGCCCCAGCCCTTGCCCGTGGGCAACCGAACCTTGACGTGCCGCGGCCATACAGGCCGTGCCATTGCCTTCACCTTCACTGACCTGTGCGAACAGTTGACGGCGGTGATGGACTACCTGCTGCTGTGCCAGGACTACGACCAGTGGATCATCGACGGCCTGCCGCAGCTGGCGCAGTGCCCGATCGCCGTGCAGCAGCGGTTTATCAACCTGGTGGACGTGCTCTACGACCGCGACAAGCACTTGATTCTGCTCGGTGAACAACCCCTCGAGCTGGCCTTGAGCGGCCAGGCCATCGACCTCGCGCGCACCGCCAGCCGGCTCGGCCAATTGCAACAGAGGGCCCCAGACCCGGTATCATAAGCGCCATTGATGCTCCCCTTGCCGAGTGACCGCGCTGTTGATGAATACCCTCGCCCAACTCAAGGCCGGCCAATTGGCCGGTATCACGCGCCTGGACCTGTCCTGCGGGCTGACCGAATTTCCCCGGGAAATATTCGAACTGGCCGACTCCCTGGAAATTCTCAACCTCAGCGGTAACGCCCTGAACAGCCTGCCCGATGACCTGCACCGCTTGGCGCACCTGCGCGTGCTGTTCTGCTCGGACAACCGCTTCACCGAGCTGCCGGCCAGCCTCGGCCAGTGCGCCCAACTGAGCATGATCGGCTTCAAGGCCAACCAGATCAGCCAGGTGCCTGCCGCCGCGCTGCCGCCGCGGTTGCGCTGGCTGATCCTGACCGATAACCGCATCAGCGAGCTTCCTCGCGAGTTGGGCGAACGGCCGCTGCTGCAAAAGCTGATGCTGGCCGGTAACCAATTGACGGATCTGCCGCAAAGCCTGGCCAACTGCCACAACCTCGAATTGCTGCGCATTGCCTCCAACCGCTTCACGCGGTTGCCAGCTTGGTTGCTGGCGTTGCCGCGCCTGACCTGGCTGGCCTATGCCGGTAATCCGCTGGAAATGGCGGTGACGACCACGGGCGATGAGGCCACCGCGGATATTCCCTGGGCCGAGCTGGCGCTGGCCGAAGTCTTGGGCGAAGGCGCTTCGGGCGTTATCCGCAAAGCACTGTGGACACCGTCAGGCAAACCCGTCGCGGTCAAACTCTATAAGGGCACCATCACCAGCGACGGCTCACCGTTGCACGAAATGCAAGCCTGCATTGCCGCCGGGCTGCACCCCAACCTGATCAGGATCGAAGGCCGCGTGGTCGGCCACCCCGATGACCAGGCCGCCTTGGTGATGGACCTGATCGACCCGAGCTACCGCAACCTCGCGGCCCTGCCCAGCCTGGCCTCCTGCACCCGCGACATCTACCCGCCGAACGCCCGCTTCAGCCTTGATGTGGCGCTGCGCATGGCGCGGGGCATCGCATCGGTGGCGGCGCATCTACACCGGCACGGCATCACCCACGGTGACCTGTATGGGCACAATATCCTGTGGAACGAAGCAGGCGATTGCCTGCTGGGGGATTTTGGCGCCGCGTCGTTTCATGCCACGGCGGATACCCTGGAAACCCGAGCGTTGCAACGTATTGAAGTGCGCGCGTTCGGGGTATTGCTGGGGGAGTTGTTGGAGCGGGTTGAGGAACAGGCGGGTGACGCGCTGGTGGCGCTGCAGAAAAGCTGTTGTCAGCCCGATGTGCTGGCGCGGCCGGGGTTTGAGGAGATCGAAGCCATACTGAAATCTCTCCAACACCACTAACCAATGTGGGAGCGGGCTTGCTCGCGAATGCGGTGGATCAG
>JAFHKH010000789.1 GCA_016937595.1 Pseudomonas cedrina subsp. fulgida | reverse complement strand
TGCGGTGGGTCAGTTAAATATTTGTTGACTGATACACCGCATTCGCGAGCAAGCCCGCTCCCACAGTTTTGATCCGGTTTCGGCAGTGGATCAGCCGCGCTGGGTCAGGCCCATCTTGATTCGGCCTTCCGCCGGGGTCATGACCCGTGCGCCCAGGCGGCTGAGGATTTCACTCGCCCGCTCCACCAGTTGGCCGTTGGTGGCGAGCACGCCCTTGTCCAGCCACAAGTTGTCTTCCAGCCCGACCCGCACGTTACCGCCCAGCAACACGGCTTGCGCCGCCATCGGCATTTGCATGCGGCCGATGCCGAAGCCGGCCCACACTGCGTCGGCGGGCAGGTTGTCGACCATGGCTTTCATGGTGGTGGTATCGGCCGGCGCGCCCCAGGGGATGCCCAGGCACAGTTGGAACAGCGGGTCGTCCAGCAGGCCTTCCTTGATCATCTGCTTGGCGAACCACAGGTGGCCGGTGTCGAAAATTTCCAGCTCGGCCTTGACGCCCAGTTCCTGGATGCGTTTGGCGCCGGCCCGCAGTTGCGCCGGGGTGGACACGTAAATAGTGTCGCCGTCGCCGAAGTTCAGCGTGCCGCAGTCCAGGGTGCAGATTTCCGGCAGCAGCTCCTCGACGTGGGCCAGTCGCGTCAGCGGCCCGACCAGGTCGGTGTTGGGGCCGAAGTCCATCGGGTTCTCGCCGCCACCGATCTCCAGGTCGCCGCCCATGCCGGCGGTGAGGTTGACGATGATGTCGATGTCCGCCTCGCGGATGCGCTCCATCACCTCGCGGTACAGGGCCACGTCGCGGCTGAACTTGCCGGTCTCGGGGTCGCGCACATGGCAGTGCACCACGGTGGCACCGGCCTTGGCGGCCTCCACCGCGGCGGCGGCAATTTGTTTGGGAGTGACCGGCACGTGCGGGCTGCGGCTGGTCGTGTCGCCAGCACCGGTGAGTGCGCAGGTGATGATGACGTCGTGGTTCATGAGGCGGTTCCTTACAGGCGTAGTGGTCCCTTTCGCGGTCGGAAATGACGCGAAACGGTGGTTGAAAAGGGTTATTGGCTGGTCAGTTGCAGGTTGGCCGCCGCCGGTTTGCCCTCGAAGGTGGTCACGCCTTCGAGCCAGCGCGCCTGGTCTTGCGGATGATCCTTGAGCCACTGTTTGGCGGACTCGATAGGGTCTTTATGATCCAGCAGCGGCTGCATCATCCGGCTCTCGTCGGCGGCGGTGAAGGTCAGGTTGGTCAGCAGCTTGTGCACGTTGGGGCATTGTTCTGCGTAGGTCGGGGCGGTGACTGTCCACACGGTGGCCTTGCCTTCGTTCGGGCCCAGGGCGTCTTCGCTGCCGGTGAGGTAGGTCATGGCGATGTTCACGTTCATCGGGTGCGGCGCCCAGCCGAAGAACACCACGGGCTCCTTGCGCCTTACCGCACGGTCGACGGCTGAAAGCATGGCGGCTTCACTGGACTCCACCAGTTGGAATTTGCCCAGGCCGAACTGGTTCTTGGCGATCATCGCCTTGATCTGGGTGTTGGCGCCCGAGCCCGGCTCGATGCCATAGATCTTGCCGCCCAGTTCTTTTTCGAACCTGGCGATGTCGGCGAAGGTTTTCAGGCCCTTGTCCGCCAGATAAGTGGGCACGGCGAGGGTCGCACGGGCGTCTTCCAGCGACGGTTTGTCGAGCACCTTGACCTGCTTGGCGTCGACGAATGGCGTGATGGTCTGGGTCATCAGCGGGTTCCAGTAGCCGAGGAACAGGTCCAGGCGCTGGTCACGGATACCGGCGAAGATGATTTGCTGCGAGGCGCTGGTCTGTTTGGTCTTGTAGCCGAGGCCGTCGAGCAGCACTTGGGTCATGGCGCTGGTGGCGATGACGTCGGTCCAGTTCACCACGCCCATGCGCACGTTCTGGCAAGACGCCGCATCGGCGGCCAGTACGTGGGTGCTCAAGATGGCGCTGGCGCTGAGTGCGAGTACGCAGCGGCTGATCAGTCGATTCATGGTGGATCCCTCGGCAGGTCGTTATTGTGGGGTCCGGCGTCTTTGTGCGCCGTGCAGCCAAGTTACGCAAGCCAGGGGGCGACAAAGCGCACGGCGGCGACCCGCTCTTGCACTGCAGCGACCTGCCCTCTTGAATCCGCCCGAGAACGGGAGTATCACAGTGCCACGCTGCCCGTCGTGCGAGAGCGCCACCATGTCCCAGGATTACTATTTCTTGCTGATGCCGGGGTTCTCGGCCATCGGCTTTATCTCCGCCCTGGAGCCGCTGCGGGTGGCCAACCGGTTTCGCGGCGAGCTGTACCGCTGGCATGTCTTGAGCGCCGATGGCGGCGCGGTGCTGGCGAGCAATGGCATGTCGGTCAACGCCGACGCCGCGCTGGAACCGCTGAAAAAGGGCGCGACGCTGATGGTGGTTGCCGGCTTCGAACCGCTGCAGTTCGCCACGCCCGCGTTGGAGCATTGGCTGCGCCGCCTCGACCACGATGGCGTGACCCTGGGTGCTATCGACACCGGCGCCTGCGTGCTGGCTGAAGCGGGGCTGCTCGACGGCCACCGCCTGACCCTGCACTGGGAAGCGATCGATGCCTTCAAGGAGTCGTATCCGCACCTGAGCGTGACCCAGGAACTGTTCGAGATCGACCGCCGCCGCATCACCTGCGCCGGCGGCACTGCCTCCATCGACCTCATGCTCGACCTGATCGCCCAGGCCCACGGCCCCGAGTTGGCGATCCAGGTCTCCGAACAATTCGTGCTCGGGCGCATCCGCCCGCGCAAAGACCACCAGCGCATGCAAATCGCCACGCGCTATGGCATCAACAACAAAAAGCTGGTGCAGGTGATCGGCGAAATGGAGCAGCACACCGAACCGCCCCTGAGCACCTTGGCCCTGGCCGAAGCGATCAAGGTGACACGCCGCCAACTGGAGCGCCTGTTCCGCCTGCATTTGAACGACACCCCGAGCAACTTCTACCTCGGCCTGCGCCTGGAAAAAGCCCGGCAGTTATTGCGTCAAAGCGATATGAGCGTGCTGGAAGTGAGCATTGCGTGCGGGTTTGAGTCGCCGTCGTATTTCACCCGAAGTTACCGGGCCAGGTTTGCCAAGTGCCCGAGGGAGGATCGGCGACGGGAGGTGGTTTGATTATTTTTTAGCCAATTATAGGGCCGACTATAATTTATAGTCGTTTCCATAATTGGGTATAAATCTCAGTTTCACGATTGGCGATTGCACGGTCACCGCGCTAATTCCTGAGTGCACTCGAATCAAATGTGGGAGCGGGCTTGCTCGCGAATGCGGTGTGTCAGTTAAAGAATTTGTATCTGACACACCGTATTCGCGAGCAAGCCCGCTCCCACAGGGGATATCAGTGTGGCTTATTTTTTTACCAGGGCCGAGCATGCCGTTTTGAACGCCTCATGCTGATACTTGTTCAGCGTCGCCGGCAGGTCAAAATTGTACTTCTTGTTCTGCGCATTAATGGTCTGCGGCGACAGTAGCGTCACCTCAACCCCTTCCAGCAACTGAAACACACCTTCAATCTTGAAGGTGGTCGGCCGCCAGCGAATTCGCCTTTCTTGCTGCGCTTCTTGATCGCGATGCGTTCAATGGCGTGTTCCTGCACAAACGCTTTCACCTGAGCCGCGAAGGTTTTGACGTTGGCCGCCTCATCATCGTCTTCCAGGGCGATTTTCTTGGTCGCCAGGGCAACATGGGTCAGCGCCTGATTGTCCAGGGAGACGACGGCAATGATGGCTTCGCTGCCTTTGATTTCGATACCGCAAATGCTCATGAATAGCCTTGGTTCAGATTAAAAGTGGAGGGGATTGTCGCTTACTCCTGCCCAATCGACTCCAAAAACTCAGACCGCTCATCACTCATCCGCGCCAGGCAATCATTTTGCGCAATCGCATAGGCCTTGCTGCCGTTCACCGCCGGGAAGGTATCCACCGCGCAATCGGCGTCGCGCAGTTTTTCCCACTTCTGCTGGGCATCCTTCAGACGAGCGGTTATGTCCGCCAGTTTGCTCTTGTCGCTGCCATAGATCGAACCCATGCGTTCGAGCAGGCCCTGGTAGTTGTCTTTGAGCAGTTGTTCTGCGGTGGTCTTGTTGTAAGAGGCGCATTCCAGGGTTTGCTTGTCGTTTTCGATGCCGTCGCACGGCGTGCTGTCGGTGTCTTCGGCCGCGTGGACGCCGGTTGCGATGAGTGCCAAAGCCAGGAAAATCGATTTCATTGCGCCGTCTCATATCAGGTGATGCGGGAATTCTGGCTCAAGCGTCAGACAAAGAACAGCCACCCGTCAGACCTCTCTTAACAGCCTTTGTCGTGGATTGACGCTTTCGGCAATTCCCCTGTCGTTTTTGCACCCGGTTCAGGTTGCCCCTGGGCATATGCTGGCCCCAAAGCGCCGGCAGACGATTCGGCGCATGAATCGCCAAAATAAGGGGACGCCTGATGAGCCCAGCCGAGTTGCACGCCGACAGCATCGTTATCGACGGTCTGATTATTGCCAAGTGGAACCGCGACCTGTTCGAAGACATGCGCAAAGGTGGCCTCACCGCCGCCAACTGCACGGTGTCGGTGTGGGAAGGGTTCCAGGCCACCATCAACAATATCGTGGCCAGCCAGACCCTGATCCGTGAGAACAGCGACCTGGTGATCCCGGTGAAAACCACCGCGGACATCCGCAAGGCCAAGGAACAAGGCAAGACCGGCATCATCTTCGGCTTCCAGAACGCCCATGCCTTCGAAGACCAACTCGGCTACGTCGAGATCTTCAAGCAGCTCGGCGTGGGTGTGGTGCAGATGTGCTACAACACCCAGAACCTGGTCGGTACCGGCTGTTACGAGCGCGACGGCGGCCTGTCGGGCTTCGGGCGCGAGATCGTGGCTGAGATGAACCGCGTCGGCATCATGTGCGACCTGTCCCACGTGGCTCCAAGACCAGCGAAGAAGTCATCCTCGAATCGAAAAAGCCGGTGTGCTACTCCCACTGCCTGCCGTCCGGGCTCAAAGAGCACCCGCGCAACAAGTCCGATGAAGAACTCAAGTTCATCGCTGATCATGGCGGTTTTGTCGGCGTGACCATGTTCGCGCCGTTCCTGGCCAAGGGCATCGACTCGACCATCGACGACTACGCCGAAGCCATCGAATACACCATGAACATCGTCGGCGAAGACGCCATTGGCATCGGCACCGACTTCACCCAGGGCCATGGCCAGGATTTCTTCGAAATGCTGACCCATGACAAGGGTTACGCGCGCCGCCTGACCAGCTTCGGCAAGATCATCAACCCGCTGGGCATCCGCACCGTGGGCGAGTTCCCCAACCTCACCGAGACCCTGCTCAAGCGCGGCCACCCCGAGCGTGTGGTGCGCAAGATCATGGGCGAGAACTGGGTCAACGTTTTGAAGGACGTTTGGGGCGAATAAGCCAAACATCCCTGTGCACTACCCTAACGAATTTTTCTGGAGTTAAATTTCCATGGCCAAGATCGCCCCGCAATTGCCAATCGAAGTCGACAGCGAAACCGGTGTCTGGACCTCCGACGCCCTGCCGATGCTGTACGTGCCACGTCATTTCTTCGTCAACAACCACATGGGCATCGAAGAGGTCCTGGGCGCCGACGCCTACGCCGAGATCCTTTACAAAGCCGGCTACAAATCCGCCTGGCACTGGTGTGAAAAAGAAGCCGAATGCCACGGCCTGGAAGGCGTCGCGGTGTTCGAGCACTACATGAAGCGCCTGTCGCAACGCGGCTGGGGCCTGTTCAAGATCCAGGACATCGACCTCGACAAAGGCACCGCCAGCGTCAAGCTCGAGCACTCGGCCTTCGTCTATGTGTACGGCAAGGTCGGGCGCAAAGTGGATTACATGTTCACCGGCTGGTTTGCCGGCGCCATGGACCAGATCCTTCAAGCGCGTGGCAGCAAGATCCGCACTGTAGCCGAACAAGTCTACGGAGGCTCCGAAGAGGGCCACGATGACGGCCTGTTCACCGTCAAGCCGTTGTAAGCCGAGGACCGTGCCATGGCTTTCGAAGCAATGTTTGCGCCGATCCAGATCGGCAAACTGACCATCCGCAACCGCGTGCTCAGTACCGCCCACGCCGAGGTGTATGCCACCGACGGCGGCATGACCACTGACCGCTATGTGAAGTATTACGAAGAGAAAGCCAAGGGCGGTATCGGCCTGGCGATCTGTGGCGGTTCCTCGGTAGTGGCCATCGACAGCCCGCAGGAGTGGTGGGCCTCGGTCAACCTGTCGACCGACCGCATCATCCCGCACTTTCAGAACCTGGCCGACGCCATGCACAAGCACGGCGCCAAGATCATGATCCAGATTACCCACATGGGTCGTCGCTCGCGTTGGGACGGCTTCAACTGGCCGACCCTGATGTCGCCGTCCGGCGTGCGTGAGCCGGTGCATCGCGCCACCTGCAAGACCATCGAGCCGGAAGAAATCTGGCGCGTGATCGGCAACTACGCCCAGGCCGCGCGCCGGGCCAAGGCCGGTGGCCTGGACGGTGTGGAACTGTCCGCCGTGCACCAGCACATGATCGACCAGTTCTGGAGCCCGCGGGTCAACAAGCGGACCGACGAATGGGGCGGCAGCTTTGAAGGCCGCATGAAGTTCGGCCTGGAAGTCCTGAAGGCCGTGCGCGCCGAGGTCGGTGACGACTTCTGCGTGGGCATGCGCCTGTGCGGTGACGAGTTCCACCCGGACGGCTTGTCCCACGAGGACATGAAGCAGATCGCCAAGTATTACGACGACACCGGCATGCTCGATTTCATCGGTGTGGTGGGTTCGGGTTGCGATACGCACAACACCCTGGCCAACGTGATCCCGAACATGAGCTACCCGCCGGAGCCGTTCCTGCACCTGGCGGCCGGGATCAAGGAAGTGGTCAAGGTTCCGGTACTGCACGCGCAGAACATCAAGGACCCGAACCAAGCCACACGCATTCTGGAAGGCGGCTATGTGGACATGGTCGGCATGACCCGTGCGCACATCGCCGACCCGCACTTGATCGCCAAGATCAAGATGGGCCAGATCGACCAGATCAAGCAGTGCGTCGGCGCCAACTATTGCATCGACCGCCAGTACCAGGGCCTGGATGTGCTGTGCATCCAGAACGCCGCGACGTCCCGTGAATACATGGGCGTGCCGCACATCATCGAGAAGTCCACCGGGCCCAAGCGCAAAGTCGTGGTGGTCGGTGCCGGCCCGGCCGGGATGGAAGCGGCGCGTGTCGCCGCCGAACGTGGCCACGACGTGACCCTGTTCGAGAAGAAAGAGTTTATCGGCGGGCAGATCACCACCGCCTCCAAGGCACCGCAGCGTGACCAGATCGCCGGTATCACCCGCTGGTACCAATTGGAACTGGCGCGCCTGAAGGTCGACCTGCGCCTGGGTGTCGCGGCTGATGCCGCGACCATCCTGGAC
>JAFHKH010000788.1 GCA_016937595.1 Pseudomonas cedrina subsp. fulgida | reverse complement strand
TTTTTTTCACACGCCATCCGGATAATCCTTGGCCTTGTGCTATCCCCCCTAATGCTGCCTTTCCGGAAAAAGCGCCCAATGGCCGTGCCTCTGCCCTCCGCCACACCCAAGCCGCGTTCCCGTTTTGCACTGCGCTGGTATTCCTGGCTGCTGCTGACCGGCGTGATCGTGTATGGCATTGCCTGGATCATGCATTGGGACGATCGCGGCGTACTGTGGGTGCTCGAAGGTTTTGAGACCTCCGCCGAGCGCCAGCAAAGCGTGTGGCTCCCGGACTACCATGCGGTCATCGATGGCAAGCTTTTACCGGGGATGGAGAAGGACGAAGCGTCCGATATCGCCTACAACCCTCAGACCAAAACCCTGTTTTCAGTGATGGGCAAGAACCCGTTCCTCGTCGAGTTGAGCCTGCAAGGCGAGGTGTTGCGCAAGATGCCGCTCAACGGCTGGGATAATCCGGAAGGCGTGGCGGTGATGGAAAATGGCCTGGTTGCGGTGGTCGACGAGCGCCAGCACAGCCTGTCCATCGTCAAGGTCGATGCCGCCACCCAGCACTTGAACAAGGCTGATTTCCCGGTGTATGACCTGGGCCCGTCCAAGGACCAGAACAAAGCGTTTGAAGCCGTCACCTGGGACAAACGCAACCAACAGTTGGTCTTGGGCGAGGAACGCC
>JAFHKH010000787.1 GCA_016937595.1 Pseudomonas cedrina subsp. fulgida | reverse complement strand
CCAGGCCGCCTCCGATCAGGTGCTGCGCCCGCTCGCAGACCTGCGCGGCTTGCGCGAGGCCAAGGGCTTGGCCGTCGAGACCCTGGCGCGCACCGTGGGGATCAGCCCTTCGTATCTCGGATTGATCGAAAGCGGTGAACGCCAGCCGGATGCCGCGATTCGCCGCAGCCTGGCCTGGGAGCTGGGTGTTGCAGGGTGGAGGGATGAATCTTGAGCCTACGGATCAGCCGTCAACATTGGGATGGGTTGCTCAACGAGCTGGATCAGGCGCGCCGCCAGCGCCATCTGCTGACCTACCGCGCGTTGTTGGAGCGCCTGCAGTTCCCCACGCCGGCCATGCAAACCCTGGCCGCTGCTCTGGAGCACCTGGCGGCGCTGGACGCCAAGGCCGAGCAGCCGTTGCGCAGCTCGCTTGTGATCAGCCAGGGTGCCAGTCGCCTGCCGCGTACCGGCTTCTTTGAGTGTGTAGAGCGCCTGGGACGTTTCAGCGGGCCGTCCGATGGCGTGGCCGCTGCCTCCTGGCACGCCTCGGAAGTGGTGCGGGTGTTCGAATACGAATACC
>JAFHKH010000786.1 GCA_016937595.1 Pseudomonas cedrina subsp. fulgida | reverse complement strand
ACATATGCGCCAACGGCGCCAGGTCGCCGGATGCACCGACCGAGCCCTTCAGCGGAATGTGCGGGTACACCTCGGCGTTGATCAGCGCGATCAGCACGTCGATCACCTGGCGGCGGATCCCGGAAAACCCACGGCTCAGGCTGTTGACCTTGAGCACCATGACCAGGCGCACCAGCGCGTCGCTGATCGGCTCACCGACACCGGCGGCATGGGACAGCACCAGGGAACGCTGCAGGTTTTCCAGGTCAGCGCTGGCAATGCGGGTCGAGGCCAGCAGGCCGAAACCGGTGTTGATGCCGTAGGCGGTGCGGTTCTCGGCGAGAATCTGCTCCACGCAGGCCACACTGGCGTCGATCTGCGCCGTGGCGCTGTCATCCAGGCTGAGGGTTACCGGCTGCTGGTAGATGGCTCGCAGTTGGGCAAGGGTCAGTTGGCCTGGAATCAGGTTTAGCGCAGTCACATTCATACTCCTTTGAATTATTCTTTTGGTCAGTGCTCAGCGCACATTCGGGAAAACGGTGTCTTTGAGTAACCTGGCGGCGGCCGCAATGTCCGGCGC
>JAFHKH010000785.1 GCA_016937595.1 Pseudomonas cedrina subsp. fulgida | reverse complement strand
CCCGCTCCCACATTTGATCACTGTCGTTCATACAACCTCGATCTGCGTAATCCCTACCACCTTCGCCTGCGCCAGAACTTCCTCCGGCGTCGCATCCGCAGGAGGCAGAATCAAACCATTCTCCGCATCGCCAAAATGCAATTGCAGCAAATGCAACGCGGCCTCCTGCACAGGCAACTCGGGCTGCTTGAGTTCGAAGACATGGGTACGGGGTTCGCCGTTGAACAGGTAGTTGAGCGTGTATTCGTGCATGGTGGAGTCCTTATCAGGGAAAGGAATCTTTGAATAACCTGACCACTCGATCATATTTCCAGTTCAATCGCCCTACGCCCGGTCTATCCGCCCCGAGTAACACCCACGCTTGGCGTTGTGCACATGGAGGTAACCGACCGCCGGATCGGCCAACATGCGTTCGATCACAGGCTCCACCAACTGCCCCTCCACAACCTCCCCATCGAGCATCATCCCCTCTTCGGAAAACGCCCGCAGGGACAGCAGCTGGATGCGCATTACTTCTGGTACCTGATTAACCGCATCATAGGCCTGCGTCGCGCCTTCGCGGATGAAAATCCCATGGCAGGCCCGGTACGGCGAGTGTGCAGGCTGGCTGACGTGATTGAGCAAAAGCACGCTCTGCCCGATGTCGGCGTCTTTCATCTCTATGCGATCAGGAAAGCCTGGCTGACTGTCAACACGGTAACGCTTGATCCCGAGCACGGCGAGTTCCGCGTCGGGCAAGCCGAAAAAACGGCGGAATGGGTCGGGGGCAAGACCGGTAATGCGAAAATTCATGATAAGTGCCTGCAGGGGGTGAGCCTCTATAAGGCGGGAACCTGGACACCTGTGGCTATCCGATACTTGCGGTCAATTCGAAGGTATCCACTCGTAGCGAAGATAACCATTGGAAGCCGCCTCTACGCTGGAGATTCAGCTGGCCGGCGTCACGTGATATACCTGCGCCCTTACCCTTTATGAACCAGAGCTGCACATGCAATCCACGACGGTCGTGTTACTCAATACCTGGCCCCAGCCAAGCACAGCGCCCGAAGCCATCGTCTTTGCCTATTGGTCCCCGCAGGTGCGGGTGTTTACGTCGCAGGAAGAGGCGAAAATTGTGTGGCACGGGTTGATCATTAAAGCCTGAGCGCAACAAAAAGGTCGATGGAACTGATCATCGCCATAGGGAACAAACGGGAAACCGCAGCTCTTCAGTTTAGTGACTACGATGCAGGCGCCATTCACCTGCTAAAGTCACTCGCCAAAAGACTGACCCAACTCGCGGCCAAGAAGGTCTCCGTCGCGGATGTGACCAGAAAGGCTGAAGATGACTGAATTACCCATGGCCGACGCGCGCCAGAACGCGGAAAACCGCAAGATCATCCTGGCCGCCATAACGGCAAGAAACTTGGCAAGCGCGGCAAATAATACGAAATTGACCATACCGACGAAATATCGCAGGCCATCGCGCAAATTGGCTTCGAGTTTGAAGTGCGCTCGGATGTACTGAGGATTTGGGGATATCTTCCAAAATCCTATGAAGACTTTCCGCCTGCATAAGGTGCAGCCTCGATAAAACGACTAATCCACTGCCGGCTGTAAGCAAGCACTCCCCTCGCCATCGCCACCGGAAAGTGAATAAATCCGTGAGCCGACTCCGGCAACAGATAAGTCTCCACGTCCGCTACCGCTCCCCATCGCTCAGTGATCAACAGCGTGTCATCCTTCAACGGGTCCAGTCCTCCCACAAACATCAACGCCGGCGGCAACCCGCTCAAGTCGCCATACAACGGTGACAACGGCGGCTGGCGACGCTCATCATCGCTCAGCCCCGGCGTCAGCATGCGCAGCGCCTCGACCATGCCCGGCCCATCCAGCAACAAAGTGTCCGGCCCGGCCGTGCGCACGCTGGGGGTGCCGGTCAAATCGTAGACGCCGTAATACAGCACCGCCCCGCTCACACGTTTGAGTAGTTCGGGCCATTGTTTCAAGGCCAGCAAGGTGGCCGCCGCCAAATGCCCGCCGGCCGATTCGCCGACGATGAACACCGGTAGGTCGATGAATTCATCGGTGGTCAGCAACCACCGCGCGGCCGTCAGGCAGTCGTCCATCAGCCCTTCGACCGGCGTGTCGACCGCCAGCCGATAATCCACCGACACCACGGCCACATCGCACGCGTTGACCATGCCCAGGTTGAGGTCGTCATCCATCTGGGCATTGCCGATCACCCAGCCGCCGCCGTGGATGTCCAGCGCCACGCCTTTGGGCTTGCGGCTTGGCCGCAGGATGCGCACAGGGACCCCGTTCACCCGCTTTACTTGCGCCGCAGGTGCGCGCTTGATCGTTTGGCTGACGCGCAGCAGCGCCTGGATCAAACGCGGCGTCACGCGATTGCGGATCTTGAAGCGCGGCAACCAGGCCAGTTTCTGGTTGAAGCGGCGCATCTCGGCCAGTTCAGGCTCACTGGCGGGCCAGGGTTTATGGGCCATCAGCGGTTATTCCGCAGGATCGAGAAATTCAACGCCGCCGCCACGCACAACCACGCCAGGTACGGGAACAGGATCAAGCCGGTGAGCAGGTCCAGGCGCACCGCCAACACCACCATCGCCGCCACGGTGAGCCAGAGCAGCGTAATAATCACCATCCCGGCCAGGATGCGATGGGCGCCGAAAAACACTGGCGTCCATAGGGTGTTCAAGGCGATCTGCGCCGCCCACAAGGCCAGCACGGTTTCGCTGCCCGGGATCAGGCTGAGGCGATAACCGGCCCAGGCCAGCAGCAGGTAGATGATCGTCCACGCCACCGGGAACAGCCAATTGGGCGGGGTGAAGTTGGGTTTGACCAAGGATTCATACCAGGCACCCGGCTTGAAGATAATGCCGGTGCTGGCGGCGGCGGCGCAGGCGAGCAGGAAGATAAAGAAGGTCATCGTCGGTCCTTGAGGTGGAGTGGGTAGAAAGCAACGCTCTGCTTGAATGACTCGAACCCGAGCGAAAAAATTCAATGAGGGCCAAAAAATGCCGCCTCTTCTGCGCGTCATCAAAATTGGTTAGGGTGCCGATAACCGCCTCCACGCAGCTTAGCCCGCCACCGAGATCCGACCTTGGCCAACACGCTCGCCTCCCACTCCGACAGCCCTTGGTCGGTATTCCTCATCTTCCTGCGCCTGGGTCTTACCTCGTTCGGCGGGCCCATCGCCCACTTGGGTTACTTTCGCGCCGAATTCGTGACCCGGCGGCGCTGGCTCAGTGAACGCAGCTACGCGGACCTGGTCGCGCTGTGCCAATTCTTGCCCGGCCCGGCCAGCAGCCAAGTGGGCATTGCGCTGGGCCTGTCCCGCGCCGGTTACGGTGGCGCCGCCGCGGCCTGGGCCGGCTTTACGCTGCCGTCGGCCATCGCCTTGATTGTGTTCGCCATGGGCCTTTCCCATTACGGCAACGCCATTTTTCCCGGTGTGTTGCACGGCCTTAAAGTCGTGGCCGTGGCGGTGGTGGCCCAGGCCGTTTGGGGCATGGCGCGCAACCTGTGCCGGGGCGTGGCACGTATTACGCTGATGTTGATGGCAGCCTGCGCGGCGCTGCTGGAGCCGTCTACCTGGGGTCAGGTGGGGGTAATCGCCATTGCGGGCGTGGCCGGTCTGCTGCTGTTCAAGCCCTTGCCGGGTACCGAGCATGACGCGCTGCCGATCGCCATCAGCCGCCGCGCAGGCGCCTTGTGGTTGGGGTTGTTTGGGGTGTTGCTGGCGGGTCTGCCGATCCTGGCCGACTGGCTGCACAGTCCCCTCCTGGCCTTGGTGGATGCGTTCTACCGCACCGGCTCGCTGGTATTCGGCGGTGGCCATGTGGTGCTGCCGCTGCTGCAAGCCGAGGTGGTGCCACCGCAATGGGTGAGCAATGACGTATTCCTCGCCGGCTACGGCGCCACGCAAGCCGTGCCGGGCCCGTTGTTTACCTTCGCCGCCTTCCTCGGCGCGTCGATGAATCATGCGCCGACGGGCTGGCTAGGTGGCGTGGTTGGCCTGTTGGCGATCTTTGCCCCGTCGTTTCTGCTGGTGATGGCCGCGCTGCCCTTCTGGGCAACCCTGCGCCGCAGCCCACGCATTCAGGCCGCACTGGCAGGGGTGAACGCGGCGGTGGTGGGGCTCTTGCTCGCGGCGTTGTACCAGCCGGTGTGGACCAGCGCGATTTTTAGCGTGGCGGACTTCGCCTTGGCGCTGCTCGCCCTGGCAGCGTTGACGGTAGGCCGGCTGCCCCCCTGGCTGGTCGTGGCCGGCTGCGGTGCAGTGGGCGGGTTACTCGGCTGAACCCGGCTCGATGATCTTCAGCCACGGCCAGCGCGCCTGGTAACTGCGCGCCTTCTTCGCAAACAACGCAGGCTGCGCATGCAGCGGGTTGATGCGCAGCACGCCCTGCGCCACATCCGCCAACCCGTACGGCGCATACAGCTCACCCGTGGCAATCTCCAACCCGATGCACGTGCCCGCGACCAGGTAACGATCAATACCCTGCCTGGCCGTGTGCAACTGCGGATACAGGCGGCCAAACCGCTCGCCATACCAGAGGTGAACCCGCGCCTGGTTCTTGACTTCGACGCTGACGCCCAGATCCTGGAACAGCGCCTCGGCCGCGCGGATCACCGCGTCCTCAGCCTCATAGGACAGGTCGGTATCGAAGTAGAAAACGTCGTAGTCCTTGACGCCCTGGGCGGCCGGCAGGTTCGACTGATGATTCCACACCGCCTGGAACAGGCAGCCCGCCGTGAGAAAGCACTGTTCCACGCCGAGGTCCGGCAGGCGCGCGCTGATTTCGGCGTTGATCGGGTTGCCATGGCCAGGTCGAGCAGGGTGTTGACGGTCAATGTCATGGGCAATCCTTGTGCTTTCAGCGGCGTTCGCGGCCGATGAGCCTACACCAACGCAGTAGCAAGCCCCAATGCCAGTCAATTAAGCGACCGCAATGCTCAAAGCAA
>JAFHKH010000784.1 GCA_016937595.1 Pseudomonas cedrina subsp. fulgida | reverse complement strand
CGCCGCGATGGGCCATCCAGTTTTCCGCATCCACCAACAAGGGATGGCCGCACCAACTGAAGACTTTCTGCACGGTCTCGATCAGCTTGACGCCAAAGATCGGTGCGGGCGAGACGATAATCGCCGAGGGGTGGTCCAGCAGTTCTTGTTGCAGTTCGCTCAGGGCCTCCCAGTCCAGCAGGCCGGACGGTTGTTTGAGGGTGAACTCGCTGCGCCAACGCCGGGTGCGGGTGTCGAGCACCACCAGGGCGGGAGTGGTGGGCAATACGTAATGCCAGCGCTGGAATTTCAGCAGCGCCTCGAGCAGTTCATCCTGCGCGGCGGCGTCCAGGTGGTTGGCCTGCAGCTTCGCAGTGAGGGCCTGGGTTTGGCCGATCAGCTCGCCAAACACGTCGGGTTGGTTGCCCCAGCCCTGGCATAGCAGGTAGGCAAGCAGGGCGTTGCCAATGATGCGCCTGGAGAACGGATGGCCGTACGCGGTTTCTTCCCATTGGGCGCTCAGGTTCCAGTCGTCGGTGA
>JAFHKH010000783.1 GCA_016937595.1 Pseudomonas cedrina subsp. fulgida | reverse complement strand
ACAAACAACGCCACCTCGGCAAGCGCCCAGAGCGGCTGGCCGGCCAGCATTGCGGACGTCAGGCCCAGCACGACAATCAGCGCGAGCCCCTGTGCGGTAGGCCGGTCGACCAGCCGTTCAATGCGCGCGACTGACAGCCCGTAGAGCACCGCACAAGCCCCGATGGCAATCTGCATCACCCGCTGCCAATCATGGCCGCTGAACGGTGCACAAATGCCGAACACCAGCAGGCACGCCACGACTACCAGGAAAATACCGCCACGTTGCTGAACGGATAGCGTCATCGACCACCTCAACTTCCCTGTGGAGGGTTAAGCAGTTATGCGCCGGCGGCGCCGCAACCCTTGGTGACATATTTTGCGTCCGCGGTGGTGGTGCATTTCCAACCGCTGGTGGCGCTGCGCGTCAGGCTGATGATCTTGCCCAGCACCGGCGCCGTGCATCGAGTATTTCGCAGCTGATGGAACCCGCCCCCGTCGCCACGTCGCCTGCCACGTCGATCCTGCAATTGGCGGTCGGGCTGGTGCCGCCGATCAGGGCCAGGGTGGGAACAGTGCCCTGGTTGATGGTGTCTTCATAGCCGGGCTTCAATGCGGTGATTTCAGCCAGGCCGGCGGTGAACTTGGCCTTGGCCTGGTGGGTGGTGTACATCGGCAGGCCGATGGTGGCCAAGATGCCGATGATTGCCACGACGATCAACAGCTCGATCAGGGTAAAGCCTTTTTGACGTATCACATTCACTCTCCAGGATAGAACTCATGACAAGGCGCTTCCTGCGCCCCGTGTTGTGCAGCGGCGCCAGTGTACTCATCCGCAAGCGCTCGATCGCGCACAAGACGCATATTCTGACATTTTATCCGGCGCTGCCGGCCTGCCCGAATCCGCCACCTGACTACGCTATAAATCTTCGACGACCTCTGTGCGGAACCGAAACATGGACAACGCTTCGACGCTTTACGCCTGGGAAGGCATCAACCGCAAAGGCCGCAGGGTGTCCGGGCAAATCACGGGGCACAACCTGGCCTTGGTCAAGGCGCAATTACGCCGGCAAGGCATCAGCCCCGAACAGGTACGCAAGCAATTTCCAGTACTGCGAAGCCTGGCACCGTCGATCAAATCGACGGACATCACCCTGTTCACGCGCCAACTGGCCACGCTGCTCAAAGCCGGCATTCCCCTGCTGCAAGCCTTCGACATCATCAGCGAAGGCTTCGACAACCGAGCCGTGCGTGAACGGGTACAAGGCTTGAAGCAGGCCATCGCCGCCGGCTCCGGCCTGGCCGAAGTACTGCGCAAACAGCCGCGCTATTTCGATGCACTGTATTGCAACCTGGTGGCCGCCGGCGAACAGGCCGGGGCGCTGGAAACGCTGCTGGAACGCGTGGCACTCCATCGGGAAAAGACCGAGCACTTGAGGACCCGGATCAAAAAAGCCATGACCTACCCGATTGCAGTACTGGTGGTGGCCGGCCTTGTCACCGGCGTGCTGTTGATCCACGTCGTGCCGCAGTTCCAGAACCTGTTCGCCGGAGTCGACAGCGAGCTGCCCGCTTTCACTTTGCAGGTGATTGCCCTGTCCGAATTCATGCAACGCGCCTGGTGGGTCCTGGCCCTCGGCGTTCCGGCGGCAGGCATGGGGCTGCGTCACGCCTATCGAACCCTGCCGGGCTTGCGTCTCTGGGTGGACACCGGTTTGTTGAAAACGCCCCTGGCAGGCAAACTGCTGAGCAAATCCGCCGTGGCCCGTTACGCCCGCACGCTTTCCACCACCTTTGCCGCTGGCGTTCCATTGGTGCAGGCATTGGACTCGGTCGCCGGGGCCGTGGGTTCAGGGCCGTTCAAACAGGCAATCGAACATATGCGAAACGAGGTTTCCACTGGCATGCCATTGAATCAATCCATGCTCGCCAGCGGCCTGTTCCCCGCCATGGCGATCCAGATGACCGCCATCGGCGAAGAATCGGGCACGCTGGACCGCATGCTGGAAAAAGTCGCCCACCATTACGAGGCCGACGTGGACAACCTCGTCGATAACCTCACCAGCCTGATGGAGCCACTGATCATGGTGGTTCTGGGCAGCATTGTCGGCGCGTTGGTGATCGCCCTGTATTTGCCGGTCTTCCAACTGGGGAGCGCGTTTTGAACCTGTTGCTGGTTGCATACCCGTGGGCTTTTGTCGTGATGGCAGCGGTAATGGGGCTGATCGTCGGCAGCTTTCTCAACGTCGTGGTCTGGCGCCTGCCGACAATGCTCGAGCGGGAATGGCGTGCCCAGGCCCATGAGGTACTCGGCCTGCCTGCCGAGCCCGCCGGGCCGACCTACAACCTCATGCAGCCCAATTCCTGCTGCCCGCACTGCAACCATCCGATACGCCCCTGGGAAAATATTCCCCTGCTCAGTTACTTGTTACTCCGTGGCCGTTGCGCGCATTGCCAGGGGGCGATCAGCGCCC
>JAFHKH010000782.1 GCA_016937595.1 Pseudomonas cedrina subsp. fulgida | reverse complement strand
GCGAGCAAGCCCGCTCCCCACATTGGGTCCGCAGCGAATTCCAGAATTCAGCCATGCGGCAATGCGGCAATGCGAAGCCTTACTGTTTAGCCGTTGCAGGTGTATCGTATCTGCCCTTTGCAGGCCCTGCGCCTGCGGCAGCTACGCGAGGTTGTTGTGTCCCGATCCTTTTCCCGTCGACAAATCCTGGGTGGTCTTGCAGGCCTGGCCGTAGTAGGTGTGGGGGCCGGTGGCGCCTACCGCTATTGGCTGGGGAAAGTCGCCGAGGCCGAGGCCGGGCATGATTACGAGCTGATCGCCGCGCCGCTGGACGTGGAACTGGTGCCGGGGCACAAGACGCAAGCCTGGGCGTTCGGCCCTTCGGCGCCCGGCACCGAGTTGCGGGTGCGCCAGGGTGAATGGCTGCGGGTGCGCTTTATCAATCACCTGCCGGTCGCCACCACCATCCACTGGCATGGTATCCGCCTGCCGCTGGAAATGGACGGCGTGCCCTACGTCTCGCAATTGCCGGTACTGCCGGGCGAATACTTCGATTACAAATTCCGTGTGCCGGACGCCGGCAGCTACTGGTATCACCCCCATGTGAACAGCAGCGAGGAACTTGGCCGTGGCCTGGTGGGCCCGCTGATCATCGAAGAGCGCGAGCCCACCGGTTTCAAGCACGAACGTACCCTGAGCCTGAAAAGCTGGCACGTGGACGAGGAGGGTGCGTTCGTCGCCTTCAGCATTCCCCGTGAAGCCGCGCGGGGCGGCACCGCCGGGCGGCTGTCGACGATCAATGGCGTGTCCCAGGCGGTGATTGATCTGCCCGCCGGGCAGATTACCCGCGTGCGCCTGCTCAACCTCGACAACACCTTGACCTACCGCATCAATATTCCGGACGTCGAAGCGCAGATCTACGCGCTGGACGGCAACCCCATCGAGCCGCGCCCGTTGGGCAAGGAATACTGGCTGGGCCCCGGCATGCGTATCTGCCTGGCGATCAAGGCCCCGCCGGCCGGCGAAGAGCTGTCGATCCGCAACGGCCCGGTGCGCCTCGGCACGTTCCGTTCGGTGGCCAGCACCGATGCACCAACGCAGTGGCCGCCGGCACTGCCCGCCAACCCGATCAGCGAGCCGGACCTGGCCAATGCCGAGAAACTCAACTTCAATTTCGAATGGGTTGGCTCTGTGTCGGTGAATGTCGACAACGGCAAGCCGCCGAGCCTCTGGCAAATCAACGGCAAGGCCTGGGACATCACCGACAAAACCTGCGCCGACCGCCCCATCGCCAAGCTGGAAAAGGGCAAGAGCTACATTTTCGAATTGAAAAACATGACCCAATACCAGCACCCGATTCACCTGCACGGCATGAGTTTCAAAGTGATCGCCTCGAACCGCCACAAGGTGATCCCGTACTTCACCGACACGTATCTGCTGGGTAAGAACGAGCGCGCGCGCGTGGCGTTGGTGGCGGATAACCCAGGGGTATGGATGTTCCACTGCCACGTGATCGACCACATGGAAACCGGCCTGATGGCCGCCATCGAGGTGGCGTGATGCGCCAGTTTCGCCCCACCGCGATTATCGACCGCAGCCGCGACCAGGACTTCATGCGCGAAGCCCTGGCCCTGGCCGCCCAAGGCGCCGCCTTGGGCGAAGTGCCGGTGGGCGCGGTGCTGGTGCAGGACGGCGAAATCATCGGCCGTGGCTTCAACTGCCCGATCAGCGGCAATGACCCCAGCGCCCATGCCGAAATGGTCGCCATCCGCGCGGCGGCGCAGGCCATCAGCAACTACCGGCTGGTGGGCAGCACCCTGTATGTAACCCTGGAACCGTGCAGCATGTGCGCGGGGTTGATCGTGCATTCCCGGGTGGCGCGGGTGGTGTATGGCGCGTTGGAGCCCAAGGCGGGAATCGTGCAGAGCCAGGGGCAGTTTTTTACCCAGGGCTTTTTTGAATCATCGGGTGTTGTTTGAG
>JAFHKH010000781.1 GCA_016937595.1 Pseudomonas cedrina subsp. fulgida | reverse complement strand
GGCCGGGACGGCTTCCTGCATCAGTTGACCACGACGTTCGACCAGCTTGACCGCCTCACCGAGGGTCAGGCTGCCCGCCGCGACCAAGGCGCTGTATTCGCCCAGGCTGTGGCCGGCAACAAATGCCGGGCGCGCGCCGCCTTCAGCCAGCCACAAGCGCCACAGGGCGATCGAGGCGGTCAGGATGGCCGGCTGGGTTTTATCGGTTTGATTGAGTTGCTCTTCCGGCCCCTGCTGGGTCAGCGCCCACAGGTCATAACCCAGGGCGTCGGAAGCTTCCTTGAAGGTGTCCAGGATCAGCGGGTATTGCGCGCCCAGTTCGGCCAACATGCCGAGGGACTGCGAACCCTGCCCTGGAAAGACGAATGCGAGGGATGTAGACATGTAACAAGCCCCTAATGATCTGGTCGTCAAAAATGCGCGCGCCTACGGTGGGCGCGAACGAAACTGACAGATTGGATGGTCAATTGAACTGGCCGGTCACATTTAAGCACTCCCGGGCCGATTCGCCTAAGGCAACAGGTCCTCGAGACGGCCGCGCAAGCGTTGCGGCAGGTTTTCCTGGATCTCGATCACGGCCCGCGCAATCGCGCTTTGAAAGCCCTCGACACCCGCCGAGCCATGGCTTTTTACGACAATGCCCTGCAACCCCAGAAAACTCGCGCCGTTGTGACGCGCCGGGGCCAGGTCGGCCTGCAGGCGGCGCATCAACGGCAGCGCCAGGGCGCCGACCAGGCGCGACGCCAGGTTCTGCTTGAACAAGGCTTCGATACGCGTTGCGATCATGGTCGCCAGGCCTTCGCTGGACTTGAGCAGGATATTGCCGACAAACCCATCGCACACCACCACATCGGCTTCGCCCCGGTACAAGCCGTCACCTTCGACAAACCCGATGTAGTTCACGCCCCGCGCGCCCTGCAACAACGCAGCGGCGAGCTTGACCTGCTGATTGCCCTTGATGTCTTCGGTGCCGATATTCAGCAAGGCCACCCGCGGGCGGGCCACGCCCAGTGCTTCGGCGGCCACTGAACCCATCACGGCGAATTGGTAGAGGTGTTCGGCACTGCAATCGACGTTCGCCCCCAGGTCCAGCAACTGGCAGTAGCCTTTCTGCGTCGGAATCGCCGCCACCATCGCTGGCCGGTCGATGCCCGGCAAGGTCTTGAGCACAAACCGCGACAATGCCATCAAGGCCCCGGTATTACCGGCGCTGACGCAGGCCTGCACCTTGCCGTCGCACAACAGCTGCAGGGCCACCCGCATCGAAGAATCGGGCTTGCCCCGCAGGGCCGCCGCCGGCTTTTCATCCATGGTGATGGTTTCGCTGGCCGGCGTAATCGTCAGGCGCGCGCGATCCACCGCCGGATGGCTGGCAATCAATGCTTCAAGTAAGGAGGGTTGACCGACAAGGGTCAGGTGCAGCGAGGGTGTTGCAGCCAGGCTGGCAATGCAGGCCTGGACAATGCTGCGGGGACCGAAGTCCCCGCCCATTGCGTCTATCGCGATGACTAGAGCAGACAAGTGATTACTCGTCAGCGCCCTTATCGATCACTTTACGGCCACGGTATACGCCTTCTGGCGATACGTGGTGACGCAGGTGAACTTCACCGGTGGTCTTTTCCACGGACAGGGTGCTAGCCTCGAGAGCGTCGTGCGAACGGCGCATGTCACGGGCGGAGCGGGATTTTTTGTTCTGCTGAACAGCCATAATTGATTAACTCCTAAACGTTTGGGTCACGCTTTAACTGCGCCAATACACTGAACGGGTTGGACCGCGTTACCTCGTCCTCGCTCGGTTCGGGCTCGTCATCGAGGCCCGCCGGCTGCTGGCATTCTTCCGGATGATGAGCAGGCACAATGGGCAAGGCGAGCAAAAGCTCCTCCTCGATCAGTGCATGCAGATCCAAAGGATCTTCGCCCAGTTCCAGCACGTCATAACCTTTCGGCAACGACTGGGTATTCGCACCCTCCTTCACCACGGCATAACTGCATTCGCTGTGGATCGGCAGGGTGACCAGCTCAAGACAACGCTGGCAAACCATTTTGACTTCGGTGTCGATAACGCTGTGGATCACCACAGATTTACGTTCATCTCGTTCAAAAACGAATTTGGCCTGGACCGTACCGACAGTATCGGAAAGCGGATCGCAGAGTCTCTCCAAATCGGCCAGCGGCAATTCACCTTGAAGGGAAGTGCCACGATCAGCCAATTTGCGCGGGTCAACGTGAGGTGGAATCGGGTCATTCAACATAGGCGCAGCATTATAGGGATGCACCCGGCCATGTCAAAGGAAATTCAGCCCTGTGCGTCAGCCGGTCGCCCCGCTAGAATCCGTGGCCGCCCAGAGGAGACGCCCATGCTGCCTTTATTACTCGCATCCAGCTCGGTTTATCGCCGGGAATTGCTCGGCCGCCTGCACCTGCCGTTCATCTGCAGCTCGCCGGACATCGACGAAAGCCATCAAGCGAATGAGTCCGCCGTGGCGCTGGTCAAGCGTTTGGCCGAACAAAAGGCGCGGGCCTTGGCTGCCAGCCATCCGGGACACCTGATCATCGGTTCAGACCAGGTCGCCGCGCTGGGCGGCCGCATTATCGGCAAACCCCACACCTTCGAAAACGCCCGTGAACAGTTGCTGGCCGCCAGCGGCAAGCGCGTGAGCTTCCTGACCGGCCTGGCGCTGCTCAACAGCAGCACTGGCCAATGCCAGGTCGATTGCATTCCTTTTACCGTGCACATGCGCGAGCTGGATGCAGAGCGCATCGAACGCTACCTGCGGATCGAGCAGCCGTACGACTGCGCCGGCAGCTTCAAGGCTGAGGGGTTGGGTGTGAGCCTGTTCCAGAGCACCGAAGGGCCGGATGCGACCAGCCTTGTCGGCTTACCGCTGATTCGCCTGGTGGACATGCTCCTGGCCGAAGGCGTACAAATCCCCTAAGAACACCACAAAACCACTGTGGGAGCGGGCTTGCTCGCGAATGCGGTGAGTCAGTCGCTATAAATGTCGACTGGCAGACCGCTTTCGCGAGCA
>JAFHKH010000780.1 GCA_016937595.1 Pseudomonas cedrina subsp. fulgida | reverse complement strand
CCCCGGCATCGTCACCGCCTGGAATGCCGAGGCTGGCCAGGTGGTCACTGCCGGCCAGCAAGTGGTCACCCTGGCGCGCCCGGACATCAAGGAAGCGGTGATCGACCTGCCCGCCAGCCTGGCCGAACGCCTGCCGCCGGATGGGGTGTTTCTGGTCGCCGCGCAACTCGACCCGAGTGTGCAGACCACCGCCATCGTGCGCGAGATCGAACCCCAGGCCCAAAGCGCCACGCGCACCCGTCGCGCACGCCTGAGCCTGACCGAAACACCGCCTGCGTTTCGCCTCGGCACAGCGATCAGCGTGACCTTGAGCACCGCCATCGCGCCACGCATCGAACTGCCCTTGAGCGCCCTGCAAGAGGTCGACGGCAAGACCCGTATCTGGCTGCTCGATACCCAGAACCAGACCGTGCAACCGCGCGATATCACCGTGCTCAGCCGTGACGCCGACAGCGCCTTGATCAACGCTGGCGTCACCGCCGGGGAGCGCATCGTGACCGCTGGCGTGAACAGCCTGAAGCCTGGGCAAAAAGTCAAAATCGACGAGGACAGCCCGCGATGAAAGGGAGCTTCAACTTATCCGACTGGGCCCTCAGGCATCAGTCCTTCGTCTGGTACCTGATGTTCGTCGCGCTGTTGATGGGTGTGTTTTCCTACATGAACCTGGGGCGCGAGGAAGACCCTTCGTTCACCATCAAGACCATGGTGATCCAGACCCGATGGCCGGGCGCGACCCAGGAAGAAACCCTCAGGCAGGTCACCGACCGCATCGAGAAAAAGCTCGAGGAACTCGACGCCCTCGACTACGTGAAAAGCTACACCCGGCCGGCGAGTCCACGATATTAGTGTTCCTCAAGGACACCACCAGCGCCAAGGCCATCCCGGAGACCTGGTACCAGGTCCGCAAGAAGATCGACGACATTCGCGGCAGCTTCCCCCAGGGGTTGCAGGGGCCGTCGTTCAACGATGAGTTCGGCGACGTATTCGGTTCGGTGTACGCCTTTACCGGCGACGGCCTGTCGATGCGCCAGTTGCGCGACTACGTGGAGCAGGTGCGCGCCGAGATCCGCTCGGTGCCGGGGTTGGGCAAGGTCGAGATGATCGGCCAGCAGGACGAAGTGATTTACCTGAATTTCTCCACGCGCAAACTGGCGGCGCTCGGGGTTGACCAGCGCCAGGTGGTGCAAAGCCTGCAAGCGCAGAACGCGGTGACACCGGCCGGGGTGATCGAGGCCGGGCCGGAGCGGATTTCGGTGCGCACTTCCGGGCAGTTCGCCTCGGAAAAGGACCTGGCCAACGTCAACCTGCGGCTCAATGACCGCTTCTACCGCCTGGCGGATATCGCCGAGATCACGCGCGGCTACGTCGACCCGCCGCGACCGATGTTCCGCTTCAATGGCAAACCGGCGATCGGCTTGGCCATCGCCATGCAAAAGGGCGGCAATATCCAGTCGTTCGGCAAAGCCTTGCACCAACGCATGGATGAACTCACCGCCGATCTGCCGGTGGGCGTTGGCGTGCACAAGGTCTCCGACCAGGCGGAAGTGGTGGAAGAGGCCGTCGGCGGCTTTACCAGCGCGCTGTTCGAAGCGGTGATCATCGTGCTGGTGGTGAGCTTTATCAGCCTGGGCATGCGCGCGGGGCTGGTGGTGGCGTGCTCGATTCCGCTGGTGCTGGCGCTGGTGTTCGTGTTCATGGAATACAGTGGCATCACCATGCAGCGCGTGTCTTTGGGCGCGCTGATCATCGCCCTCGGCCTGCTGGTGGACGACGCGATGATCACCGTCGAGATGATGATCACGCGCCTGGAAAAAGGCGAAACCAAGGAGCAGGCGGCGACCTACGCCTACACCTCCACGGCATTTCCGATGCTCACCGGTACCTTGGTGACGGTTGCCGGTTTTGTTCCGATTGGCCTCAACGCCAGCTCGGCGGGCGAATACACCTTCACCCTGTTCGCGGTGATTGCCGTGGCGATGCTGGTGTCGTGGGTGGTGGCGGTGCTGTTTGCGCCGGTGATCGGCGTGCATATCCTCAGCGCCAACGTCAAACCCCACAATGCCGAGCCTGGGCGGATCGGTCGTGCGTTCAACGGCGGCATGCTCTGGGCCATGCGCAACCGCTGGTGGGCGATTGGCATCACCGTGGCGCTGTTCGTGGCGTCGGTGTTCTCGATGCAGTTTGTGCAGAACCAGTTCTTCCCGTCGTCGGATCGGCCGGAACTGCTCGTCGACCTGAACCTGCCGCAGAACGCCTCGATCAACGAAACGCGCAAGGCCGTCGACCGTCTGGAAGCGATCATCAAGGACGACCCGGACATTGCGCGCTGGAGCACGTATATCGGCCAGGGCGCGATCCGTTTCTACCTGCCCCTCGACCAGCAACTGGAAAACCCCTACTACGCGCAACTGGTGATCGTGAGCAAGGGCCTGGAAGAGCGCGGCGCGTTGATCGCACGCCTGCAAAAGCGCCTGCGCGATGACTTCGTCGGCATCGGCAGCTTTGTGCAGCCGCTGGAAATGGGCCCGCCGGTGGGGCGGCCGATTCAGTATCGCGTGTCCGGCAAAGACACCGACCAGGTGCGCAAACACGCCATCGAACTGGCGACCTTGCTGGATCAAAACCCCCACTTGGGCGAAATCATCTACGACTGGAACGAGCCGGGCAAAGTGCTGCGCATCGACATCGCCCAGGATAAGGCGCGGCAACTGGGGCTGTCCTCGGAAGACGTGGCGCAGTTGCTCAACAGCGTGGTCAGCGGCGCCTCGGTGACCCAGGTGAACGACGATATCTACCTGATCAACGTGGTCGGCCGTGCCGAAGACGCCGAACGCGGCACCCCGGAAACCTTGCAGAACCTGCAGATCGTCACACCCAACGGCACCTCGATTCCGCTGCTGGCCTTCGCCACCGTGCGCTACGAGTTGGAACAGCCGCTGGTGTGGCGTCGCGACCGCAAGCCGACCATTACCATCAAGGCCGCGGTGCGCGATGAGATGCAGCCAACGGACCTGGTGAAGCAACTCAAGCCTGAGATCGATAAATTCAGCGCCGGCTTGCCGGTGGGCTACAAGGTCGCCACCGGCGGCACCGTGGAGGAAAGCGGCAAGGCCCAGGGCCCGATCGCCAGTGTGGTGCCGTTGATGCTGTTTTTGATGGCAACCTTCCTGATGATCCAACTGCACAGCGTGCAGAAGATGTTCCTGGTCGCCAGTGTCGCGCCGCTCGGCCTGATCGGCGTGGTGCTGGCGTTGATCCCCACGGGCACGCCCATGGGCTTCGTGGCGATCCTCGGGATCCTGGCGCTGATTGGTATCATCATCCGCAACTCGGTGATCCTGGTCACGCAGATTCACGAGTATGAAGTGGCCGGCTATACGCCGTGGGATGCGGTGGTGGAAGCCACCGAGCATCGGCGCCGGCCGATCCTGTTGACGGCGGCGGCCGCGAGCCTGGGCATGATCCCGATTGCGCGGGAAGTGTTCTGGGGGCCGATGGCGTACGCCATGATCGGCGGGATCATCATCGCCACGTTGCTGACGCTGCTGTTTTTGCCGGCGCTGTACGTGGCCTGGTACAAGATCCGCGAGCCGAAACAGGAAGAACGCGGTTAAAAAATGTGGGAGCGGGTTTGCTCGCGAATGCGGTGGTTCAGTCAAAGAT
>JAFHKH010000078.1 GCA_016937595.1 Pseudomonas cedrina subsp. fulgida | reverse complement strand
TGGCCCACCGCTATCGCGGGCAAGCCCGCTCCCACAGAGGATCTGCGCTTAACTGAATGCCATTGAGGCTCCGGCGGGCGCCTATTTATCCATCAGCGAGGTCACTCCATGTCTTCAGTCAATGGTTTCAACCCCTACCTGTCGGCGTATCAAGCGCTTGCAACCCGTATCGATAACGACCGGCCACGTCACAACCCACTGGATCACACCGCAGGCGATGATGCCGAAGTCTTCGATCCCAATACGCAAAGCTGGCAACCCACCCAGGCAGTGGGTAATGGCCGATCTGCCCCCTTGGCGATCCTTACCGGGAGGCGATAGATTTTGAGATGAGGGCAGGATAACCCGCCGTTTGCGGTCGTCCGGGCTGGCAGGGTCGTAGGCGCGCTTGCAGGGGATCCTGTCACCAACTCCCCGACGCGCCGCCGCCGCCACTGGAACCACCGCCGCCCGATGAGCTGCTGCTGGAACTTGAGCTGGAGCTGGAGCTGGAACTGCTGGAGCTCGAACCGGAGCCGCCGCCCGAACCGGAGCCCGGCTCGGCGATGCTCTGGACAAAAATAATAAACGCCACGACGGTGGCCAGCGGTATCGCCACCAGCCAGCCCTGGTAACCGTGCCCCAGCAACAGGCCGGCCGCGACGTAAATAACCCCTACCGCCAGCGCGCGCAGGATAAAAAAGCGCGGGCGCTTTTTCCATGAGGCCTTGATGATCAGGAACAAGCCCAGGTACAGACCCAGCACCAGCGCCCCACCCAGCGGCCACGCCAGCCAATGGATATAGCTGACCGCCACAAACCGATTGGCCACCACCACCGCGACGATGTAGGCCAGCAGCCCCATCACACAATAGAACGCGGTGCGCGCCAGCCACAACGCGCCGAAGATAGCGCCGCCCACCAGCATGGTCAGGGGCAGCACCAGCAGGTACATCGGCCATTCGCGGCCACCGGCAAACACCACCAGCGCTACCGTGCCCAGCGCCGTGACAATCAACGCGCCACGCCAACCCAACTTGCGCGCGGCGATCAGCACGCCGCCGATGGCGCCGAGGATAAACGCCAGTAATACCGTGAACGCCTGCAGTTGGCCCTGCGACGCGGCGACCGCGGGCAGGTCACCGCCGTCCACCAGCAGCACCAGGTCATTCACGCCCGCAGAGACACCGCCTGCGTAATCGCCCTGGCGAAATGCCGGCGTGATGTGCTCTTCAATGATTCGATGTGCCAATAGATCGGTGACAGTGCCCTCCAAGCCATACCCCACCTCGATGCGTACCTTGCGGTCGTCCTTGGCCACCACCAGCAGAATGCCGTCGTCGACGTCCTTGCGCCCCAGCTTCCAGGCGCGGAACAGTTGGTTGGCGTAGTCTTCGATGCTGGCCTCGCCCGTGGTGGGCACCAGCAACACCGCCACCTGCGCGCCTTTGCGCTGTTCAAGGCCGGCGAGCTGGCCCTTGAGCCGCTCGGTGGTGCCGCTGTCGAGTGTGCCGGTGAGGTCGATCACGCGCTGATCGAGGGCGACCCCGAGGGGCGACGTGGCGGCCTGGGCTGTCATCAACAGCGCGGCGCACATCACGATCAACAGACTCAAACCCACTTGCCGAGGCCAACGCAGCATATTTGTTACCTGAAGTTTCTTCCTGAAGCCGTGGACTGTAACCTATCCACGCGATGACACGTGACCCAACGCGCCTGACTATTTAAACTGCCCAACCTATAGCAACGCGCCATTGCCCTGAGAGCCCCATGGACTTACGTCACCGCAATAACATTACCGTGATGGGAACCGGGGCCTCCACCCTGGTGTTTTCTCACGGTTTCGGCTGCAACCAAGCCATGTGGAACGCCCTGGCGCCGCAATTCCTGGAAGGCTTTCGCGTGGTGATGTATGACCTGGTGGGCGCCGGTCTCTCCGACCTCAGCGCCTTCGACAAGGCCAAGTACGCCACGCTGGACGGCTACGCCCGTGACTTGAACGAGATCATCGAGGCCTACGCCGAGGGCCCGGTGATCCTGGTGGGGCACTCGGTCAGCGCGATGATCGGCACCCTTGCCGACCGCTTGGCGCCGGGGCGTATCGCCGCCCATGTGATGATTGGCCCGTCGCCGCGCTACATCAATGCCGACGGCTACGTAGGCGGCTTCCAGCGCAGCGATATCGACGACCTGCTCGACACCCTCGACAGCAACTACCTGGGCTGGTCCAGCAGCATGGCCCCGGTGATCATGGGCGCGCCCGGCCAACCGGCGCTGAGCGAGGAACTGACCAAGAGTTTCTGCCGCACCGAGCCGGACATCGCCAAGCACTTTGCACGCGTGACCTTCTTGTCGGACAACCGCCAGGACGTGATCGGCCTGACGACGCCCGTGCTGATTCTGCAATCGAGCGACGACCTGATCGCCCCGGTGGCCGTGGGCGAATACCTGCACAGCGTATTGCCCAACAGCACGTATTGTTTGGTGGACAACGTGGGCCATTGCCCGCACATGAGCGCACCGCAAGCCTGCGCCGCGGCCATGCAGCGCTTCCTGGCACCCTGGGCGGCCGCGCGTGCCGGCTGACGTGTTCGACAGCGCCGCCTGCGCCCTGGCCGTCACCGCGCAGGACGGCACCCTCCTCAAAGTCAATGCGCGCTTCAGCGAATGGCTGGGGTTCAGCACGGCCGAGCTGTGCGGCAAGCGCTTCCAGGACCTGCTGACCATGGGTGGACGCATCTTCCACCAGACCCACCTGGCGCCCATGCTGCGCATGCATGGCAGTATCACCGAAGTTAAACTCGACATCCTGCACCGCGACGGGCACAAGCTGACCGTGCTGCTCAACGGCAACCAGCGCGAGCAGGCCGACGGCGTGGTGTACGACCTGGCGCTGTTCGGCACCACCGACCGCGACAAATACGAGCGCGAGCTGCTCAACGCCAGGCACCTGGCCGAAGCGCTGGTGCAGGAAAAGACCGCCACCGAACGGGCGCTCAAGCAAACCCAGGCCGAACTGAACGAGGCCTACGCCATCGCCCAGCGCCGCGCATTGTTTGCCGAGCAGATGGTGGCGATCGTCAGCCATGACTTGAAAAACCCGTTGACGGCGATCCGCATGGCCTCGGACTTTCTCAGCCGCGGCCAGCGCTCGGCCAAGGAGCAGCAACTGCTGGGGCATATCAGCCAGTCCTCCGAACGTGCCCAACGCATGATCGCCGACCTGCTGGACTTCACCCAGGCGCGGGTGGGCCAAGGCATCAGCATCAAGGTCGCGCCGCTGGACTTGCATGCGGTCATCCACCGCGCCGTCGATGAACTGCGTGTGGCCTTCCCCAAGGCCATGCTGGAACATCGGGCCGAAGGCCAGGGCGATGCCTGCCTGGACAGCGACCGCGTGCAGCAAATCATTGGTAATCTGGTAGCCAACAGCGTGGCCTACGGCGACCTGCAGCGGCCGATTACCGTGACGTCGCGCCTGGGCGACGGCGCTGTTGAAATCAGCGTGCACAACCATGGCCAGGCGATCCCCGAAACGCTGCTGGCCGGGCTGTTCGAACCCATGACCCGTGGCACCTCCCAGAGCAGCGGTGTGCGCAGCGTGGGCCTGGGCCTGTATATCGTGCGCGAGCTGGCCAAGGTGCATGGCGGTGATGTGGCGGTGACGTCCTGTGCCACCGCCGGCACTAGGTTTACCGTGTTGTTTCAGGGCACATAGGCGCTGCCTTGCATCACCGATTCCACGCTGCCCTTGCCCTCCGACTGCAGCTTAACCATGCCACCGTCGCAGTGCACCTGAACGGCGGCCTCCTCGCAGTCGAGCACCGCTCGTCAGTTGGTTGAAGCACCCTTTCTGAGGTCGCAAAAAGTATTCAACTATTGCGATTTAATTGTGGGAGCGGGCTTGCTCGCGAATGCGGTGTGTCAGTGAGTACATATTTGACTGATACACCGCCTTCGCGAGCAAGCCCGCTCCCACATTTTGCTCCTCAGTGTGCTTTAGACTGGGCTCGCTTAGGACTTGGTGGCAGCCAGGATCAAGGCCTTCATCTCGGCCACCGCGCCCTTGAAACCGACGAACAGCGCGTGGGCCACCAGCGCATGGCCGATGTTCAGTTCGTTGATGCCCTTGATCGCGGCCACGGCTTCGACGTTGTGGTAGTGCAGGCCATGGCCGGCGTTGACGATCAGGCCTTCATTGAGGCCGCAGTTCACGCCGTCAATGATGCGCTGCAGTTCGTCGGCCACTTCGGTCGGGGTAGTGGCGTCGGCGTAACGCCCGGTGTGCAGTTCGATCGCCGGCGCACCGACACGGCGCGAGGCTTCGATCTGGCGCTCGTCGGCGTCGATGAACAGCGAAACTTCGCTGCCAATCTTCGACAGGCGCTCCACCGCCGCCTTGATCCGCGCTTCCTGGCCGGCCACGTCGAGGCCGCCTTCAGTGGTCAGCTCCTGGCGGGTTTCCGGCACCAGGCAGATATGCGCCGGGCGGATGCGCTCGGCGAACTGCATCATGTCCTCGGTGACGCCCATCTCGAAGTTCATGCGGGTTTGCAGCACGTCCTTGAGCAGCAGCACGTCGCGCTCCTGGATGTGGCGGCGGTCTTCGCGCAGGTGCACGGTGATGCCGTCGGCGCCCGCTTCTTCGGCGTCCAGCGCGGCCTTGACCGGGTCAGGGTAACGGGTGCCCGGGCCTGGCGCAGGGTGGCGACGTGGTCGATGTTGACGCCGAGAAGAATGCGATTGCTGGTGGTCACGGAAGCGCTCCTGAAAAGGGAAAGAATCGGTGCACAGCATACACGGGGATGTCAGGGCTTTCGAAACAACTCGCGACTGACCAGCGGCCGCCCGCCCAGGTGCACGGCCAGGGCCTGGCGCATCAAACGCTTGGCAGCGGACAACGCACCCGGCGCGGTCCAATCCGCCTCGCTCATGGCCAGCAGCTCGGTGCCCTGGAACAGGCCGGGTTGCAGCAGGTAGACGCGCTCAAGGCCCGCGTCCACTTGCAGGCGGTACATGCCGTCGGCGGCGATGGGGTCGCCGTGCAGGTCGCTGGCCAGTTCGAAACCGTAGCCCAGGTCATCGAGCAAGCGCCATTCGAAGGCGCGCAGCAGCGGTTCCAGCGGACGGCCCTCGGCCAATGCCAGCAGGGTCGCCGCATAGTGATCAAAGACGCCGGGGTGCGGGTCTTCAGCGGGGAGCAGGCGAATCAACAGTTCGTTAAGGTAGAGGCCGCTGAACAGGGCCTCGCCATTGAGCCAGGCGGAGGTGCCGACGCTTTCCAGGCGACCGACGTTCTTCAACTCGCCCTTGCCGCGAAACTCCACGTCCAGCGCCACGAACGGCCGCGCCAGCGTGCCCGCCTTGCCCCGTGCGCTGCGCAAGACCGCGCGCAGGCGGCCTTGAGGCGTGAGGAAGTCCACCAGGGCGCTGGTCTCGCGGTAGGCGCGGCTGTGCAGGACGTAGGCGAGTTGGCTGGGGGGGGGATTGGGACATTGGGTTCTCGCTGACAAACACGGTCTGGAAAACTGCGACTCTCCAATGTGGGAGCGGGCT